>NZ_JAMYQC010000009.1:0-219507 GCF_040320645.1 Mesorhizobium sp. M0633
TCGTCACCGAACGACCCCAACAATCCCATAGATGACACCGCGACGCCTCCCTCAGTACGTCGCCTACAGAATCACACACCAACCCGACGCCGCAACTCACAGAGGAGTCATCGACGCAACGAAAAGATGTGTGCATCCCCTAGCCACTTCGTGGGGGCGAGGAACCCAAGCTGGAACGAAGCCGCGAAACCTCGCCGTCCCGCTGCACCGGGTTCAACCACCCATCGCCTGCTGATAAATGTCCGGCTTGAAGCCAACCAGTATGCGATCGCCAAGTTCCAGCACCGGACGCTTGATCATCGTCGGTTTGGCCAGCATCAGCGCCTTGGCCTTGTTCTCGTCCAAGCCCAGTCTGTCCTCCTCCGACAGTTCACGGTACGTTGTGCTCGCCTTGTTGAGCAGGATTTCCCAGCCGACCTTGCCTGACCAGCCGTTCAGCCGATCCGCGTCAAGGCCGTCTGCCCTGTAGTCGTGAAAGCGATAGGCAACATCGTGGCTCGCCAGCCAGGAACGCGCCTTCTTGACCGTATCGCAATTGGTGATGCCGTACATGGTGATCGTCAAAACGCGTCCTCGGACCGGTCGAATCTGACGGCACCCTAAAACC
The DNA here is from genome assembly GCF_040320645.1 of Mesorhizobium sp. M0633. NCBI lineage: Bacteria > Pseudomonadati > Pseudomonadota > Alphaproteobacteria > Hyphomicrobiales > Phyllobacteriaceae > Mesorhizobium > Mesorhizobium sp. M0633. The sequence continues at coordinate 608 of NZ_JAMYQC010000009.1, forward strand.
GCGCCTCTCACTTTTCCAGCGGCCTCGCCGGGCTCCGCGATTTCCGCGCTTGCCAATGGTAAGGAATTTTCCTAACCATTTCCCGAGCTAATTTTCTCACGAAATAGCCGAGGCAAGGAAACGACCATGACGAGCCTGCAGACCGAAAGCCCCCCGCCGATCGACGGCATTTTCCGGGCGCTCGCCGATCCGACCCGGCGACGCGTGGTCGAGCGACTGAACCGAAGCCCCGCCTCGGTCAGCGAGCTTGCCCAGCCGTTCGAGATGGCCCTGCCATCCTTCATCGAGCACCTCAGGGTTCTGGAAGGCTACGGGCTGGTGCATTCGGAAAAGGCCGGCCGCGTCAGGACCTACCGGCTCGCGCCGGAGCCGTTGAAGCTCGCGGAAAACTGGCTGGCCGAGCAGCGTGCGCTGTGGGAGCGCCGTCTCGACCAGTTCGACGACTACGTACTGAAACTCAAGGAGACAGACAGATGAATATGGTGCCGTTGTTCCAACCCGATCCGAAGCTCGACCTCGTGCTCGAACGGACGATCGAGGCGCCGCGAGAACTGCTGTGGATGGCCCTGACGAGACCCGACCATGTCCGCCAATGGTTCACGCCGAAGCCGTGGATCATCACCGATTGCGAGATCGATCTGCGGCCCGGCGGTCTGTTCCGGACCCGCATGCAGTCGCCCGACGGCAAGGAGGTCAACGATAGGCGTTGCTGCTACCTCGAGATCGTCCAGGACGAGCGGCTGGTGTGGACCGATGCGCTGCTGCCAGGCTACCGGCCGTCAGGCGACCCATTCATCACAGCCGTCATAGCGCTGCAATCGCATGGCGAGACGACGCGCTACACCGCCACCGCCATCCACCGCGACGAAGCCACGCGCAACAGCCACGAGGAGATGGGCTTCTACGACGGCTGGGGCACGGTGGCGGATCAGTTGGCCGGCTATCTCAAGACGATCTGAGGCGACCTGCTTCGCACTCACATTGCGGCCACGGAGCCGTCGTGGCCGTTCAACCGAACGCCGATGCCGAGGCACCAACGCTCGCAACAAACTTGACGGTTAGCGTAATGCCAATGTTGAACGCTCAGGCGCCGTAGCCGATGATGCCCTTGATCTCGAGGAAATCGTGGATGGCCCAGTCGGCATATTCGCGGCCGTTGCCGGACTGCTTGTAGCCGCCGAAGGGCGCAAACGTATCCCATTCCGGATAGTTGATCGACACCTGCCCGGCACGCAGGCGGCTGGCAATCTTGCGGGCGTGGTCGATATCCCCGGACTGCACATAGGCAGCCAGGCCATAGACGGTGTCGTTGGCGATCTTCACCGCATCATCATCGTCATCGTAGGAGATGACCGACAGGACCGGCCCGAAAATCTCCTCCTTCTCGATGGTCATGCCAGGCCTGACGTGGCCGAAAACGGTCGGTCGCACATAATAGCCACGGTTGAGGTGTTCCGGCCGGCCGGGGCCGCCGGTGACCAGCGTCGCACCCTCGGCGATACCTGCCTCGATCAACCGCTGGATCTTGTCGAACTGGACGTTGCTGACCACCGGCCCGAGCTTGGTCTCCTCCGAGCGCGGGTCGCCGACCTTGTGCCATTCGGCGGCCTTCCTGGCGATCGTCAGCGCCTCGTCGTGACGGGCGGCCGGTACCAGCAAGCGGGTCGGCGCATCGCAGGACTGGCCGCTATTGCCGAAGCAGGCGTTGACACCCTTGCGCACCGCCGTCTCGAAGTCAGCGTCGGGCAGCACGATGTTGGCCGATTTGCCGCCCAGCTCCTGCGCGACGCGCTTGACGGTCTCGGCCGCCGTCTTGGCGACGATGATGCCGGCCCGGGTCGACCCGGTGAACGAGACCATGTCGACGTCGAGATGGCCAGCCATGACCTGGCCGACATCCGGACCAGTGCCATTCACCATATTGTAGACGCCCTTCGGCGTGCCGGCGGCGTCCATCACCTCGGAAAAGATGATGCCGCTGATCGGCGCGATTTCGGAAGGCTTTAAAATGACCGTGCAGCCGGCGGCGATCGCCGGCGCCACCTTGCAGACGATCTGGTTGAGCGGCCAGTTCCACGGCGTAATCAGCGCGCAGACGCCGATCGGTTCTTTGACCACCATGGTGGTGCCGCGCTTCTCGCTGAATTCGTAATCCTCAAGCGCCTTGATGGTGGCTTCCATATGCGCCCTGCCCGCCCAGGCCTGCGCCTCGCGCGCCCACCTGATCGGCGCGCCCATTTCCTGGCTGACCGCCTGGGCGATGTCCTCGTAGCGCTCATTGTAGACTTCGAGGATACGCTTCAGCAGCTTCAGGCGCTCGGCCTTGCTGGTTTGCGAGAAGGCCGGGAATGCCGCCTTGGCTGCCGCCACGGCCTTGTCGACATCGGCTTTCGAGCCGACCGAGATTTTGGTGTAGGCCTCTTCGGTGGACGGATCGATCACATCCAGCGTTGCCGCAACCACGGGGCCGACCCATTTGCCGCCGATGAAAAAATTGAGATGATTGCTCATGGGCCGTGCTCCGGTTTTCTAAAAATGAGTGAGACTAGCTAGGTAGCATAGGGCAGTTGGCGCCGCGCCGCAGGCTGATATGCGCCACGTCGCCGACGCTGAATTGAAAACCCTCCGCCCGGCGTGGCGCGTCGATCACCACCTGTGTCCCCTGCCCCAGCTCTGCATGAAGGCGCAAGGTGCGGCCGTGAAAGACGATGCTGTTCACCCGCACCGGTGCGGTACCGGCCGCGGCCTCGGTCGTGGCCAAAATATCCTCTGGACGCACGCCGATGGTGCGCACAGTGCCCTCGCCAGGCAGCTCGCCTTTATCCGAAATCGCTTCCAGCGGCAGGACGCCGGCAGTGAACAGCAGGCGCTCGCCGTCACGGCCGACAAAGCGCGACTGCAGAAGGTTCATGGTACCGATGAAGCTGGCGACGAATTTGGTGGCGGGCCGGTCGTAAAGAGTTGCCGGCGGCGCAATCTGCTCTATGCGGCCCTTGTTCATGACGACAATGCGGTCTGAGATCGACAGCGCCTCGGTCTGGTCGTGCGTGACCATGACGAAAGTGGTGCCAAGCCGCGACTGCAGCCGCTTCAGTTCGACCTGCATCTGCTCGCGCAGATGCGCGTCGAGCGCCGATAGCGGCTCGTCGAGCAGCAGCACACGCGGCTCGCAGACGATGGCGCGGGCAAGCGCGACGCGCTGGCGTTGGCCACCCGACAATTCGGACACGCGGGCGCCGAGCTTCTCGGCAAGGCCGACCATGTCGAGCGCTGCGCCGACGCGCTTTGCCTGTTCGGCACCGGAGAGCTTGCGCAGCGACAGGCCGAAGCCGACATTTTCGGCAACGTTCATGTGTGGGAACAGCGCGTAGTCCTGGAACACGGTATTGACGGGACGGCCGAAGGGCCTGAGTGCCGTGATGTCACCGCCTTCGAGCAGAACCCTGCCACTCGACGGGCTCTCGAAGCCGGCGATGACCCGCAGGCTGGTGGTCTTGCCGCAGCCGGACGGCCCGAGCAAGGTCAGGAACTCGCCGCGGGCAATGTCGAGATCGACAGACTCGAGCCCGACGATGCCGCCGGGGAATATCTTGGAGACCTTGTCCAGCCGGACGAGAGGATCAGGCGCCATCGCGAACCTCGGACGGCTTGGTGGTGTTGACCCACAGGATCTGGCAGCGCTCGCTGCCCGGATTGCGGAAGGCGTGCAGCAAGGTGCTCTTGAAGGCGAAGCTGTCACCGGCCTTCAGCCCGTATCTGGTCGAATCGACCACCAGCTCGACCTCGCCGGACAGGACGAAGCCGAATTCATGGCCGGCATGGGCATAGGCTTCCGCGGTGCCGCCGCCGGCTTCCACGGTCACCAGCATGCCGGTCAGCGTGGCGGCCGGCGGCGACAGCAGCGCCTTGGCGGTGCCTTCCGACTTGACCGGGATCTGACGCCGGCTGTTGGCGCGCACACAATAAAGATCGTTGCCGACATCATTGCCGTCGGCGATCAGGGCCGACGGCTCTATATCGAGGGCGGCGGCAAGCGGCCAGATCACGCGGACCCGCAATGACGACATGCCGCGCTCGATCTGGCTTAGCGCACCTATCGAGACACCGGCTTTGGCGGCAAGTTCGGCCAGCGAGAGATTGCGCTCCAGCCTGAGCGCCCGCACGCGCCGGCCGACCCTGACGTCGGCGTCGTCCTTCGGCTTCTCAGCCGCTTCGTCCAGCATGTCCATTCGTTCGTCCTTGTTACAGTATTTTTGGCCGGCGCCGCGCGGTCTTCCCTTCTCCCCCTTGTGGGAGAAGGTGGCCGAGCGAAGCTCGGTCGGATGAGGGGTGTTCCAGAAAACACCAACGCCTCATTCCTTCCAACACCCCTCAACCGTCTTGGCGCTCCGCGCCAATCCACCTTCTCCCACAAGGGGAGAAGGAAGAGCGAACTCAGCCGCCTGCCTTGACCTTCTCGAACATCTTGGCGAGTTCGTCATTCTGTTTCATCGGCCCGGTGAAGATCGTGGTCTTCAGCATCACCTCGGGATCGGAAGGCAGCTGCAGTTTCTCCAACTCCTCCTTTGGCACGGCGGCGAAAGCCGAGCTGGTCGAGCTGCCATAGCCGTAGGCCTGGATCAGATACTTTCCGGAATCCGTTTCCAGCCGGCTGTTGATGAAGTCATAAGCAAGATCGACGTTCTTGGCGTCCTTGAGCATGACGAAACCGCAAGCCCAGGTCAGCATGCCTTCCTTCGGCTTCATGAACTCTACAGGCACGCCCTGCTTCTTCAGCGAGGTTGCCGAGGCGTTCCAGGTCATGGCCGCGACCAGCTGGCCGCTCGCCAGTGCCTGTTCGACCGAGGTCATGTCGGTGGTGTAGTTCGAGAGCAGCGGGCGCTGCTCGCGCAGTTTTTCCGCCACCTTGTCCATCTGTTCCGGTGTCATGTCGAACGGATTGACGCCTGCCAGAAGGGCCGCCACCACCGGTGTGTCGTGGACGGCATCGATGGTCGCCATGCGCCCGGCATATTGCTTGTCCCAGAGCAGGTTCCAGCTGGCTTCGGGGTTCTTCACCAGATCGGTGCGGTAGAGGATCGAGGTATTGCCCCAGTCCCACGGCACCATCCAGACCTTGCCGTCGCCGGCCTGCAGGTCGGGCAGGTTCTTGAAGACCGGGAAGATCGAATCCCAGTTCTTGATGCGCTTGGTGTCGATCGGCTGCAGCAGGCCTTCCTTGTTCCAGCGCGCCACCTTGTCATAGCAAGGGTGCGCGACATCGGGGCGGAAGCCGGCCTTGACCTTGGTGAAGGCGTCATCGTCGTCGCCGAACATCGCGGCTTCGACGCCATCTGGGTGCGCGGCGAGGAAGCTCTTGTTGAAGTCGGGCAGTTCATAGCCCGACCAGGTGAAATATTGCAGCTTGTCGCCGGCAAAGGCGACAGTCGATGCAAGCGCCAGCGCGAAGGCGGCCAGTCCGGTTTTCGCTGTCTTTGCCGTTATCGATTTCAGGTCGAATGCCATTGCAGTTCTCCTCTTTCGGTTTCTTCTGGTTTTGACAGGCTGGCGGGCGCTGGCCGCCGGGTGGCGGCAAGCCCGCGATGGCGCAGGATTTCGGCGAGTGCGGCGATGACGAACGACACTGCCAGGATCGCCGTGCCGAGCGCCATGACGGTCGGCAGCGATTTCGGGAAGCGCAGCTGGCTCCAGATATAAAGCGGCAGCGTCGGCTCGGTGCCGGCAAGGAAGAAGGCGACGATGAACTCGTCGAACGAGGTCAGGAAGGCCAGCATGAACGCCGAAATAATGGCGGGCAGGCTGAGCGGCAGCATCACCCGTCTGAAGGTCGTCCAGTCAGAGGCGCCGAGGTCGAGCGCTGCCTCGCGGATGGTCTTCGGGATGGCGGCGAAGCGGCTGCGCATGACCACCACCGTCGTCGGCAGCGCCACCAATACATGGCCGAGCACAATGGCAATGCGCGACGGCCCGAAACCGGCGAGATTGACCAGGATCAACAGCGAGATGCCGACGATGACGCCGGGGATCAGGATCGGCAGCCGCGCAATGGCACTGATCGTGGCGGCCAGCGGCGAGCGGCCGTAAAGGTCCATATAGGACACGGTAATGCCGCAGAGTGTTGCGCCAGTGGCGGCAATGGCGCCGATGACGAGGCTGGTGGCAAGCGCACCGGACAGCGCCGAATTGCCGACCAGCGTGCCGTACCATTCCAGCGTGAAGCCTTGCAGCGGAAATGCCGCCTGGATCGAATTGTTGAAGGAAAACAGCGGGATCAGCAGTATCGGCAGATACAGGAACACCAGATAGGCAAGGACATAGACACCCAGCCAGCCGCCGCCCTGCCTTGCATCGATACGCGCCGTGTTCATGTGCGGCTGCCGTATCGGCGGTCGGCGAAGCGCACCACCAGCACCACGGCGAGAATGACCAGCATGACGGCGACGGCGAGTGCGGCGCCGAACGGCCAGTCATTGGCCTTGCCGAACTCGGCCTGGATCAGCGTGCCGATCATTGTACTGGCAGGGCCGCCGACCAGCGCCGGCGTCACATAATCGCCGACGGTCGGCACGAAGACGACGAGAGCAGCCGCCAGCACGCCCGGCATCGAATTGGGCAGCACGATGCGGCGGAAGCTGGTGAATGGTTTTGCGCCGAGATCGGAAGCGGCCTCGAGCAGCGATTTCGGGATGGTGTCCAGCGCCACATAGATGGGCAGGATAGCGAACGGCGCATAAGCGTGGGCGAGCGTGACGACGACCGCTGCCGGCGTATTCAAGAACGCCAATGTCGGCTCCGACCAGATGCCGCTTTCGATCAGCGCCGAGTTCAGCACGCCATTATAGGCAAGCACGATCTTCCAGGCGAAGACGCGCAGCAGATAGCTGGTCCAGAACGGCAGGGTCAGCAGGAACAGCAGCAGCCCGCGCCGCTGCCCGGCATGGAAAGCCAGATAGTAGGCAACGGGATAGGCGGTGACTACGGTTGCCAGCGTCACCAGGCCGGCGATGCCCAGCGAGCGCAGCGTCACCGTCCAGTACAGCGGATCGGTGGCCACAGTGACGAAATTCGCAAGGGTGAAACCAGCCCCCAGCAGCGAGCCGTCATTGCCGCGAAAGGCGAGAAAGAACACCAGGCCGAGGGCGAAAAGGATCAGCAAGAAGGTGACCAACCCGCCGGGCAGCAGCATGGCGAAGCGAAAACCCGGCGAAGACCGGGTTTCCGGCAGCGGCTGCGTTGCGGCGATGGTCGACATCGACTACCCATCATAATTTGAAATCGACTAAACTTTTTTCATATTCGTGAAGCTGTCAAGCTGTTTCACGCTTGGGCATGAACGTCAGCGTTCGAAGGCGTCCAGCATCCGGTACCAGGCGATCGTCGCGGCAACGCCGACCTGCCGAAACGCATGAAACGGGAATGGCCGGATCGGCGAGACCGGGAACGGCAATTGCCTGGTGTCGCCGCTCGACAGGTAGGAGGCGATGCGCTCGCCAAGCGCGGTCATCAGGCCGATGCCGCGGCCCTGGCAACCGACGACCGCCAGCAGGCCCTTCTCTGGCTCGTGGATATGCGGGAGATGGTCCGGCGTCATTGCCACCCGGCCGAACCACCGCTTTTCAATGGCAATGTCTGACAGCGCCGGATAAAGCCGCAGCAGCGCGCGTTCCAGATGCGCCCAGTCGGCCGGGCCGTTCGGGAAAGCCATGCGGCCGCGCCCGCCGAGCACCAGCCGGCCGTCGGCACTCTTGCGATAATAGACGAGGATGCGGCGCGAATCCGACACCGCCTGCCCTTCCGGCAGGATCGCCGCCGCGAGATTGGACGATAGCGGCGCTGTCGCGATCTGGAAGGAATGCAGCGGCACGATCGTCTCGGCGAGGCCGGGGAGCAGGCCGCCGGTATAGGCGTTGGTCGCCAGAACGACCGCCTTGGCCTGGAGTTCGGCGCCGCTTTCCGTAGAAACGTGCCAAAAGCCAGCATTCTTGCTGATCTGCATCACGTTCTGGCGCTCGGCGATCTTTACGCCCGCCGCTGCAGCGACGCGCGCCAGTTCCGACGTGTAGGCGAGCGGATCGATGACACCGGCGCGGCGATCGAGCCAGCCGCCGAGATAGCCTTGCGCGCCGGTCATCGTCGCGATCTCCGTCCTGCTCAGCAGCCGGACATCGGCGCCGCGGGCGCGCCACTGCCGATCCCGGTTCGCCGCCGCTTTCAGCGCGGTCTCGGTATGCGCGGCCTGGATCCAGCCATTGCGGACGAACGGCACCGCCAGTCTTTCGTCGCGGATCAATTCGAAGACGGTGTCAGCGGTCGAGGCGGCAAAGTTGACGAGCGCTTCGCCGCGTTCGAGACCAAAATGCTCCAGCAGCCAGTCCGGATCGTATTTCAGGCCGGGAATGACCTGACCGCCGTTCAGGCCGGATGCGCCATTGCCAATTTCGCCGGCCTCCAGCACCTGGACGGCAAGGCCGAGCCGGGCAGCGTGCAAGGCCGTTGACAGACCCAGAATGCCGCCGCCGACGATAACGACATCGACGCATTGGCCGGCTGGAAAAAGCGACTGGAACGCGGTGGCTGTCCGCGGCTTCTGCCAGATTGGATCGGAAAACCGTAAGTGCAAGCGTCACCTGAAGATTTCAGTAGGTGAAAACCCTAGCGACGGTTTCATTATTTTGAAAGAGCGTTTTCCGTCGCCGTTGGCGCACGTCAGGCTCGATCAAGGTCCAGCGATGCGAAGACCGCTTGAAAGAATTGACAAAGCTCGCCCTGCAAGCGGGATAGACCTTTGGCGGGAATTTGTTGAAAGTGCCGCGGCCGAAGGACAAGACAACAGGAAATGTAAGCCATGACGAACGCCACACATTTGCCCGCCGAAGGCCTCTTCGTGGGCCGCGCCCGGGCGAGCGATGCTTCCCATCCGCTGGTGGTCACGGTGCGTGACGGCACGGTCTTCGACATCACGTCAAATGTGGCGCCGACCGTGCGCGACGTTTGCGAATTGCCGGATCCGGCGGGGCACGTCCGCTCGGCCAAGGGGCGGCCGATCGGCCCGCTCGATGCCATTGCCGCTAACAGTTTCGAGACAGCGCGCGATCCGGGGAAACCGTATCTGCTGTCCCCCGTCGACCTGCAGGCGATCAAGGCATCTGGCGTCACCTTTGTCGTCAGCCTGCTCGAACGGGTGATCGAGGAGCAGGCGCGCGGTTCGGCGGAAAAGGCCGACGCCATTCGCGCCGACATCGCCGGGCTGATCGGCCACGATCTGTCGAAGCTCAAGCCCGGCTCGCCGGAAGCGATGGAGATCAAGGCCAAGCTGATAGCGCGCGGCGCCTGGTCGCAATATCTGGAAGTCGGCATCGGCCCCGATGCCGAGATCTTCACCAAATGCCAGCCGATGGCCTCGGTCGGCTTCGGCGCCGATGTCGGCCTGCATCCGGTTTCGACATGGAATAATCCGGAGCCGGAGATCGCCATGATTGCCGCCGGCAGCGGCAGGATTGTCGGGGCGACGATCGGCAACGACGTCAATCTGCGCGACGTCGAGGGGCGCTCGGCGCTGCTGCTCGGCAAAGCCAAGGACAATAACGCTTCGGCAGCACTTGGCCCCTTTATCCGGCTGTTCGATGAGACATTTTCCATTGGCGACGTGAAGCAGGCGATCGTACGCCTGAAAGTCGAAGGCGAGGATGGGTTCTCGCTGGAGGGCGCCAGTTCGATGGCCGAGATCAGCCGCTCGCCGGAAGAGTTGGTCGCCGCCGCCATGGGGCCACATCACCAATACCCGGACGGGCTGGGGCTCTATCTCGGCACCATGTTCGTGCCGTCGAAGGATCGCGGCGAAACAGGCAAGGGCTTTACCCACAAGGTCGGCGACATCGTCACCATCTCGTCGGAGAAATTCGGCGCCTTGGTCAACCGCGTGCGGCTGTCGCCCGACTGCCCACACTGGACCTACGGCGCCAGCCATCTGATGCGTGACCTCGCAAGGGCCGACCTCATCTAGTCCCCCACCCTACATCCGATATATTCTAGAATTCTCTGATTGGAAATTACCTGCTCGTCGGCATTCGGGAGAGTCCATTGATCGTCGCTCTTGAGGGCAAGACCCTTGTCGTTACCGGCGGAACGCAAGGACTTGGTGAGACCATCGTCCGGCTGGCCTCAGCCGACGGCGGCGAAGGGATCGCCATTGTCGGCCGCAATGCCGAGCGTGGCAGACGCATCGCCGAAGAGCTTTCACGACCAAGCCGGCCCGTCGTCTTCATCCAGGCCGACCTTGGAGATCCGGCCGCGCCTGCAGGTGTCATGGCGGAAGCGATCAAAAGACTCGGCCGCATCGATTGTCTGGTGAACGCCGCGGCCCTCACCGACCGGGCCTCTCTGGAAACTGGCACAATCGACGACTGGGACAGGTTGTTTTCCGTCAATGCGCGCGCGCCGTTTTTCCTCATGCAGGGGGCCGTAGCCGACATGAAGACACGGCGGGCGGCGGGCGCCATCGTCAACATACTGTCGGTGAATGCGCATTGCGGTGCGCCGGACCTTGCCATCTATTCCGCAACCAAGGGCGCGCTTTCGACGCTGACCAGAAACATTGCCAACGCACATCTTTCCGATCGCATCCGCGTCAACGGCATCAACATGGGCTGGGTAGCGACGCCGGCCGAACAAGAGATGCAGGCGCGCACGCTGGGCAAGGGCGAAAACTGGGCAAAGATTGCCGCCGCCGGCCTGCCGCTTGGTCGATTGCTGACCATGGACGAAGTCGCCCAGCTAACGCTGTTCCTGCTCAGCGACGCCTCCGGGCTGATGACCGGGACGCTTATCGACCTAGAGCAATACGTGCTCGGCGCGCCGCCGCGCGGGATTGCATGACGGTCACAAGGCCGATCGTCGGCCGCCTGGAAAATATCAGCCAAACTGATGCAATCTGATGGGATTGCTGATGGCGTGGTGCCTTGCGCCAACGTCCATTGGCGATGGAGGCTTGCCATCGGTCGAAAAAGGGAATGCTCTAATGCGCCCAGGTCGACGCTGGCAAATGCGACCACGGTTTTTGGCCGCGCACGGCTTTGGCCGCGATCGTCGTCGGAGGAGGAGTTCGGTTCAAATGGGAGGAAATCAAATGCTGACGAGGCTAAGACTGCTTGTACTTGGCTTGGTGGTGGCGCTGGCCATTCCGGCCGCGGCACAGGCCAAGACGTTCTACTGGATTTCGCATGGCGGCCCGGCCGATCCGGTCTGGACCTACTTCCTTGCCGGCGCCAAGCAATGGGCGACGGACACCGGCAACACCGTCAACACGTCGTTCCACAATGGCGACGTGGCGTCGCAACAGGAAGCCGTCCGCGCCGCAATCGCCGCCAAGGCCGACGGCATCACCACGACCAGCCCCGATCCGGGCAGCCTTGTCGAGATCGTCAAGGAAGCGCGGGCGGCGAACATCCCGATCATCAACTTCAACACGCCCGACCCGAAGGCGGATTTCAACGCCTATGTCGGCGGCGACAACGTCACCTTCGGCAAGCATTGGGCGCAGTATTTGGTCGACAAGGGCCTGGTGAAGAAGGGCGACTTCGTCTGGATGCCGGTCGAAATTCCCGGCGCCACCTATGGCGTCCAGGAAGAGGAAGGCATCAAGAGCGTCTTCGAGCCGCTCGGCATCACCTATGAAATCACCGAAGCGACGCTCGACCAGGCCGAAGTGATCAACCGCATGGTCGATTACCTCACCGCCAACCGGGCCAAGGTCAAGGCGGTCATCGGTCTCGGCGACCTTGTCACCGGCTCGATCAAGCGGGTGTTCGACCAGGTCGGCGTCAAGCCGGGCGAAATCCCGGTCGTCGGCTGGGGCAACTCGCTCGACACCACCCAGGAAGTGCTGAACGGCTACGTCAATGCCGGCCAATGGCAGGATCCGCAGGCGACCAGCTACGTCGCGCTCTCGCTCGCCAACATGGCGGCGAGCGGTATCCCGCCTGGCTTCGACGTGATCACCGGCGCGCTCTACGAGAAGGACACCGCGGCGGTCTACGACAAGATCCTGTCCGGCAAATAAATCCGCGATCGAGTTGGCCACGGCCGCTTCGGCGGCCGTGACCGTCTCATCATTCCGCCGAAGCCGGTTGCGGTCGCGGCCAAATCCAATCCTATCGCGGGTCCAAGGTGGAAAATCGTTCTCTTATCCAACGCTCGATCGCGCGGCCCGAGTTCGGGCCGTTTGTGCTGCTCGTCGTCGAGATCGCCGTGTTCTGGGGCATCAACCACGACTTCCTGTCGCCGCAGAACATCTCGAACACGCTGGCCTTCACGGTCGAGCTCGGGCTGATCGCGCTGGCGATGACGCTGTTGATGACATCAGGCGAATTCGACCTCTCGGTCGGCTCGGTGTTCGGTTTCTCGCCGGTCCTGATGTGGACGTTGTTCAACAGCGGCGTCGCCTCGCTCGAAGCCGCCTTCGTCATCTCGCTGGTGGTCGCTGCATTCATTGGACTGGTCAATGGCTGCTTCGTGACGCAACTCAAGATCCCGTCCTTCCTGGTGACGCTGGGCATGCTGCTGGTGGTGCGCGGCACCGCTTTGTTCGTCACCAACGGGTTTCCGCAGCGGACCTGGAGCGCCGAGGGCAGCTGGCTGGCGGAAGCGCTGGTCGGCGATTTCTTCATCGGGCCGTTCCGTATCTACATGTCGCTGTTCTGGTTCATCGCCGCCGCAATCGTGCTCGGCTACGTTCTGACGCAGAGCCGGACAGGCAACTGGATCCAGGCGGCCGGCGGCAACCCGAGTGCTGCAAGGGCGCGCGGCGTCAATGTCAGCGGCGTCAAGATCGGCCTGTTCATCCTGTCGTCGATCCTGGCCTCGCTTGCCGGCGTCATCTCCTCGCTACGCACCTCTGCGGCCAACCCCAACAGCGGCACCGGCTACGAGCTCGAAGTCATCGCCATGGTGGTGATCGGCGGCACGGCGCTGACCGGCGGGCGCGGCACAATCATCGGCACGGTGCTCGGTATCCTGATCCTGCGCGTGATGCGCAACGGCATCGTGCTGATCGGTGTGCCCGGCCTTGCCTATAATATTTTCATCGGCGCCATCATCCTCGGCATGATGGCGCTCCATTCATGGCTGGAACGCCGGCATCAGGCAGGGACTTGAACCATGGCCGAACCGCTTGTCCGCATGGAAAATATCCGCAAGTCCTATGGCCGCGTGCAGGCGCTGGTTGATGCCAATTTCCATGTCAACGAAAGGGAGATCGTTGGACTGCTCGGCGACAACGGCGCCGGCAAGTCGACGCTGATCAAGGTGCTGTCGGGCGCGGTCCCGCTGACCAGCGGCGACATCTTCATCCGCGGCAAGAAGGTGAATCTGCGCAGCACCAGCGACGCCATCGCCCATGGCATCGAGACGATCTACCAGGACTCCGCGCTGGTGACGCAGCTGTCGATCGCCCGCAACCTGTTCCTCGGACGCGAGCCGATCAAGCCGCCGCGTTTCCTCAACCGCATGGACCAGGAGGCGATGAACGTGGTTGCCCGCGACCTGCTCAAGCAGGTCGGCATCTCGAAGAACATCCCGCCGACGACGCCGATCGGCTCGCTCTCCGGCGGCGAGCGGCAGGCGGTGGCGATTGCGCGCGCCATGCATTTCGACAGCGATCTCATCATCCTCGACGAGCCGACCAACAATCTCGGCGTCGCCGAAACGCAAGGCGTGCTGAGCTTCGTGCGCAGTGCCCGCGATTCCGGCCATTCCTGCATCTTCATCGCCCACAACATCCATCATGTCTTCCAGGTGGTCGACCGCATCGTCGTCATGCGCCGCGGCAAGGTGGTCGCCGACGATATCGACCCGAAGAAGACCAGCGTCGCCGAAGTCGAACGCGTCATCACCGGCATGTCGGACAAGGAGATCCATGACGCGCTGGTCGAGGGCACGCAACGGCCCGGCTGAGCAGCCGGAGGTCGGCCTGATCGTCGAGGCACTGGATCGCATCGCCACATGGTTGCGACATGAAAGCCACCGTTTCGGATATTGCCAGGAGCTGCGGCCTGTCGACCGCGACGGTCGACCGTGTGCTCAACAACCGGGCGGGAGCCAGTGCCGCCAACCGGCAGCGCGTGATGGAGGCGGCCAAGCAGCTCGGCTATCTGCCGGTGGTCGACCAGGTAGCGTTGCCCTCGCGGCCGGCGCATCTCGAATTCTTCCTGCCGATAGGCAGCAATGCCTTCATGGCCGATCTGGCCAGGCACATCGAGGATTATGCGGCGCGCCTGCCGCTGGTCGCCTCCTGCCGCATCCACAAGCTCGCCGGCATCTCGCCGAGTGCCTTGCAGGCGGCCGTCGAAAACCTCTCGCTCAAGGCGAACGGTGTCGGCGTCATTGCCGTCGATCACCCGAGAACGCGCAACATCTTGCGCGAGATCGTCGAGGCCGGCATCCGCCTGGTCACACTTGTGTCCGATGTTCCGGGCGCGCCCCGCTCGGCCTATGTCGGCATTGACAACCGGGTGGCCGGCCGTACGGCGGCGCTGCTGATGGGACGGTTCCTCGGCGGCCGCCAGGGCCATCTGGCGATGGTCGTCGGTTCACGCTCCTACCGCGGCCATGAGGAACGCGAGATGGGCTTTCGCTCCGTGCTCGGCGAGGAGTTCCCCAACCTAACCGTCACTAGCGCCGTGGAGATCAACGATGAGCCGGAGGTCAGTTATACCGCGACCATGAAGGCGCTGCACAACGCGCCGGAGCTGCTCGGCATCTATTGTATCGGCGCCGGGCGCTCGGGCGTGGCAAAAGCATTGCTCGAAGTCAGGCCGCAGACGAAGCCGGTGTTCATCTGCCATGATCTGACGCGCGAGACGCGCGGCTATCTCGTCGACGATCTGCTCGACGTCGTCATCGACCAGAATGCGCGGCTGATCGCCGAACAGTCGGTCATTCGCCTGCTCGGCTCGATCGCCTCGTCGGCGCCCTATCTGACGCGGAAATTCATCGAGCCGCGCCTGATCTTCAAGGAAAATGTCCCGGTGCAGTGATGTCGCGCGAGGCGATGGTCGCTCGGGCCTCGATCGTTAAAATTCGGTTGATACCGCAAATCTGCACATCACCTATGCAACTTTTGTGGTTGCCGAATCATTGGGCAATCGATAGTTTTGCAGGTGTCGGCCATCTACTTCTCCCAGATGCGATGCCGACGCTGAGTGCGGTACACCTCCTCCCGTGCCGTATTCGAAATCGAGCCCGCTGCCACCTCCTCCCGGCAGCGGGCTTTTTTTGTTCCAGCTCCGGGATAGCGGCCAATGCTTGCGGTCGGGACAGCACCGGACACGTTTGCTGATCCGCGGATCGATGAGCTTCGCTGCGACCGCCGCGGCTTGTCGGGCAGAATCCTGTCACACTTGTCACTCTCACCGGTTCGCCGGCGGCCCTATCCTGCCTCACGACCAGCGATCAACGCCGCGCCGGCCATGGTGCGGAGGATCGGCACAGGAGACGCGAGATGGCACATCGCGATGGGACGAGACATCACCCGGCGACGCGGCCCGCAATCGAAACGCCACGTATCGTTTCGCCGCTTGCGAGACTATCTGGCCCTGAAAGACGTGATCAGGCCTTCCGCCATGCGGACGAACTGCGCGCTCGGGCCCTCGGCGCCGACGCTTTGCAGGCTGACGCGGGCGCCCTCGAGCAACAGCGACAGCGTGTCCGCAAGAAGCTCGGCCTGGCCGATGCCGGCATCGCGACACAGCGAGACCAGCCGCTCGCGCTGCGCTTCCTTGAGCTCCTTGATCACTTGCCTTGCCGGATGATCGGCCTCGCTCAGCTCGATGGCGGCGTTGGCCATGTCGCAACCGCGGCGATCCGACATCAGGCAATCGGCCGCCATCCGGACCCAGGCATGCAGCTGCGCCAGCTTGTCGCCCGGATTCTCGGCCTCGAACTTCTCCCACATCGCGTTGGCGCTGCAGGCAGTCGCCCGCAGACATTCGATGATCAGGTCGTCCTTGGACTCGAAATGCCGGTAGAGCGTCATCTTGTTTGTGCCGGCGGCCTCGGTGATGGCGTCGATGCCGACGCCGCGAATGCCATGCTTGTGAAACATGTCCCGTGCCGTCTCCAGGATCCTGTCCCGGGGGCGAACACGCTCCACAACAACGTCTGTCATCAAAACCTCCGTGATTGCGTTTCCCGAAATTCCCTCGGTGCACCTCTTGACTAGGGTGTTACCGGTCTGTAACGTTAGAGATGTTACTTACCTGTAACACCCGCATTGCATCATGTCAAACTCGCAAGTGCCAGCCATCAGCCCCGCCCCGATCGGCAAGGGGACGAACCGCACCTCACGGCCTCGGCCGGCGAGCAAGAAAACACCAGATGCGCGGCTTGCCGCGGATCACCAAAAACCAGGAGCCGCTTCGATGTCGCAGCGCAATGATCTGACGATCGATGAAGTCGTAAGGGATCCGATGATCCGCATGCTGATGAAAGCCGACCGCGTCGACCCGCGGTCCTTCGAGGCGATGCTGCGTGCGCTGGCGGACGAACAGGCCGAGCGCCGCAATGCGCCGCGCCGCCTTGAAGATTTCGGCTTTCTCGAAGATTCCGGCTCAACACGCAGCCGGCGGCTTTCCAGGGTAGCCAGGGCGTTTGGCCGGGCCAGAGCATCGGGCGAGGCATGCATATCATGGTAAACTTCTTCATTCATCGTCCGATCTTTGCGTCGGCGATCGCCATCATCATGGTGCTCGCCGGAGGGATCTGTTATTTCCTCCTGCCCGTCTCGCAGTTTCCCGACATCACGCCGCCCCAGGTCGTGGTCAGCGCCCATTACCCGGGCGCCAGCGCGCAGGTCGTCGCCGACACGGTGACGACGCCGCTCGAACAGCAGATCAACGGCGTCCAGGGGATGACCTATATGTCGTCGTCGAGCTCCAATGACGGCTCCTCGACGATCACGATCACCTTCGACGTCGGCTACGATCTGAGCACGGCGGCCGTCGACGTCCAGAACCGCGTTTCGCAGGCGGCTTCCTCGTTGCCGGCCATCGTCAATCAGGGCGGCGTGACGATCAAGAAGCAGAACCCGAACTTCGTCCTGATCGTCGACCTCACCTCGCCAGACGGTTCCGTCAACCCGGTCGCGCTGAGCAACCTCGCCTACTTGCAGGTGGTCGATCCGCTGAAGCGCCTGCCCGGCGTCGGCGACGTGCAGATCTTCGGTGAGCGGCGCTATTCGATGCGCATCTGGCTCGACCCCGACAAGCTAGCCAATCTCGGCATTACTGCCGTCGACGTGCAGAACGCCGTCGCCGAGCAGAACGTCCAGGTGGCGGCCGGCAAGATCGGGCAGTCGCCGGCTCCGGCCGGCACCGCCTTCGAGATGCAGGTCAACGCCGTCGGCAGGCTGAGCGATCCCAAGGAGTTCGGCGACATCGTCGTGCGGGCCAATACCGCCAACGGCTCGCTGGTCAGGCTGCGCGACGTTGCGCGCATCGAGCTCGGCGCGCTGCAATATTCGTCGTCGGCCTTCTTCGGCAAGGACCCGACGGTGGTGCTCGCGGTCTACCAGATGCCGGGCTCCAACGCGCTCGATCTGCAGCAGCGCGTCAAGGACAAGATGCAGGAGCTGTCGGCCCGTTTCCCGAAGGGCGTCAGCTACGCCATGCATTACGATACGACACGTTTCGTTTCGGCCTCAATGCACGACGTGCTGATCACGCTCGGCGAAGCGCTGGTCCTGGTCGTCGCCGTGGTGTTCATCTTCCTGCAAAGCTGGCGCACCACGATCATCCCGACGATCGCAATTCCGGTGTCGCTGGTGGCGACGCTGGCCGTCATGCATATGCTTGGCTTCTCACTGAACATGCTCAGCCTGCTCGGCATGGTGCTGGCGATTGGCCTCGTCGTCGACGACGCCATCGTCGTCGTCGAGAATGTCGAACGCCAACTTGAGGCCGGTCTCAAACCTCTGGCTGCCACGCGCACCGCGATGGCGGAGGTCACCGGCCCGATCATCGCGACGACCGCCGTGCTGATGGCGGTGTTCGTGCCGGTCGCCTTCATTCCGGGCGTGTCCGGCCGGCTCTACAACCAGTTCGCCCTGACGGTGGCGATCTCCTTCGGCATCTCGGCCTTCGTCTCGCTGACGCTTACCCCGTCGCTCAGCGCCGCCTTCCTGCGCCACCGGCCGGAAACGCAGTTCGTGCTGTTCCGCTGGTTCAACATGGGCTTCGAACGGCTGGCGCATGTCTATGCGAATGGGGTCCGTATTCTCATCCGCCTGCGCTGGATCATGCTCGGCGTGTTCGCGGCCGGACTTGTCGCGACCTATTTCGTCTGGCAGCGCCTGCCCTCGACCTTCCTTCCGGTCGAGGACCAGGGCTATTTCTTCGTCGTCATCCAGCTCCCCGACGGGGCCTCGCTGGAACGCACCGACGCGGTGGCGCAAAAGGCACGCGACATCCTGCAGAACACGCCCGGCGTCGACATCGTCGGCTCGATCAGCGGCTTGAACTTCCTGACCAGTGCCGCGCAGTCGAATTCGGCGGTCGAATTCGCTATCCTGAAGCCATGGGACGAACGCGGCCCCGATCAGAGCGCGTCTAAGCTCGTCGCCGACGTGCGCAACAAGCTGCTGCAAATTCCAGAGGCTTTTGCGCTGAGCTTCGACCCGCCGTCGATCCCAGGCATTGGCACCACCGGGGGCTTCGAGTTCCAGGTCGAGGACCTGACCGGCCGCGGCAGCGTGGCGCTCAACGATGCGACGCAAGCCGTGATTGCCGAGGCGCGCAAGCAGCCCGAGCTCAACCCACAGCAATTGTTCTCGTCGTTCTCGACCTCGACGCCGCAGTTCAACTACGATCTCGATCGCGCCAAGGCGAAGCTGCTCGGGCTCAACCTGCCGGACGTGTTCAATACGCTGCAGATCTATCTCGGCTCGCTCTATGTGAACGATTTCAACCTGTTCGGCCGCACCTTCCGGGTGACGATACAGGCCGACAAGGACTCTCGCGCCGGTCCGGCCGACATATCGCGGCTCTATGTCCGCAATGCGTCGGGTGGCATGGTGCCGCTGAGCACGCTGGGCAAGCTTGTGCCCGTCGTCGGCCCCGAGACCGTGCCGCACTACAACAACAATGCGTCGGCCCTGATCAATGGCGGCGCCGCCCCCGGCTTTTCGTCCGGCCAGGCGGTGGCGGCGATGGAACGTGCCGCTGCCACGGCATTGCCGAGAGATTTCGGCTACGAATGGACCGGCATCACCTATCAGGAGCTCAAGGCGGGATCGATCGCATCCGTCGTCTTTGGTCTCGCGATCGTCTTCGTCTTCCTGATCCTCGCCGCGCAATATGAGAGCTGGGCGATGCCGTTCATGGTGCTGCTGGCGGTGCCGCTCGCACTGTTCGGTGCATTCGTCGTGCTGTGGCTGCGCGGCATGCAGATCGACGTCTATTCGCAGATAGGCTTCGTCATGCTGATCGGACTGGCGGCCAAGAACGCGATTCTGATCGTCGAGTTTGCCCGGCGCCGGCGCGAAGAAGGCCTCAGCATCGTCGACGCCGCGATGGAAGCGGCGCGGCTTCGGCTGCGACCGATCCTGATGACCGCCTTCGCCTTCATCCTCGGCGTGCTGCCGCTGATGTTCGCCACGGGTGCGGGTGCCGCAAGCCGGCAGTCGATCGGCACCACCGTCTTTGGCGGCATGGTCGCGGCGACGATCCTGTCGCTGGTGTTCGTGCCGGTCTTCTATGCGGTGATCGAGCAGCTGCGCGAGCGCCGCAGCGAGAGCGAACCGGTTTCCGAAGCGACCGAACAACCAACTGCCGAACCCGCCTTCGAGCCATTGGCCGAAGCGGCCGAATAGGACTGGAGAATTGATCATGCGTAAATGGAAAATCGCGCTGGGAACGGCCGTCGCCCTTGGGGCGATTTCGGTGGCGAGCGTTCACCTGCTCGACATGGGCAGCCTCAGCCTCAACGCCGGCACAGCCGGGGCGGCGACACCCAAGCCGGAAGCTTTTGTCATGCCGGTGCCGGTGGTGAGCGTCGTCAAGAAGACGATCCCGATCTATCTCGACTACGCCGCCCGGGTGGAGCCGATCCGCAGCATCACGCTGCAGGCGCGCGTGCCGGGTTATCTGCAGGAGCAGGTCGCTACCGACGGCAGCGACGTTGCGAAGGGCGACCTTCTCTACAAGATCGCCCCTGAGGATTTCCAGGCTGCCCTCGAGCAGGCGAAGGCGCTTATCCAGCGCGACACGGCGACGCTCGACTATGCGCGCTCCAATCTCGGGCGCGGCAGCGAACTCGCCAAGAGCGGCTATCTCGCCAAGGACGTGTTCGACCAGCGCACCAGCACCTTGCGTGAGGCTCAGGCCTCGCTCGCCGTGAACCAGGCCGCCTTGCGGACCGCCGAGCTCAATTTGAGCTACACCGAAATCCGTGCCCCGTTCGCGGGACGCATCGGACGCAGCCAAGCATCTGTTGGAACGCTGGTCAGCGTCGCCGGCACGGTGCTCAATTCGCTGGTGCAGCTCGATCCGATCTACGTCACCTTCAATCCGAGCGAAACGGACCTGACACAGATCGAGGAGGCCCGCGCCGCGGGACCGATCAGTGTCGACGTCCTGCTTCCCGGTGAAACGGAACCGCGCCAGAAGGGCGATCTTACCTTCATGGACAACACGATCGATCGATCGACCGGCACGATCACGGCACGGGCGACGGTCGGCAACGGCAAGTTCACGCTGCTGCCCGGCCAATATGTCCGCGTCCGGCTGCACGTCAAAGAGCAGCCCGATGCGCTGATGGTACCGCAGACGGCACTCGGCTCAGGCCAGCTCGGCAAATACCTCTATGTCGTCGGCAAGGACAACACGGTCGACCAGCGTATCGTTTCGCTCGGACCGACCAATGGCGATCAGGTCGCCATCTTGAGCGGTGTGGCCGAAGGCGACCGGGTGATTACCGGCAATCTGCAGAAGATCGGCCCGGGAATGCCGATCTCGCCGCTGCCCGAGAAACCGGCCACCTGATAACCCCCATCAGGTTCCGGTCCCGCGGCGCCCTCGGCTCCCACGCCAAGGGCGCCGTTTTTGCTGATGTTTTCGACACGGCCGATTCAAGCCGTAGTGCGAACGGCGGCTCTGGCGACGATGGCAGCATAGAGGCGCTCTCCAACTGTGAAGGCAGTTTGTGGATCAGCAAACGAGACATCCATCCAGCCGACGGCTTGTCGCGGCTACACGTATCACTCGCGCGAACGCCCGCTTCGACCTGGATGGATGGACTGCTGGATTTAGGCGGCATAAGGCACCGTCTTCCAGGTCAAATCCTGGCGCAACGGTTTCGCCGGTCAGGCCGCCTGCAGGATCCGGATCCCGTGGCGTCCGGTAAGCTCGATCACGCGGTTAATCATGCCAGCGGTCGGCGGGCCGGAGGGCGCGTCCTTGGATGCAGCCTCTTCGAAGAATGCGATCATCTCGTCGTCGACGATCGCCATGAAAATAACCGGCACGGGACCAGCATTGCGATAGCCATGGGGCGCGTTGCCCGGAATGGTGACGACATCACCGGGTTCCACCTCATATTCTTGCGCGACCCCATCGATCATTGTCCATATCGTGAGGGTGCCCTCGAGAATGCGGAAAATTTCCGCGGAAGGATGCGTGTGGGGCGGCGTGCCGCTTCCAGGAGGTACCGTGACGTCGATCACGTTGAGTGCCGTCCCAGCGAGCTTTGCCCGGACAGCGACCTGATCGCCCATTACCCAGAAGCCTTGAACCGAATCGGCCGGATGGACCGTCGCTTTGGTCTTATGCCAAGTCACTTGCTTTTTCCTTTCGAACAGCGCCTTGCTGCGATTTTGCCGCATTGAGCAAGGCGCGAATTGCCCAGGCGGCTGCCTCTCCGGCCTCACGGCCGGTAAGACCCCAGTAGTCTTTCATCGTCTGCCAGGCAGTGGCGCTGAACAGGAGCTGGATCACGGCCTCAAGCTGGCGCGCCGCCTTCGGGTCCATTCCGTTTGCGACTTGCGAAAGGCTGCTCTGAAAGGCACGTTGCCGCTCACCATTGGCTTGCAGGCGCATCTCGCGCCCGGTAGCGCTCGCATGCGAGGCTCTGACTACGCCTTCGATTGCGTCCAACGAGGCGAAAAGGTCGGGAGGAAGATCGATCAGATCCTGCTCCCGCTCAGGCCAGAACCGCACTCCCAGAGAGGCATTGGTGCTGGCCCAAAAGGCTTCCAAAAGCGCTTCCTTCGTCGGGAAATGGCGGAAGATGGTCCGTCGGTTTACGCCCGAAACCTCGGCAACCTCATCGAAGCCAAGGAGGCTGTACGGATTTTGCTCCAGAATCGTTCGAATGGACGCGAGGATGCGCTCGCGCGTGGCCTGCGCCTGCTCTGCCCGCAGCGGGCTCTCGTATTTCTGAGTCATCGTTTGTGAATTCATGTCACTGCTAGTGACACAAACCTTCCCAGTCGTCAATGGACATTGCGAAGGCTACGCACCAGGTTGTTTCCCGCTGCGAGAAGCCAGCTGACGCTCAGCGGCCGGGACCTGGTCGGCTTGCATGGTCAGGCTGGCCGAGGCCGGAAGGGCGCCAATGTCTCCAGGATCGAGAATCCAGCTCTTGTAAGATTGTCGACAATCTGCTTGTCTTGCTTTCGGTTCCCTGGAGCAGCCGAATGGCAAAGCTGGATTTCAGTCCGATCGCGGATACGACACGCAGGGCCGAGATCGTGGGGCTGCTCCGGCGGGCGATCCTGACCGGCCGGCTGGAACCGGGACAGAAGCTCAACGAACTCAGGATTTCCGAGCAGATGCGGGTGAGCCGCGCGCCGCTGCGCGAGGCAATGCGCGAGCTGGTGCAGGAAGGCATCCTGACCAGCATCCCCTACGCCGGAACCTTCGTCATCAACGTCACCGCCAAGGACATCGACGACGCCTATTCGCTCAACAAGGTGCTCGACGAGTTCGCCATCGAGCGGACCTGGCCGCTTCGCGACCAGCGCTTCTTCGACGAGCTTGACCGGCGCCATGCGGCGGTGAAGCAGGCGACGCGCGGCCTGGACACGACGCGGCAGATCGAAACAGCGCTGCAACTGCATGGCCTGATCCACGAATGGGCCGACAATTCGGTGCTGCTGGAAACCTGGCAGCGGCTGACCAGCCGGCTGCAGATGTATTTCGCGCTGCACCAGCGGGCGCGCAACGAGCCGGTGCCTGCCGTAGATGCTCACGAGACCTATGTACGGCTGCTCAAGGGCAGCGACATGCGCGCCGCACAGCGCCACGCCAAGGACCATATCGACCTGGATTTCGAAGAACTGCTCGCCTATGCGCGCGGGCTGGAACAGCGCGGCTCAAAGGGCGCCGGCGCCGATCGTGCCGGCCGACCTAAAGGCGGCTGAGCCCGACAAATTTGACGGACATCCCGGAACACAGACAACGGACAGAAAACGTGCAGATCAAAACCATCAAGGCCTACCATGTCGTGCAGCCCTTCGTGGACGGGCCCTACCGCATGTCCAAGGGGCGTGTCGCCGATGCGTTCGACGCGGTGATCGTCGCCGTCACCGCCGATAGCGGGCTCACCGGCTGGGGCGAGATGGCGCCGCTTGGCAATTTCTATTCGCCTGCCTTCGCTGCGGGTACTCGCGCCGGCGTCGTCGAGATCGCGCCGCATCTCATTGGCCATGACCCACGCGGGCTTGCCAGTATCAACAGGTTGATGGACACGGTGTTCAAGGGCCATCCCTACATCAAGTCGGCGCTCGACATGGCATGCTCGGATCTCGCGGCGCGCGCCGCCGACGTGCCGCTGGTCACGTTGCTTGGCGGCCGCGAGAGCGAGACGGCGGAACTCTACAAGGTCGTCACCCACGGCACGGTCGACGCGATGGCCGCACTTGCCAAGCACATCGTCGGGAAAGGATTTCAACGGCTGCAGGTCAAGGTCGGCGGCAACGTCCATGACGACATCGAACGCGTCACAGCCGTTGCCGCCGCGGTGCCGAAGGGCACCGTCATCTTCTGCGACGCCAATGCCGGCTGGACCCCTTACGAGGCGCGCCAGTTCGTGGATGCGACGCGCACCATCGACTACACGTTCGAGCAGCCCTGCACGACGATCGACGAATGCCTGTCGGTGCGCCGCTCGCTCGACAAGCCGATGGTGCTCGACGAATCCGTCGCCTCGTTGGACGATATGCTCGACATCCACCGCAAGGGCGCGGCCGACGGGCTGACGCTGAAGATCTCGCGCCTCGGCGGCGTCACCAAAACGCGCCAGATCCGCGACCTTGCCGTCGACCTCGGCTTCATGATCACGGTCGAAGACACTGGCGGCGCCGAGATCGACACATCGGCCATGGCGCATCTGTCGCTGTCGACGCCGGAGGAGCGCCGGCTGCACGCCATCGCCTTCCACGAATGGGTGACGGTGCGCACCGCATCCAACATGCCGCCGGTTTCGGGAAGCCGTATGGGCATTCCGGATGGGCCGGGCCTCGGCATCGATGTCGTTCCCGGCCTGCTTGGTGCGCCCTTCTTCGAAATCGGCAGCTGAGCTACAACAAGGCTGCACCCAATCAACCTGAATATGCCGCGTCCTTCTGACTGCGGAGGCACGGCCGTGTGGATGACCGCTCCTCCAATCGTCTTCGGCCGATTGCAGAGCGACAATGCCCAATTGCCGGTTGAAATATTTTTCATTTGCAAATAGAAATGTTCAAACCGTTGATTTGGACGCTGCGGCGCGTCAGGAACTGGAGGAAGCGACATGTCCCATCCGCAATTTGCAGCGGAACTTCTGCAGCGCGCTGAACAGCAGGGGCCGATCACCATCGGGCTTGCCGGCGCCGGACAGATGGGCACCGACATCGTCGTCCAGGTCGCGCTGATGCCGGGCATGCGGATCGGCGCCATTTCCGAAGTCAGGCCGCAGGCAGCGATCGACGCGGCGCTGCTCGCTGGCCATGACCGTTCCGACATCGTCCATGCCGGCAATGCGGCCGCGATCGACCGCGCCATCGAGGCCGGCAAGATCGCGGTGACCGAAGATTTGCATGCGCTGGCGGCGGCCGGCCGGATCGACGTCATCATCGACGCAACGGGTAATCCCAATATCGGCACGCTGTTTGCGCTCGAAGTGATGAAGAACGGCAAGCATATCGTCATGCTCAATGTCGAGGCCGACATCACCATCGGCCGCTTCCTCAAGGAGGAGGCACGCAAGGCCGGCGTCGTCTATACCGGTGCCGCCGGCGACGAGCCCGCCTGCACGCTGGAGATCATCGGCTTTGCCAAAAGCCTCGGCTTCAACATCATCGCCGCCGGCAAGGGCAAGAACAATCCGCTGAAGATCGACGCCATGCCGGCCGACTACGAGAAGGAGGCGGCCGAGCGCAACATGAATGCGCGCATGCTGGTCGAATTCGTCGACGGCTCGAAGACGGCGATCGAGATGGTGGCGATCGCCAATGCGACCGGCCTGGTGCCCGACGTGCCGGGCATGCACGGCCCGACCGCGACGCTGGAGGAGTTGGCCAGCGTGCTTTGCCCGCGCGAGGATGGCGGCGTGCTGCATCGCAAGGGCGTGGTCGATTACTCGATCGGCAAGGGAGTGGCGCCCGGCGTGTTCTGCATCATCGAGACCCGGCATCCGCGTGTGCTGGAGCGCATGATCGACCTCAAGGTCGGCAAGGGCCCCTATTTCACGATCTTCCGGCCCTATCATCTGACCAGCCTGGAAGTGCCGCTGTCGGCGGCGCGCGCCGTGGTCTACAAGCGGGCCGACATGGAGCCGCTCGACCATCCTGTGGCCGAGGCGGTGGCGGTCGCCAAGAGCGATCTTGGCGTTGGCCAGTCGCTCGGCATGATCGGCGAGAACGACTATCGCGGCTTCGCCATGACCTGGGGGGATGCGCGCGCCCGCGGCGCCCTGCCGCTCGGCCTTGCCGAACGCGCCAAGGTGGTCAAGCCGCTCAAGACCGGCGACTTCCTGACCTATGAAAATTGTGTACCCGACGATTCGATGGTGATAACCCAGATCCGCCGCCGTCTCGACCAGTCGGACGGACGGTTCGTTACAAACGCAGCCTGACCCCGCCGGATCTCCGCCTGATGGACGATGTCGTAATCGGGATCGACGCCTCGACCACGGCCGTGAAGGCGATTGCCTTCGCGCGCGACGGCGAGGAGCTGTTCCAGGCGCGCGAGCCGTACCCGCTTTCAAATCCGAAGCCCGGCCGTTTCGAGCAGGACGCCGAACATTGGTGGACGGCGCTGCTTGGCGCATTGAAGCAGGTCACCGAGGCGGTCGGCGCTGCGCGGGTGGCGGCGATCTGCATCGCTCACCAGCGAGAGACCTTCACGCTGGTGGACAGCGCCGGCAAAGCACTCATGCCGGCGATCCTGTGGCTCGACGAACGCGCCCGGCCGCAGGTTATCAGGCTTTCGGCCGAACTCGGCCGCGAGGCGATCCGCGACTGGAGCGGCAAGCCGCCGGACCCGACGCCGGCGCTCTACGCCATTGCCTGGCTTGCCCAGCACCAGCCGCAAGTGCTTCGCCAGGCAGCGGCACTGGTCGACGTGCACGGTTTCTTCGTCCAGCGGCTGACCGGGCGATTGGTCACCAGCACCGCGAGTGCGGACCCGCTCGGGCTGCTCGATGTCGAGAAAGGTACCTGGCATCCCCGCCTCGTTGCGGCCGCCGGACTGCAGATGGAGCAATTACCCGAGCTGGTCGCGCCAGGCGTGGTCTGCGGCAGTCTTTCCGCAAGCATAGCCCAGCTGACCGGCCTGAGGGCCGGCACGCCGATCGTTGCCGGCGCTGGGGACGGCCAGGCGATGGGCCTCGGCATGGGCGTCTACGGCGAGGGCAAGAGCTATCTCTCGCTCGGCTCCGGCGTGGTCAGCGGCTGCTATTCCGGCAAGGTGAAAACCTCGGACGCCTTTCGCACGCTGGTCTCGCCGACCGGCTCCGGTTTCATGCTGGAGACCGTGCTGCGCTCGGGCATGCAGCTGGTCGACTGGATCGTGCGAACCACCGGTTCGCCCTCGGCGGCAGCGCTGGAGAAAGTGGCGCTGGATGTTGCCGCGGGCAGCGAGGGCCTGCTCATCATGCCCTATTGGGCCGGCGTCATGAGCCCGTATTGGGACGGTGCGGCGCGCGGCGCCATTGTCGGCCTGTCGCTCGATCACCGGCCGGAGCATCTCTTCCGCGCTGTCCTGGAAGGCATCGCCTTCGAGCAGGCCGTCGCCACCGAGGCCATGGAAGCCCAGGCCGGCGGACCGGCGGCGATGATCGCCCCCCGTGGCGGCACCAATTTCGCGCTGCTAATGCAGATCATGGCAAGCGTGCTCGAGCGGCCGCTCTCGGTTTCGCCGGTCAACGAAGCCGCCGCACTCGGCGCTGCCATGCTGGCGGCAGCGGCTGTCGGCTGGTTTGCCTCGCCGGAAGCCGCAGCAGAGGTAATGGCTGCCGCTCCCACCAGGCATGTCGATCCGGTCGACGGGCTTGTCGCCGCCTATCGCAGCCGCAAGGAAATCTACCGCGACCTTTACCAGGCGACGCGCGATATCCACACCCGCCTCGGCGCTCTCGGCGAAATCTAGCGGTTGAGCAGCCCCTTTGCCGCGTCTTCGTCGGTGATCAGAACCGATACCTTGGTGTTGGCGAGCGCAGCCCGCATTACCGCTACCTTCTCGCTGCCGCCCGACACCAGGATGATGCTCGGGATATCCGACAGATCCTGCAGCGGATAGGCGCAGACGCGGCGGTTGACCTCGTGGTCGACCGGGCGGCCCTCGGCGTCGATGAAATGACACAGAATATCGCCGACGGCACCGGCCGCCTGCAATTCCTCGAGTTCGCTTGGCTTGATGAAGCCGTAATTGGCGATCGGGCTGTCGTTGGAAAACGAGCCGACGCTGAGCACGGCGATGTTTGCCCGGCGTGCACGGAAGACGACGTCCTGAACGCTGCGCTGGCTCATGAAAGCGTCGCGCTGCTCCGGCCTGTCGGCATAGACCGGCACCGGCAGCAGGAAGCACTCTGCACCGATCTTTTCGGCGAAATCCCAGGCGCTTTCTGTCGGGTTGAGCGGCTGGGCATGGGTGAGGCCGCCAAGCATCGAAACCACCGTCGTCCTGGCGATGGGCCGCCGCGGCAATTCATTGATGGCGAATTTCAGTGTCCGCCCCCAGCCCAGTGCGATGACATCGCCGGCATTCACATGGTCGGCCAGGTAGGCGGCGGCGGCGTGGCCGATCATCAGCGGCGCGTTGCTTCGGTCGGCCGCCGACGGCACCACAACAGCCTGGCTGAGCCCGAACCGCTGCTTGAGGCTTTCCTCCAAAATCACGCATTCGACGACGCTGTCGCGGATGCGAAACTGGACGACACCCTCTTCGCGGGCGGCGGAGAGAATGCGATGCACCTTGATGCGGCCGACGCCGAGAATTTCGGAAATCCGCTCCTGTGTAAGGCCCTCGACATAATAGTGCCAGGCGGCGCGGGCCTTGAGTTCGGCGTCGGGGAAGCGCGAGGCTCTTTCGTTCTCTACGATCGTCATCTGTTTGCCTTGCCGCAGCCGCCGGCTCTGCTCATGATATTCCAATCCGGCGACTTCGAAATGCCCAAGATTTTCGAGACCTTGCGTAAGGCAAACCGCCGGACAGCGCAAACCGTGCTCGAATGAAGCGGCAGGCCTTGACAATTTTCCGATGAACAGTTTAGCTGAACAAAATTGCATGTTAAAGATAAATTGTTCACAGGGAGGGGCCTGGTGAACAAAGTGGCCCGGTGATGCAGCGCCGGATTGCTGTGGAGGAGACAAAGTGGCTGTGAGCAACGACGCAAGCAATTTGAAGGCAGGCGAGTTGAAGGCAGGCTCTGGCGCGCAGGCTACGGCGGGCGCAAGGTTTTCGGCTGTCTTTGCCGGAACCATGGGCCCGCTGATCGGGCTGGTTCTGCTGTGCGTGGCGCTCTCGCTAACCACCGACACCTTCCTGACTGTCCGCAACATCCTCAACGTTCTCGACCAGGTCACCGTGCTCGGCATCATGGCGATCGGCATGACGCTGGTCATCCTGATCGGCGGCATCGACCTGTCCGTCGGCTCGGTACTGGCGCTGGCTTCCATGGTGATGGGCTTCGTCGCCCATCCGGACTATCTCAATCTCGGCCTGCCGGCCGGCATCGCCGCAGCCCTCGTCGTCGCCGGCCTTTGCGGGCTGGTTTCGGGCCTGCTGGTGACGGTCACCAAGCTGCCGCCCTTCATCGCCACGTTGGCGATGATGTCGGTGGCGCGCGGCCTCGCCAACATGATCACCGACGGCTCGCAGATCGTCGGCTTTCCCGACTGGTTCACCAGCCTGTCGATAATCCGCCATTTCGGATTCCTCTCGGTCACCGTCGGGCTGATGATCGTGCTTGCCGTCATTTTCGCGATCTTCCTGAATTATCGCGCTACCGGCCGTAGCCTGTACGCGATCGGCGGCAGCGCCGAAGTCGCCCGGCTGTCCGGCATACCAGTCAAGTCGCTGACCAACTGGGTCTATGCGATCTGCGCCGTGCTGGCCGGTCTCGCCGGCATCGTGCTTGCCGCCCGGCTCGATTCCGTCCAGCCGAGCTCCGGCCTTGGCTACGAACTCGACACCATCGCGGCGGTGGTGATCGGCGGCGCCAGCCTGTCGGGCGGCGTCGGTTCGATCGGCGGCACAGCCATCGGCGTCCTCATCATCGGCGTGCTGCGCAACGGGCTGAACCTGCTCGGTGTCTCGCCCTTCATCCAGCAAGTGGTTATCGGCGTGGTGATCGCGCTGGCGGTGGCCACCGACACGTGGCGGCGCCGAGCACAATGAAGAATGGGGCACAATGAAGAATTGGGCTCAATGAGATTCGCCCCGATATTCGGGCGAAAACGGATCGGTGATCCGAAACTGGGAGTTGTTCGGCCAAGGGGCGCCGCGATGCGCGGGCAGGACAGATTGAACATCAACGGAGGAATAAACATGCTGACCAAACGTTCATTGCTGCTTGCCGCCGCGGCCGTCATCCCGCTGCTTGGCCTGTCCGACATGGCCTCGGCCAAGGAGGCCAAAAAGCTCGGCCTCGCCGTCGCCAATCTGCAGGCCGACTTCTTCAATCAGATCAAGCAGTCCGTCGAAGCCTACGGCAAGGAAAAGGGCATAGAGGTCGTTACCGTCGATGCCAAGGGCGATTCGGCGACCCAGGTCAGCCAGGTACAGGACCTGATCACGCAAAACATCGACGCGCTGATCTACATTCCGGCCGGCGCCACCGCCGCCACCGTGCCGACCAAGACCGCCAAGGCTGCCGGCATCCCAGTCATCAATGTCGACCGCAACGCCGACGGCGCGCCCGGCGACACCTTCATCGCAACCAACAGCGTGGCATCGGCCAAGGCGGTTTGCGACTACATCGCCAAGCAGGCCGGCGGCAAGGGCGAGCTGATCATCATCCACGGCCAGAAGGGCACGACGCCCGAGGTCGACCGCTCGAAGGGCTGCGGCGAAGCGCTGAAAGGCTATCCCGACATCAAGGTTGTCGGCGAATTGTGGAGCGAAGGCTGGCACCAGGACGAAGGCTTCAAGCTGACGCAGGATCTGTTGCAGTCGCACCCCGACGTGTCGATCGTCATCGGCCAGGCCGACGCGCTGGCGCTCGGTGCGGCGCAGGCCGTCAAGGTCGCCAATCCCGGCCACAAGGTCTGGGTTGCCGGCTTCGACGGCGACGTGGCGGCGCTCAAGGCACTGAAGGACGGCGTCTTCGACGTGACCGCGACGCAGCAAACCCAGGGCATGGGCCGGCTCGCCGTCGATGCAGCAATCAAGCTGGTGGCCGGCGAGACCATTCCCGCCGAACAGCTGCAGGATGCGACGCTGACCACCAAGGACAATGTCGAGCAGTTCATCGCCAAGCATCCCTGATTGAGACCAGTCCGGCAATCGACGAGCGCAACGATGTCCACCGATCCTCGCCACACGCACAGCCCCCATAACGGGCTCGTCGTCAGCGGCCTCTGCAAAAGCTACGGGCCGGTGCAGGTCCTGGCCGATGCGAGCTTCGAGGTGCGGCCGGGCGAGGTCGTGGCGCTGCTTGGCGAAAACGGCGCCGGCAAGTCGACTGTCTCGAACATCATCGCCGGGTCGACGAAACCCGATACCGGCACCATCACCTGGCGGGGGAACGCTTATTCCCCCGCCAATCCTGCCGCGGCGATCGACGCCGGCATCGGCATGATCCACCAGGAGCTGAAGCTCTTGCCCGATCTGTCGGTCGCCGAAAACGTCTATGTCGGGCGCCTGCCGATGCGTGGCGGCCGCATCGACCGCGCGGCAATGAATGCACGGGCATCGGCCCAGTTGAAGCGCCTCGGTCTCGATGTCTCGCCCGAGCGCAAGGTGCGCACGCTGCGTATCGCCGCCCAGCAGCAGGTCGAGATCGCCAAGGCGCTGACGCTCAATGCCGAGCTGCTGATCTTCGACGAACCGACGGCCGCCCTTGGCGGCGAGGAAACGGAGCTCCTGTTCCAGCAAATCCGCAAGCTCAAGGCGGAAGGCATGTCCTTCATCTATATCAGCCACCGGCTGGACGAGATCGCCCAGATCGCCGACCGCGTGGTGGTGATGCGCGACGGGCGCATCATCGCCCGGCACGAGCGCGCCGACATTCCGGTGCGCACTGTCGTCGAGCAAATGGTCGGCCGCAGTGTCGAGCGGATGTTCCCTACGGTATCGGCGCCGGGCAACGACACGCTGCTCGAGGTCGAAAACCTGTCCTCGCCGGAACGCAGCTTCCAAAATGTCAGCTTTTCAGTGCGGGCTGGCGAAATCCTCGGCATTGCCGGGCTGATCGGCGCCGGACGCACGGAGCTGGTGCGGGCGATCGCCGGTGCCGATCCGATCTCATCGGGATCGGTGCGCGTCGCCGGCAAGCCGGTGCATCTCAATGGCCCGGCGGCGGCGATCAAGGCCGGCGTCGTCCTGGTACCGGAAGACCGCAAGGCGCAGGGCGTGGTGCTCGACCAGACGATCGGCGAGAACCTGGCGATCGGCAATTTCGACCATGTCGCGCCGAATGGCTGGGTGTTCCCGAAGGCGGTGCAGAAATTCGCCGAGGCCGGCATTCGCCGGCTCGGCGTCAAGGGCCGGCCGAACCAGGCGGTCAGCAAGCTCTCCGGCGGCAACCAGCAGAAAGTGATCATCGCCAAATGGGTGTCGCGCCCGCCCAAGGTATTCATCCTGGACGAGCCGACGCGCGGCATCGACGTCGGTGCACGCGCCGCGATCTATGATGTCATCGCCGACCTTGCCCGCTCCGGCATGGCGGTGGTGGTGGTGAGCTCCGACCTCGAGGAAGTTCTCGGCCTGTCGCATCGCGTGCTGGTGCTGAGCCGCGGCCGGCAACGCGGCATTCTCGACCGCAGCGAAGCAAGCAATATCGCCGTCATGGAACTCGCCACGAGCTAGGAACAGCCCATCGAAACAAAGCGCAGCAGGTGGTATCCTCCCGGGCACCAGACCGCGCGGGGCGCCAGCAACAGAGTTGGCGCCCCTTTATTTCCGGAGGACGGCGGTTGGAGCAGAGGGACCGACGATGAAATTATTCGACCTTCATGGTGACGTGGCACTTGTGACAGGCGCCGGCAGCGGCATCGGGCAGGCAATCGCCATTGGGCTGGCCGAGGCCGGCGCCGACATAGCCTGCTTCGGCCACGCCTCGAAAGGCGGGCTGGAGGAGACCGCGCACCGGATCACGGCACTCGGCCGCAAGGCGCTGGTGCTGAACGGCACGGTGACTTCAGAGGCCGATCTCGCGGCCGCGATCGAGCGTACGGAGATGGAACTCGGCGCGTTGACCATCGCCGTCAATAATGCCGGCGTCGCCGGAGCTGAACCGGCAGAGATGCTGTCGCTGGAGAAATGGCAGAAGCTCTATGACGTCAATGTCAGCGGCGTGTTCCTGTCCTGCCAGGCCGAGGCCCGCGCCATGCTGACGCGGCGCAATGGCTCGATCATCAACATCGCGTCGATGTCGGGCTCGATCGTCAATCGCGGCCTGACCCAGGCGCATTACAATTCGTCGAAGGCCGCGGTGATCCACATGTCGAAGAGCCTCGCCATGGAATGGGCCGATCGCGGCCTGCGCGTCAATGTCGTCAGCCCCGGCTACACGCTGACGCCGATGAACAAGCGGCCGGAGGTCGCCGACCAGGTCAAAATCTTCGAGCGCGACACGCCGATGGGCCGCATGGCGGCGCCGGAGGAGATGGTCGGCCCGACCGTGTTCCTGGCCAGCCGCGCCTCGAGTTTCGTCACCGGCATCGACCTGATCGTCGATGGCGGCTTCGTCTGCTGGTAGGAGAAAAAATGCAGATGCGATTCCAGGGAAAAACGGCGGTCATCACCGGCGCCAGCGGCGGCATTGGTGCGGCAATGGCCAGGCGCTTCGCGGCGGAAGGTGCCGCGGTCGTCGTCAGCGCCATCGACGCGCGCGTCGACGAGGTCGCCGCCGATCTCAAGGCTGCGGGCGCCAGGGTCGCATCGCTGCGCATGGACGTGACCAAAAAGGACGAGGTCGTCGCCCTTTATGACCTGGCCGAGCAACAATTCGGCCGCATCGACATCTCCGTGCAGAATGCCGGTGTCATCACCATCGCCAGGATCGAGGCGATAACCGAGGCCGAATGGGACAAGGTGATGGCGGTCAACACCAAGGGCGTGTTCCTGTGCTGCCAGGAGGCGATCGCGCGCATCCGCAAGCATGGCGATGGCGGCCGGCTGATCAACACCGCATCCGGCCAGGCGCGGCAGGGCTTTATCTACACGCCGCATTATGCGGCCTCGAAATTCGGCGTCGTCGGCGTCACCCAGAGCCTGGCCAAGGAAGTGGCCAAGGAGAAGATCACCGTCAACGCGATCTGCCCCGGCATCATCGACACCGATATGTGGGCCTATAACGACGCCGCATGGGGCAAGTTGATGGGCGACTACAAGCCCGGCGAGCTGATGGCCGAATGGGTGAAGAACATCCCGATGGGCCGCGCCGGCAGCGGCGAGGATGTCTCCGGCCTGGTCAGCTTTCTCGCCAGCGAAGATGCGGCCTACATCACCGGCCAGACCATCAATGTCGATGGCGGCCTGATCATGTCGTGAGCGGCGCGGGCCGACGTACCATCCACCGGATATGAAAGCCGCTTCGCTGCGTTCAGCCTGGTCGGCCGGCCCGTGCCAATCCATGCTCCACGAGCCGGTCGATGATTTCGGAATAGCTGACGCCGCTCGCCGCCATTGCCTTGGAATACATGCTGATATCGGTGAAGCCGGGGATGGTGTTGATTTCATTGACCAGGAATTGCATGTCCGGTGTCAGGAAAAAGTCGACGCGCGCCATCCCGTCACAGCCGACGGCTCTGAAAGCCCTTGCGGCCACGTCCCGCATGGCTGCCTCGACCTCCGGCGGCAGTTCGGCCGGCACTTTAAGTGCCGCGCCGTTCTCGTCGATGTATTTGGCATCGTAGCTGTAGAAATCGTGGCTTTCGGCCGGCACGATCTCGCCTGGCCGCGAGACGAACAGGTCGCCTGCCGGGTCCTCCAACACGCTATATTCGATCTCGCGCCCACGAATGAATTCCTCGGCCAACAGCTTGCAATCGTGCCGGAAGGCTTCAGCAAGCGCTCCATCGAATTCCTGGCTGGCATGGACTTTTCCGACGCCGACAGACGATCCCTGACGCGCCGGTTTGATGAAGAACGGCAGGCCGAGTTCGCTTTCCAGTGCAGCGAGGGCGGGCGCCGCACCTTCATGGATCGTCACTGAGCGCGCGATTGGCAGCCCCGCCGCTTCCAGGAGCCGTTTGGCGATGTCCTTGTCCAGCGCGGTTGCCGAACCCAGGATGCCGCAGCCGGCGAGCGGCACCCGAGCCACCTCGGCCACCCCCTGTACCGAGCCGTCTTCGCCATGAGGGCCGTGCAGGACAGGAAACAGGATGTCGATCTTCGGCAGATCATAGGGCGTGCCGTCGGCCGGGATCGCCATCATCCGTCCGCGCCCGCCCGGAACCAGGCAAACTTCCATGCCGGCCGCAGGTTTTGCGAGCGTACCATCCTGGAAGCTGCTCAGCAGCCACTGTCCTTCGCTCGTGACGAAGATTGGGAGGGCATCGTATTTGGCGGACAGCAGCGCACGCATGACATTGGTTGCTGAAAGCACCGAAACGTCATGTTCGGCGGAACGTCCGCCAAAGAGCACGGCAATTCGCAGTCTGTTCAAGGAAGAGGTCATGAAAGCCTCGGATATGATCTGGTGTTGAAAGGTCACAAGCCGGCGGCGATCCCGCGGTTGGCGAAGAAGTAAGGCATTTTGGTCTGCTGCATTGTATCGGTACCCTGTCCTCGCGGCTCGCATACGGGATGACCGGCAACCTTGGCTTTTTTCGAACCGATCTGCGGGTCCATGTAAAAAGACGGGCCGTGAAATTGGCACCGGCGTTAATCGTTGCGCGACGTGAACGTTGGTATATATAATTTCATCCCATGAAAGTGGCTCTGGGCGAGTTGCCGAGCCAACAGCCGAGATCATGGGACTTTGATGGTTTGCCCCTCAAGACCGGCGATCGATCCGTGGATGACTGCTTCGGCAGCAATCCTTCGGCAGTCATGACGCGGCCGGTCCCGCCACATCTTCACCAATTTTGGCACCACCCCCGTTTTGCGCCGGCATCCGCTTCGGCAGCATTGTGGCGCCTGCGGCCTTGCGCAACGACCAGCTTTTCCAACACAATCAAAAAAGACGCAAGAAGGGAACGAACGATAACGTCCACCAGAGCTTGACAGGAGAACAAGCATGTCACTTCGGAGCATGATTTCGAATTTCTCAATGGGAGCCTTAACACTTGCCGCAGCCGCACTGACATCTTCGGCCTATGCGGCAGCGCCGGAATCCAACGACCCGATCAAGATCGCACTGTTCGATTGGACCAGCGTCAATCTGAACGCCAAGATACTCGGCGGCATCCTCGAAAAGCTCGGCTACACCGTCGAATATCCGACCGCCGACTATCTCTCCAGCCTGACCACCGGCCTGACCAATGGCGACATCGATGTCGGCATGGAGTTCTGGGACACGACTGCCGGCGAAGCGATGAAGGCCTCGGACGCGACGGGGCAGACCGAACGCCTCGGCAAGCTCGGACCCAAGGCCAAGGAAGAATGGTGGTTTCCCGAATATATGAAAGAGAAATGCCCCGGCCTGCCGAACTGGGAAGCGCTGAAAGATCCGAAATGCGCCGAGGCCTTTTCGACGGCCGAAACCACACCGAAGGGGCGCTATCTCGGCGGCCCGGTGACATGGGAAGGTTTTGACGACGAACGCGTCGAGGCGCTGAAACTGCCCTTCACCGTCATCCATGCCGGCACCGATGCGGCGATGTTCGCCGAACTGGACTCGGCCTATCAGCGCAAGGCGCCGATCATGCTGTGGATCTATTCGCCGCATTGGGCGCCGGCCAAATACAAGGGCGAATGGGTCGAATTCCCCGACTATACGACAGAGTGCTACACCGACCCGAAATGGGGTGTGAACCCCGACGCGAAATATGACTGCGGCAAGCCGCATGGCGAGATCTGGAAATATTCCTGGGCCGGCATGAAGGACAAATGGCCTGTCGCCTACAAGGTCGCGAAAAACTACACGGTCGACACCGACGAGCTCAACAAGATGAGCGGCGAGATCGATCTCGAAGGCAAGACGCCGGAAGACGTCGCCGCCGCCTGGATCGCCGCCCACGAAGCCGACTGGAAAGCCTGGGCCGAGTGACCGTCTGACTGGAAATCCGACGACCCGGCCATCCGTGGCCGGGTCTCGATCCCGTGTTCCAGAAGGACGATCGCATGACCGATACGATTGAACAGGCGGCGAAAGCGGGCAACGATGCCCGCCCGATAAAGCTTGCCTGTCGCAATGTCTGGAAGCTGTTCGGGGCGGACGCGGCCGATTTCATCCGCCGGCGCGACGGCAAGGCCAGCCTGGCGGACATCGCCGCTGCCGGACTGGTTGGCGCGGTGCGCGCCGTCGATCTCGAAATCCGCCAAGGCGAGATCTTCATCATCATGGGACTTTCGGGGTCCGGCAAATCGACGCTGGTGCGCTGCATGTCGCGGCTGATCGAGCCGACCCACGGCAAGGTCGAGTTTGAAGGCAAGGACCTGCTCAAGATTTCCGATGCCGCGCTGATCGAGCTGCGACGCCACCGCATGGGCATGGTGTTCCAGAATTTTGCCTTGCTGCCGCATCTCAACGTACTGGAGAACATTGCCTTCCCCCTCGGCATCCAGGGGCAGGACCGGCCGACGCGCGAGAAGCGGGCCCGGGAAGTCATCGAGCTGGTCGGCTTGCGCGGTCGCGAGCATTTCTATCCGCGCGAGCTTTCCGGCGGCCAGCAGCAGCGTGTCGGCATCGCCCGCAGCCTCGCCACGAAGCCGGAAATCTGGTTCCTCGACGAGCCGTTCTCGGCCCTCGATCCGCTGATCCGCCGTGAGATGCAGGACGAGCTGATGCGGCTGCAGACCATGCTGCACAAGACCATCGTCTTCATCACCCATGATTTCGACGAGGCCATCCGGCTGGCCGACCGGATCGCCATCATGAAGGACGGCGAGGTCATCCAGATCGGCACGCCGGAAGAACTGGTGGTCAATCCGGCGACCGACTATGTCGCCGAATTCACCCGCGACGTCGATCGCGCCAAGGTGATATCGGCGCGCAGCCTGATGCGCGCCTGCGACGGCGCCGAGTACGGCGGCACGGTCGCGCCGGATGCCAAGATATCAAGTTTTTCGGCTGATATCGTCTCTGCCGGCAAGCCCTTCGCGGTGGTCAACGGCACCGGCAAGCCGATCGGCTTAGTCACGCCGCAGGCGGTGATCGATCTTCTCGCCGGCATAGAACGTCGTGGGGCCGGCGCATGACGGTCACGGCAAGCGCCAGCGCAGCGAGGCCCCGGCCGGTTCAAACCTGGCTGGCGATCTGGGCCTGCGCGCTCGCCGCCGTGCTTATCGTCTTCCTGCTGCAGGAAAGCCTGCCCTGGGCGGTCAATTACCCGGCCGGCGCGATCGTTCCTGTCGCTGACTGGGTCGGTGCGCTGATGAACTGGGTGAAGTCGAACTTCTCCTGGCTGACCCGCTCGATCACCGCGGTGCTCGGCGTGCCGCTCGATTTCGCGCTCGGTCTTCTGGCCAAGAATTTCAAGATCGGCCATGGCGCGGATATGATCGTCTTGCCGCGCCTGTCCTGGGTCGGCGTCTGCGCTGCCGCCTACCTTGCCGGACGCGCCGCCGGCGGCTGGAAGCTGGGTGCGCTGGCCGGCGGCTGTTTTCTCTACATCGCGCTGTTCGGGCAGTGGACCAGCGCCATGCTGACGCTGGGCTTGATCTCGATCGCCGTGCCGTTTTGCATTGTCACCGGGCTGTTCGCCGGCATCTGGGCATGGCGCAAGCCTTGGGCGGAGAGGTTGTTGATCTCCCCTGCCCTCGATCTGATGCAGACGATCCCGACCTTCGCCTATCTGATCCCGATGCTGCTTCTGTTCGGCAACAGCCCGGTCTCGGCAATGATCGCGACGGCAATCTTCGCGACGCCGCCAATGGTGCGGGCGACGATGCTCGGCCTGTCGCGGGTGCCGTCGGAGATCGACGATTTCAGCGAGATGGCCGGCTGCACGGCACGGCAGAAACTGTGGCGGGTGCTGTTGCCGTCGGCGCGGCCGACATTGATGGTCGGCGTCAACCAGGTCATCATGCTGGCGCTCAATATGGTGATCATCGCCTCGATGATCGGTGCCGGTGGGCTCGGCTATGACGTGCTTTTGGCGTTGCGCGCACTCAAGGTCGGCGAGGCCATGGAAGCTGGCCTCGCGATCGTCGCACTGGCAATTGCACTCGACCGGCTGAGCCAGGCGATCGCGCACAATCACGCCAAGGGCAATGTCCGCCACCAGGCCAGCACCAGTTTCTGGCGGCGCTATCCCAATCTGACGCTGGCCGTCGCCATTCTCGCCGTCGCCACGCTGCTCGGCCTGTTCGTGCCGGCCTTTGCCGCGGTGCCGAAAGCGATCACCTTGACCACCGCGCCTTTGTGGAAGGCGGCGGTGAACTGGATCACCATCAACTTCTTCGAAACGATCGAAGCGTTCCGCGTGGCGCTTATCCTCAATGTGCTCAACCCGGTGCGCGCCTTCTGCGAGGGCTTTCCGTGGCTGGGCGCGGTGTGTCTCCTCGGCCTTGCCGGCTACCAGCTCGGCGGCTTGCGCCTCGCCGCCCTGGTCGCGGCATTGACAGCGTTCTGCGCCGCCACCGGACTTTGGGAAAAGACCATGGCGACGGTCTATTTGTGCGGCATCTCGGCCTTTATTGCCTGCCTGATCGGCATCCCGATCGGGCTGATGGCATCGCGCAGCGACCGCTTCGAAAAGATCGTCACGCCGGTCATCGACACGCTGCAGGTGCTGCCGTCGTTCTGCTTCATCATTCCGGTGGTCATGCTGTTCAGGGTCGGCGACGTCACCGCGATGATCGCCACCGTCGCGTTCGCCGTGGTGCCGGCCATCCGCTATACCAATCACGGCATCCGGCAGGTGCCGCCGGCGCTGATCGAGGCGGCGAAGGTTTCGGGCTGCACCAGGCGCCAGACCTTCTTTCGCGTGCAGCTGCCGCTGGCGTTGCCCGAGATTATGCTCGGCGTCAACCAGACCATCCTGATGGCGCTGGCGATGATCATCATCTGCGCCATGGTCGGCACGCGCGATCTCGGCCAGGAGGTGTTCATCGCCCTGTCCAAGGCCGATTCCGGTCGCGGCATCGTCGCCGGCCTGGCCATCGCCTTCATCGGCATCGTCGCAGACCGGCTGTTCAACGCCTGGACGGCGAAGGCTCGGGCAAGGCTGGGATAGTCCGGAATAGGACGGCCTCAGGAAGCTGCCGCCAAGCGCGCCGTTAACGAGGCACCGATCCCTACGCCTAAAGACATAGCCATTCGGGATTATTGCTCGTTTTTGCCTCACATCGTACGGCTGCCATGGGACGGGCAGGCTCAACAGGAGAGCGGATAATGTCTACACGCGTTCCCTTTACTACCGGTGATCTAGCAGATCATCAGCGGGGTATCGATGACGCCCTCACAGGCGATCCGAATACGAATATCTTGACCGGCGACGCTGGCGGCAGCCTGCTCGATTTCTCAAGAGGCGGCAACGACACCTTTACGGAAACCGCACCGTCGACCTACACCCTCTACGGCGACGCGGCTCGGAGCTTGTTCAATTTTGCTCGGGGCGGTGACGATACCTTCACCACGGGGCTGTCATCCTCCACCACTACTGCCTTTGGTGACGCGGGCGACGATATGTCGGACCATAGCAGGGGCGGCAACGATACCTTCAACAGTGGCGTGGCAAGGCAGGTAGTCGATACCTTCTACGGTGACGCCGGCGGCAAGATGTTCGGCTATGCCCGGGGCGGGGATGACACTTTCCTGACCAGCACTGTACAAGGAGCTACCCACACCTTCTACGGTGATGCGGGCGGCGAAATGTCGGATCACAGCAAGGGCGGCAACGACACCTTCCAGGGCTCCAGGCAGGCCACGAACACCTTCTTCGGTGACTCCGGCAGCAACATGTCCGGCAATGCCCAGGGCGGCGACGACAGCTATACGAGCCGGACCGACTCGCTCAACACTTTCTACGGCGATGCCGGCGGCGATATGTCGGGCAACAGCAAGGGCGGCAACGACACGTTCACGGGCGCGTTCTTTTCCACCAGCACTTTCTTCGGCGATGCCGGCGGTGACATGTCGGACCATGCTCAGGGCGGCGACGACCGTTACACAGACCTAGGTGGGGCGATCCCGAGCAAAACTCTTTATGGCGATGCGGGCGGCGATCTTTCCGGTTTTGCCGCGGGCGGCAACGACAACTTCACGAGCGCGGGTGGCTCGGAGATAACTTTCTACGGCGACGCGGGCGGCAGTATGTTCGACCATGCGCTTGGGGGCGATGATGTGGCCGTGCTGCACGGCACCCATAATTTGGGGTATGGCGACGCTGTCACGATGCTCGGCAGCGCTGTGGGCGGCAATGACACCCTGACCGGCGGGGACAAAAGCGCCTTTCCTGATGTTCTAAACGAGTTGTACGGCGACGCATTCGCTATGTCGGAGTCCGCCACGGGCGGCAACGACATTCTTACCGGGGGCCACAACAGCGAAAGCGGCCAGGTCCGTAACTTCTTGTGCGGCGACGCTCTGCAGATGTCCGGTTCGGCCACGGGCGGCAACGATACCCTGTACGCCGGGAGCGCGGCACCCGGCTGTACGGTCATCAATGACATGTGGGGGGATGGGCAACTGAGCGAGTTGGCTCAGGGCGGCCGAGACCAATTCATATTCAAGGACGATGGTTCAATGACGGTCGGAACCCAAAACACCATCTACGACTTCAACCAGACCCAAGGCGACACCATCGTGTTTAGTGGCGTGGGGGGCGTGCAATCGTTCGATGATCTCACAATTGCGCAAAGTGGAACCAGCACCATCATTACAGCGGGAGACGATCAAGTTACTCTCGCAAATTTTACGAGCCCGCTGGCAGCGAGTGACTTTCTGTTCGTCTGAGAGAGCGAAACCCTACCCTGTTCGAATGAACTGGAATGCGGTGAGAGTTCGTTGAAGATCGTCGCGGCCGGTCGCCCCAATAATGCTCGACCGGCCGATCGACAATTCCAGCCGCAGTCATGGATCAGGCGGCCAGGAATCTCTCGGTCAAACGAGCCCAGAGCGCTGCGCCGACGGTCAGATTGCCGTCGTTGAAATCATATTTCGAGCTGTGCAGGATGGCTGAATCCTCGCCGTTTCCGAGGCGCAGGAAGCAACCGGGTTTGTGTTCGAGGAAATA
Source organism: Mesorhizobium sp. M0633 (assembly GCF_040320645.1). Classification (NCBI taxonomy): domain Bacteria; kingdom Pseudomonadati; phylum Pseudomonadota; class Alphaproteobacteria; order Hyphomicrobiales; family Phyllobacteriaceae; genus Mesorhizobium; species Mesorhizobium sp. M0633. The sequence continues at coordinate 42,585 of NZ_JAMYQC010000009.1, forward strand.
AGAAAAATCTTCGCTGCCGGGGATCAACGGGCAGACGGACACCTTGTCCTGACCGACGAGTTCGACAGCGATGTCTGTCGCAAAGGACGTCTCGCGCTCGGAATTGACCACCACCGGGTAGCCGCGCTCGTAATCGATCTCGACCGTTGCGCCATGCGCCTGCGCCACAAGTGCTGCGATATTGCGAATACGCTGCTCGAGCGTGTCGCGGATCTCGGCCGAGAAGGAGCGGACGCTCAGCGTGATTTCGGCGTGTTCCGGGATGACGTTGGAGGCCGTGCCTCCGTGAATCGTGCCGACGGTGACGACAGCCGTCTCGATCGGGTTGACGTTGCGCGACACAACCGTCTGCAGGGTCATGACGATGTTGGCGGCAGCGACGATCGGGTCGACCGTCAGGTGCGGACGCGAGGCGTGGCCGCCACGCCCGGCGATCCTGATGGTGACGGTATCGCTCGCCGCCATCAGCGGCCCGGCGCGCATCAGGAACGAACCCGTCGGCGCGCCCGGGTGGTTGTGCAGCCCGAATATCGCATCGCAGGGAAAGCGCTCGAACAGGCCGTCGGCGATCATCGCCTGCGCCCCGCTTCCCTTGCCGGCTTCCTCGGCCGGCTGGAAGATAAGGTTCACCGTGCCGTTGAAATGCCGTGTGCGCGCCAGGTATTCGGCGGCGCCGAGCAGCATCGTGGTGTGGCCGTCATGACCGCAGGCGTGCATCTTGCCGCTGGCCTGGCTGGCATAAGGGAGATTGGTCGCTTCGGTGATCGGCAGGGCGTCCATGTCGGCACGGATGGCGATGCTGCGGCCGCTGCCCTGGCGCAGGCGGCCGACGACCCCGAGCCCGCCGACATTGCGCGTCACCTCATAGCCCCAGCTTTCGAGCCGTTCGGCAACGTATGCAGCCGTTTCGTGCTCCTGGAATGAAAGCTCGGGATGCGCGTGCAGGTGCTGGCGGGCCGCTGCAAGCTCGGCGGCCTTGTCGGCGAAGTCGGAAATGTCGGCGAACTGGTTGGAGGTCTTTGGCATGGGAGGTCCTTTGCCGGCCGAGCAGGTGCCGCGCCGGCTTTGCTTTTAGATGAAACGGCTTAAGAAAGCCCGCGTGCGCGGGTGCCTGGGTTTAGCGAGAACCTCGTCCGGAGGTCCGGCCTCGATCACATTACCGTCGTCCATGAACACCACCCGATCCGCCGCTTCGCGGGCGAACCCGATCTCATGCGTGACCACGATCATGGTCAAGCCCTGCCTGGCGAGATCGCGCATGGTGGCGAGCACCTCGCCGACCAGCTCCGGATCGAGCGCCGACGTCGGCTCGTCGAAGAGCATCAATTTCGGGCGGATGGCGAGCGCACGGGCGATGGCGACGCGCTGCTGCTGGCCGCCTGAAAGCTGGCGCGGATAGGCGTCGATCTTGTCGGCAAGACCGACACGGGTCAGCAGTTCGCGGGCGTAGCCGATCGCCTCCTTGCGGTTCTCCCGGTGAACGCCGACCGGAGCCTCGATGACGTTCTGCAGGGTCGTCATGTGCGGATAGAGATTGAACTGCTGGAACACCATGCCGATCTTGCGCCGCTGCGCGGCGATCGCGCGGTCGGAAAGCTTGTCGAGGCGGCCGTCGCGCAACCGGTAACCGATCTGCTCGCCGTCCACCTCGATCGACCCCTGGTCGATCGCCTCGAGATGATTGATGCATCGCAGGAAGGTCGACTTTCCGGAGCCGGACGGTCCGAGAATGACCACCACCTCGCCAGGCGCGACGTCCAGATCGATGCCCTTCAGCACCTCGAGCGGGCCGAAGGCCTTGTGAACGTTGCGCGCCCGGACCAGGGGCGTGTCATGCGCGCTCATTGGCGGCCTCCAGGGTGGCGGTCGCCGTCTTCTCGCGCGCGCCGCGGTCGCCGCGGCTGTAGTGGCGTTCGATCGCGCCTTGCGCGACATTGAGGACCGAGGTGATCAGCAGGTACCACAGCACTGCAACCATCAGCAGCGGAATGATTTCGAAGGTGCGGTTGTAGATCGACTGCACCGAGTAGAGCAGGTCGGCCATGGCGATGACGCTGACAAGCGACGTCGCCTTGATCATGCTGATCAGCTGATTGCCGGTCGGCGGCACGATCGACCGCATCGCCTGCGGGATGATGATGCGCCGCAAGGCCCGCGCGCGGGTCATGCCGAAGGCTTCAGCCGTTTCGGCCTGTCCCTTGTCCACCGACAGCAGCCCGCCACGGATGATCTCGGCCATGTAGGCGGCCTCGTTCAGCGCCAGACCAAGAACGGCGGCCGTCAAAGGCGTGATCAGGTCGTTGGTGTTCCAACTGGCGAAGCCAATGGAAATGCGCGGAAACAGCGTCGAAAGGTTGTACCACAGGATCAATTGCACCAGCAGCGGCGTTCCCCGGAAGAACCAGATGAACAGGCCGGAGAGAAGGGATGCCAGCCTGTCGTTCGACATGCGCGCGATGGCGAGCAGCAGGCCGAGCACGATACCCAGGATCATCGCCACGACCGTCAGGCCGAGCGTTACGGAAAGCCCCTGCATGACCGTCGGATCGAAGAAATACTGGGCGACGACCGGCCAGCCGAAATTCGGGTTGACCGCAACGATATAGGCGAAGCCGGCTGCCACGGCGACGGTGAACGCCCAGAGCGCCAGCCGGACGAGCGGAAACGGCCGGTGGGCTCGTTTGACGTCGCGCAGCGCGTCGTCGGGATGTCGCGGCAGCCCGGCCGCGTAGGCAGCGGTGGCGTCGGTCATGGCAGCCTCTACTGGCCCTGGTTGATGCCTGGCGCATCGAGCATGTTCTTCTCGAGACCCCACTTCTTCATGACCGCGGCGTAGGTGCCGTTCTTCATCAGGATCTTGAACGCGTCGAGCAGCACGCCGCCCAGCGGCGAGCCCTTCTTGACGACGGCGCCTTGATAGATGTCCTTGAAGCCGTTGGCCTGGCCGACCCCGGCGAGTTCCAGCTGGCCCTTCGCCTGCTCGACGAAATAGGTCAGCGGCGCCTGCGAGGAGAAGAATGCGTCGGAGCGTTTCGACCGGACGGCCAGTATCGAGCTCGGCTGGTCGGTGAAGGATTGCACCTCGACGGCCGGCTTGCCCCCCTCGGTGCATTTCTGCGCCTGCTGCTTGATGACCTTTTCGGCCGAGCCACCCGACATGACGGCGATGCGCTTGCCGCACGCGGTGTCGAGCGAGGTGATGCCTTCCGGGTTGCCCTTCTCGACGGCGAAGACGACGTATTCGCGCACCCAATCGATGAAGTCGTTGGATTTCTGCCGGTCGGGATAGTCGCCGACAGGCCCCATCGCGAACTGATAACGGCCGGCATTGATGCCGCTCAGCAAAGCCGGCAGGCCGGCGACCGAGGCATGATCGATCTCGACACCGAGCAGCAGGCCGATGGCGTCGGAAATGTCCTTGGTCGCCCCCGACAGTTCGGTGCCGGTGACGATCTCATAGGGCGGGAACGAGCCGTTGTTGACGGCTGTGATCTTTCCCGCCGCGCGGATCTCTTCCGGCAGCCGGGCCCGCAAATCCTCGTTCACCGATTGCTTCTGGATATCCTGGGCAAAGCTGGCCTGCGCCAGCATGGTGACGAGCGAGGCGAATATGAAGCTGATTGTCCTCATGGCATTCTCCTTCGTGTTCTTCGTTGTGCGTTCTCAGGCTGCGGTGGCCCGCGATCTGGCCTCGAAAGGAAACAAGGCTTCGGCGGAAATCGGTTCCGCCAGAATGCCCTGGGCATGGAGCTCGGTGACGAAATCCTCGATCATGCGCCGGTTGGCCGGCAGGCCGCTGGCGTTCCAGGAGGCAGGCAGGTCGCGCCCCGCATGAAGCAGCTCCTCGAGGATCCAGGGCGAGGTATCGGCATATTTTCGGCGCTTTGCCGTCCAGACGCGCTGGCTTTCGTTGATCAGCCTGGCGAGTTCCTGCGGCAGCCAGGGGTGCTCCCTGACTAGGGCGGCCTTGACAGCGACCAGATGCATGCCCGGGACATAACCGACGTCGGCGAAATAGGCGCGTTCGGCCGCGCGAAAATCGCGCAGCACTTGCCGGAAGCCGGAAGCCGGGCCGAAAAAGCCGTCCGGCATGAAGGGCGTGAAAACGGCGTCGAGCTCGCCTTGCGCCAGCAGCTCCATCATCGGGCGCTCGCCTGGTGCTGCTTCGATGCGCCCCGGCCTGCCGAATCCGTCGAGGCGGTCGGCGATCGGGTGCCCCGATGTCAGCCTGCCGGCGAACCAATAGGCATCCTCGACGCCGACGCCTCCCCGGCGAAGTGCTGCGCGCGTCCATGTGTTGCCGGAATCGCGCCAGCCGGTCACGCCGATGCGTTTGCCGGCAAGGTCGGAAAGCCGTTCCAGCGGGCTGGTCTCGACCGTTATGATGCAGCGATGGCGAAAGCCGCGCATGATGAAGCACGGTAATCCAACCACCGTATCGACGCCCGAAGCCATGGCCGACACATAACGGCTGAATGAGACCTCCGCCGCATCGTAGTTCGGATCGGTACCGAGGTCCGGAATGAGCGTGGCGACGCGATCAACCTTCACCGACAAGCGGCTCGAAGTGACGTCACCCAGCACCAAAGGGGTGAGATAGTCCCAATCGCGGGTGGCTACAGTGATGGAAACGGGCATCGGCATGAACTTCAACGCTATGTTTGACCGGCGATTGGTAAATGTTTATTTTTGGCCGATCAAATGTTATTATGTTATTGAACATTAGCTTTAATGGTCGCGGGTGCCGATGGATTTCGATGCAGGATGGTTCGCTGATCGCCTTGGCGACCGCACGATGCGCGGCATCGCGCGCGAGACCAGTGCGCTGATCAGAAGCGGCGCGCTGCCTGTCGGCGCAAAGCTTCCGCCGGTGCGCGATCTGGCCTATGTGCTTGGCGTCAGCCCGGCGACGGTCTCGCAGGCGTGGAGCGAGTTGCGGCGCTACAAGATCATCGGCGGCCGCGGACGCAACGGCACCTGGATCATGGGCAACCGCTTTGCCGCCCGGCCCGAGCGCCACATGAGCGGCGGCAATTACGGACAGGATGTTCTGAACCTGGCGATCGCGGAGCCCGATGTGAGGCTCTTGCCGCCGCTCGACATCGCGCTGGCGCATGGTGCGCGCGCCGAAAAGCTCAACAGCTACGAGCGGGTGCGCATCCTGCCCGAGCTGGAGGCCGCAGTGCGCCCGTCATGGCCGTACGATCCCGGCGCGTTCCTGGCCACCAATGGCGGTTACAACGCCATCTACACCTTGCTGCATGCGCTGGTCCCGCCGGGGGCGCCGGTGGCCATCGAGAACCCGACGGCGCTTCGCCTGCTCGACATCCTCGAGGATCTCGATGTGCCGATCATCCCGGTAGACTGCGACAGCGACGGTCCCTTGCCGGATGCACTTGCCAACGCTCTGCGGCAGCGGCCCGTCGCGTTCCTGTTCCAGCCGCGCGTCCATTCGGTTACCGGCGCCTGCATGTCGTCGGCGCGGCTGGAAGTCATCGGCGACCTGCTCGCCGGCACCGACGTGCTGATTGTCGAAGATGACGGCGTCGGCGATATTGCCTCGGCGCCGCGTATTTCGCTTGGCCGGCGTTTTCCCGATCGCGTCGTCCATATCCTGTCCTATTCCAAGACCCACGGCCCGGATCTGCGGCTCGCCGTGCTGTCCGGATCGGCGACGATCGTCGAGCAGATCCAGTCCTACCGCAGCTTCAGCTCGGGATGGACCAGCCGCATCCTGCAGGCAGCCACCGCCTGGCTGCTGCAAGACGCGGCCACGGCCGCCCTGGTGGAGCAGGCGAAGGAGGTATACCGCGGCCGTCGCGAACGGCTCGCCGGCGAACTGGCCAAACGCAATGTCGATATCGACGCCGGACACGGTCTCAGCGTCCTCATTCCGGTTGCTTCGGAACCTTACGCGATGGTCACGCTGGCCGCCCACGGCATCGCGGTCCATGCCGGAGCGAAGTTTTCGACGGGAAAAACGAACGCTGTCCGCGTCGCGACCAGCATTCTGGACGAGGAGCACCTCGAGCACGTCGCAAATTCCCTGGCGCTGGCAGCCGATCCGGCGCGGGAGGTTAGCTAAAGGGTCAGCTACTCCGACGGATAGTTGGCGACTGGCCATATACAGACCCTGTCTTCTTTCGCGTTCAACTGCCGCTGGCCGGTCCCGAGATCATGCTCGGCGTCAACCAGTCCATCATGGTGGCGCTGGCGATGATCATAATATCTCCCTGATCCACCGTTCACCGAGAGGAGATTGCAGGTCGAGGTGAGCCGTTTCCACGGCCCGCGTTGGAGGTTTCCACGCTGACGCACACGCCTGCTTCCATACCGCTGCCCGATGACAGCTTCGAAGAGGTCCTTCAAGGTCAGAAACATGTCGAATCGTCAGGTATCACCAACTGGAGGCAGGGAGGTTCGGGACGGCGCAATACGGCTGCGCGGCCTGTTGGCTGCGGCCGGTGCCACAACCGCCATGGCGTTCGGATTTGGCAGCCTGGCGCTGACATCCGTCTTCATCAGACCGCTTGAGGCGGAGTTTGGCTGGTCGCGAGCCGACATCAGCCTTGCCTACACGCTATCAAGCGTCGGCATGGCGTTGGGCGGGCTGTTCTGGGGCCGGCTGTCGGACCGCCTGAATGTCAAAAGCCTGCTATTCATCGGCTCAGCTGGCATGGTGATCGCGCTCGCCGCGCTTTCCTCCGCCACTTCGCTCTGGCAGATCTATGCGGCCAACTTCGCTTTGGGCGGGCTAGGCTTTGCCTGTCTCTACGCGCCGGTACTTGCAGTGACCGGACTCTGGTTCGACCGCCGCCGCGGCCTGGCGATAGGGATCGTCACAGCAGGCGGAGCCCTAGGCCAAGGCATAATGCCCTACGCCGCAAATGCCTTGATCGACGGCGTCGGCTGGCGCCTCGCATACGCGATTATGGCTGTGGCGACGATGGCTGCGCTGGCGATCTCCATGCCGGCGGTTCAGACGCCGCCCGTCGATCGGACCGTTGTCGCACCGGTGCATTTTTCAGCGAAACCAAGTTTCCAAGGTGGCCGCCTTTCCCCGGTGACGCTGCTATCCGCCGCAGCCTTCCTCTGCTGCGCCTGCATGGGCGTCCCGCTGATGCACCTCACGAGCTTCGTCACGGCTGTCTGCGGGTCTTCGGATGTCGGATCGCTCAGCCTGCTGACCGCCATGCTGTTCGGCGCCGTCGGGCGGATCGCGTTCGGGCTCCTCGCCGACCGGGCAAGCAATCTTGCCGCCTATGCCCTGGCGTCGTTTATTCAGACGGCATGCGTTGCGATTTTTCCCGCGCTGGACCAGCAGCTGAGCCTGCTGGCGCTGTCGGCGGTTTTCGGCTTCGGCTTCGCCGGAAACATGACGTGCCTGATCCTTTGCGTGCGCCAGTTTGCGCCAGCCGAATGCTTTGGCCAGTCACTCGGCATCGTCATGCTGATCGCCTGGCTGGGCATGGGGGTGGCCGGTTATTTCGGCGGTTTCGTCTATGACACCTTCGGCAGCTATGGACCCGCTTTCCTGGTGGCATCTGTCGCAGGCGCGGCCAATCTCGTGGTTCTGGGCCTGTTGGCGGCATCATCCGGCGCAAGAGCGCAGGTCCCATTATGCGGCCGCCTTGCGGATCCTGCGATGAGCCGCTGATTCAAACGTTGAAATTCGGCTTAATTCCACGTTGGTTCGAACGCTGCAAACCACGGCCTTCCTGCCAATCTCAGAGATCGAAGAGGGCGGAGCACCGTCATCACCAGGCAAGGACAGCTGAGATGAGCAGTATCTACGACAGCATTCTCGACACGATCGGCGACACGCCGGTCGTCCGCCTTTCCCGCATCAACAATGGTGCCGCTTCGCTCTATGCCAAGATCGAGGCGTTCAATCCTGGTGGCTCGATCAAGGACCGTCTTGCCGCCGCGATCATCGAAGAAGCGGAGAGTTCCGGTGCACTTCGGCCCGGCCAGACGGTGATCGAGGCGACGAGCGGCAACACGGGCATCGGACTTGCCATGGTTTGCGCGCGGAAAGGCTATCCTCTCGTCATCGTAATGCCGGAGAACGCCAGCCTCGAACGCCGCAAGCTGATGCGTTTCTTCGGTGCCAAGGTCGTGTTGAGCCCTGCCGTCGAGCGCGGCAGCGGCATGCTCGCCAAGGCGGTCGAGCTGGCCGGAGCGCACGGCTGGTTCCTCTGCCGGCAATTCGAGACGCCCGTCAACGCCGATGTCCATGCCCGCACGACAGCACTCGAAATCCTCGCGGCGTTCCAGGACCGTCCACTCGATTACTGGGTCACCGGCACCGGGACCGGCGGAACGCTGGCCGGTGTGGCGCGAGTACTCAAGCGCGAGCGCCCGGAAACGCGGATCATCGTCTGCGAGCCCGACAATTCGGCGCTGCTGTCGAGTGGCATTCCCCAAACTTTCGACGAACACGGACTGCCCACTCGTGCGCACACTCGCTTCCGGCCACACCCGATGCAGGGCTGGAGCCCTGATTTCATTCCGCAGATCGTCGGCAACGCGATGGCTGACGATCTTGTGGACGAAATCTTGCCGGTTTCAGGCGCCAGCGCTTTGGAAGCTGCGCGCCGGCTTGCGACGGAAGAAGGAATACTGGCGGGGATCTCCGGCGGGGCTACCTTGAGCGGGGCACTGGAAATCGCTGGACGCGTCGGACCGGAGCGGAACGTGCTCTGTATGTTGCCTGACACGGGCGAGCGGTATCTCAGCACGATCCTGTTCGATCACATCAGCGAGGAAATGTCGCCGGCCGAAGAGGCGATCTCTCGCTCCACACCCGGCTACCGCTTCGACCGGCCGCCGTCCTTCGCCCTTTCATCGGCGCCCGTGAACGAAATCCAAATCGATCAGTCGGCGCATGCGTTTGTCGATGAGGCGATCTATGATCCGGAGCATTCGGTGGTCATGTTCGCCCTGACATGGTGCGAATTCTGCTGGACGGTGAGAAAGCTCTTCGACCGTGCCGGAATCGTCTACAGGTCCATCGAAATCGATGCTCCGGAATTCCAGAAGAACGGCCGGGACGGGGAAATCCGCAAGGCTCTGAGGGCCCGGATCGGTTCGCCTACAATTCCGCAGGTCTTTGTCGGCGGCAAGTATATCGGTGGCTGCATGGATACGCTTGCGGCCTGGCGGGACGGCACGCTCGCCGCCCGGCTGGAGTTCGTTGGCGCAAACTACACGCCCGGCGCATGCGCAAATCCCGAGAGCCTGCTGCCCCGATGGGTGCGCGCGGCAGCGTGAGACCCCGCCTCCGGGCCTTTCAGAGTGCCGTCGCCACCATCAAAGCGAGCCGGAACGGGCGTGATCCCGTTCCGGCTCGGCATTCATGTGGACTTGTCCGTGTCGGCCTTCCCACAAAGCGAAGGCAAATCAGAGCGCAGGCGGAAACCTCACGCTTCCGGAAACGAACGCTTTCGGCAGCGGCACGGACTTGATACAATCCATGGCTAATTTAGCAGCGACTGGGATTGGCAAAGTGTCGCTCGAAATTCGCGTTCTCGGAGATCTGACCGTCCTTCGCCTTGGCGAGGTCGTTTCCTTGCCGCCTTCGAAAAAGACGCGGGCGCTACTGGCCTATCTTGCGCTCGTAGAGCGCCCGCAGCGGCGCGAGCGCCTTTGCGAGATGTTCTGGGAGGTACCGGACGATCCTCGCGGCGCCCTGCGCTGGAGTCTCTCGAAGATCCGACAGGTCGTCGACATCGGGAACGGCGAGATCCTGCAAGCCGACCGCAACGCAGTTCGCCTGAACACCAGCGAAGTCGTGCTGGACATCGCGCCGCTCCGGGGCCTCGGCGGTCGTGACATAGAGGCTCTCGGACCGGAGAAACTGGAGGCCCTCGCCGGAGCGTTCCGCGGCCGTTTCCTGGATGATCTTTCACTGCCGCGCTGTCCGGAATTCGAAGCCTGGCGCATTGCGACCGCCGACGAACTGCACGTGACGCATCTGCGCATCCTTCGGGTGCTCGTCGACCGGCTTGAGCCGGCGCGGGCACTTCCGTACGCGCATGTCCTGGACGGGTTGGAGCCTGGGGACGAGGCTCTTCGAGCGGACATCCGCCGGCTGAGCGAGGCAGCACGGCAATCCGCCATGGTCCAGAGCCGCGCTTCGAGTAGCGACATCGGGGTCGCTCCCGCCGATGAGAACGTCCCTCCGACGCGTGTTTTGCCTGCGTCGGAGATACAGCTTGCCTCTCCGCCGGAGCGAATCCTTGCGCAGGAGATTCGCCGGTGCACGACGCCCGACGGCGCGCGCTTGGCCTATTCCTTGAGTGGTCAAGGCCCCCCTTTGGTAAGGGCCGCCCACTGGATGTCCCATCTCGAGCTCGAATGGGACAGTCCGGTGTGGAAGCATTGGATCGAGGGCCTCTCCGCGCACTACCAGCTGATACGTTACGACCAGCGCGGCAACGGCCTGTCGGACCGGTATCCCGCCGACCTGTCCTTCGAGGCCATGGTTGCCGACCTGGAGAGCATCATCGATGCGGCTGGTCTGCGCCGCGTTTCCCTGCTTGGCATTTCCCAGGGGTGCGCCGTTTCGATAGCCTATGCCGTCCGGCATCCAGAGCGTGTGGCGGGGATGGTGCTGTATGGCGGATTCACCAAAGGTTGGCGCAAACGGGGCAATCAGCGCGAAATAGCGCGCCGCGAAGCGATGGGAGCGCTGATTCAGGAAGGCTGGGGCCAAGACGACCCGGTGTTCCGGCAAATGTTCACCTCCCTCTTCATTCCGGAAGCAACGCCGGAACAGAGGAATTGGTATAACGAGTTGCAACGCAATACCGTCTCGCCGGAGATTGCCCATCGCATCTTCGAGGAAGGCGCCGTCATTGACGTTGACGAGCTGTTACCGCGGGTCCGCGTCCCGACCCTGGTGATGCATGCTACGGGGGACGCGGTCATTCCGTTCGATCATGGCCAGGCGATGGCTGGGAAAATCCCCGGCGCGCGTTTCGTTGCGCTAGACAGCGTCAACCACGTGCTGCTTGGCCACGAACCGGCATTCGCGACCTTCGTCGACGAAACGCGTCGTTTCCTTGCCGACCCCGAACAGACGCAGCAACTGGCAGGCCCTCCGGCGTCCTTGGGAATCAACCGCTCTCGGCAATACATAACAGTGCTGGCCGCGGAAGTGGTCAGTCCCATGCATCTCCTCGAAACGGAGGATCCGGAAGTGGCGATCCGCGAATTCCAGCCCGTCGAGGATCGGGTGATAGACGTCGTGGAGAGCCATGGCGGCGTCGTCACGTCGGCTGCTGACGGGACAATCACCGCAGCATTCGGCCTCGCTCGCGCCACCGAGGATCACGCTTATCTTGCATGCCGCGCCGCGCTTGCGGCCAAGCTGGCAGTGGAGGAGCTTTCCCAGGGCGGGATCCAGTTGAGGGCCGGAATAGACACCGGCGAGGTGATCGTGCGGCAGCAATGGACGATCAAAGCCAGCAAGGTTGAACTGGCCGGAGCCGCGCCGCGTGCGGCCAACCGGCTGATGCGTGCCTTGCACCGTGCGACGATCGCCGCGACAGGCCGGGCGCGCGCAGCCGCCGGCGGCTATGTGCAGATGCACCGCTTAGCGCATTCGGAGCATCCGCAACTTGGCCACGAGGAACGCATTTACGAGCTGTTGGGCGAAAATCACGCTTTGTCGCGCTGGCACCTGAGGGCCAACCGCGGCCTCACCGGACTGGTGGCGCGCGAGCTCGAGCTGAAAATCCTTCTTGCAACCTGGCGCCGGGTCAGGGAGGGCCACGGCCAGGTCGCCGGGATCGTCGCCGACGCCGGCATGGGCAAGTCGAGGCTTGCCCATGAATTTCTTTCCCTCGACGAGGTGGCCGGTTTTACTGTGCTTGAATGTGGCGGTCTGGAGTTTGATTCATCAGTTACTCTGGGTGCTGTAAAGAAGCTGCTGCTCTCGGCTTGTGGCATTCGTGGCGAAGACGGCTTGGCGGAAGCCCAGCGTCTGTTTGCCTTCAAACGGGCTGAACTGGACCTGGATCCAAGTCATACGGCGCCGCTTTCCTTCCTCGCGGACCTGCCGGTCGACGATTCTTCCTGGTGGCATCTCGATGCGCGAGAGCGGACCTCACGCGTATCCGAGGCGATGAGCGCATTTCTCGTTGCCTTGAGCCGGGCCTCGCCCGTAGCCGTGCTTATCGAGGATCTGCACTGGATCGATGCCGAGAGCGAGGCCGTAATGAACAGGCTGGTCGAGGTCATGGGCGCCAACCGTATCATGCTGCTCGCCACCTACAGGCCGCAGTACCGGCACGAATGGAACCGCCGCGGCTATTTCCAGCAGATAAGGTTGGAGCGGTTCGCGCGAGACGAAATGGAGCAGTTCCTCACCGAATTGCTGGGATCCGATCCCAGCTTGGGGGAACTGCGGCAATCGCTTGCCGAGCGGGCCGAGGGCACGCCGCTATTCCTGGAAGAAATGGTGCGCGGACTGGTTGCGGACGGTGCACTTGCCGGCCAGTCCGGCCGCTACGAGCTCAAGAGGCCAGTGGATTCCATCACCATCCCGTCGACGGTTCAATCGCTCATCGCCGCACGTATCCAGCAGCTGGGTGACTCGGAAAGGCAGGCACTCCAACTCGCTTCGGTTATCGGCAAGAATGTTCCGTATCCCCTGCTGAGGGCACTCTCGCCGCTCTCGGAGGCGGAGCTGGGGGTATGCCTGGCCAAACTGCAGAGTTTGGAATTCCTGTTCGAGGTCCAGAGCTATCCTCACGTGGAGTATACGTTCAAGCACGCGTTGACGCTCAAGGTGACCTACGAATCCCTGCTGGGGGAGGACCGAAAAAGGCTGCATCGGGCTGCATTGGTTGCGATGGACAGACTCTATGCCGGATCGCTGAACCACCACATCGAGGAACTGGCCGAACACGCGCTTCGTGCCGAGGCATGGGAACCGGCCGCGGATTATCTGCTGCAAGCGGCGGGTCGGGCTGAGGAACGCTCGGCCTATTCCGCCGCGGTCCAGTTCCTTGAAAACGCCCGCAAAGCAGTCGCCGCGCTGCCCCGAAATCCGAAAACCCTCGCCCAGGCGATCAACCTGCGGGTGCGGATGCGGCCCGCCTACGGCGCCCTGGGTGCCTATCGGAAGGCGCTGCCGCAGCTATTGGAAGCGCGCGAACTGGCCATGGAACTGGGCGACCCGCAACTCATCTCCGACGTGTTGCTCCACTTGAGCTATCTCAACAGCTCCCACGGCCGCTACGAGGAGGCGCTGGAACCGGCCGACACACTCAAGCGCGGCGCGACGGCAAATGGCGTGCAGCGCTGCATAAGCGAGTCGGACCTGGCCGCCTCACAGGCGCTTCTGATCCGCAGCGAGGCGCGGCAGGTGCTGGAGCGGCTTGTTCCGCATGAGGAGAGATTCACCAAAGCTTGGCGTCTGGAACGTTTCGGACAGCTCGGTGCGCGTGCGGTTTGGTACCTGGGGCACCGCGCGCAGGCGGAAGCGCGGCTTGGCCGGTTCGATGATGCGGAACGTTCGCTTGCCGAACTGCAGAAGGTCGCCGCCGAAGTGGCGCGCCCAATCGATAGCTGCGCGGCCGCCTATTTCACCGGTGTGGTGGGCGTCCTGCGCGGCCCCGAGCCGGCGCTTGTCGAGGCGCTGCAATTGTGGTCCTCCGAAGCCGCTACCAGCGCATCTATCCTACTCCGGCCATGGCTGTTGACCGTGCTCGGGCATGCGGAATTCCTGCTCGGCCGCAACCGCGACGCGGGCGCCACCTTGGAAATGGCGGTGACCGAGGCTGAGCGGCTCGATCTTGCCCAGTTCGAATGTCACGCGCGCGCGGTGCTCGCATGCGTGCGTGCGCGCCTGTATGAGCCGGAAGCTGCGGCCAATCTCGGCCATGCGCTCGAGCTTGCGCGGGGACGCGGCGACCCGTGGAGCGAGATCATCGTACTGCGCGGCCTTGCGGAGCTGAAATCTTCCAGATCGGCCATTAGTTGGCTCGAACAGGCCTGCAGCCTTGCCAGGCGGGTTGAGCTACGGCCAGAGCTTGCCCGCTCCTTGCTAGCTCTCGGGCTCGCGAAGCGGCGCGGCAAAATCGCTGGCGTGGATGCCACTCTCGCGCAAGCGGCCAAGCTCTACACAGAAATGAAGATGCGGGAGGATTTCTCCGGCACGGAAGAGCCGGCCGGAAGTGTCCTGCCCGATCGCGTTCCCATGGCCGTCACCGCGTGATCCCTCAGCATCCAGGGATCTGCTTCGAAGGTTTGCGCTGCCTGTAGGGCAAGCAAGCCGCGGTCACGCAGCTCGCGATGCTGCGGTGTCATGGAACGATATCTGCCGGACCAAACGATCCGCCACCACGTCTGCGTGGGTCAGCGGTCCCATATGTCCGGCGCCAGGAACAATCACCCCGATTGCGGCCGGAACGCGGGAAACGAGTTCGCGGGCGATGAGCCGCGTCGGAACTGGTGCAAATTCGCCGCGCAATACCAAGACCGGAAAGCCAAATCGGGCATATTCGCTTGCTGGCGTCGATTCATGGATCAATGCGTGGAAGTCCAGGCTGGCCTTCGGCAGAAACCGCACGAGTGCAGCCTGAAGTTCCGGCTTCATCGCGGCGAAGATGCCGGCCCCACCCCAGTAGTCGATGAAATGAGCTGTCGCGGTCAGGTAACTGCCATTGATCAGGCCGTCATGGACGGTGCGTGCGATCGCCAAGACTTCGCCGAGCGCCTCGTGGCCCTCACAGTCCAGCTCGCGCAGCAGGTGAAAGGCAGACGGCTCATAAAGCGAGAGGCTGGCCGGCCGGTCTGGACGCACCGCTGCTATATGCAGGGCCAATCCACCCCCATAGGAATGGCCAATAAGATGCACAGGCCCGTCATGGTGGTCGATCATCTCCAGGATCCCGGCGGCTTCGTCGGCCAGACGGAAAGCGCCGGCACCAGTCCAGGTGCCGCCGCCCGGCGCCCCGATCAGATCGGGTGCGATGAGCCGGTAGCTGTCATCGAGCCGCTCCGCCAGGCTGCGCCATTGCCGTCCGCTGCCGCCTGAGCAGTGCAGGGCGATGACAAGCGGTGCCTGGCACGCCCTATGCGAGACGTGGGACGTCGATGCGGCAATCATCGAGCCCCGCCCTCCTGCCCCCTCAAAAAACGCGTGCGGCGGCTGGGATCACGCCCGGCAAACGAAGTGATCCAGTTGATCTCGAAGCGGGTGACGCCGATGTCGCGCAAGATGTAGTCCGGCAACTCATAAAGCTGTCTACGGTCCCGTTGGATGCGAATGAAACGCCAGACTGCGGCCAACATTGTTCCGCCAGCCCAGCGCAAACCTCGCGTTGTGGTGAGGCACGGGGATGGGTTCACCATTGCACTCATTTTGATTTTCTCCATGGTTGCGGGCGCTGACTACGGCGCCGGTGGAGCCCTTGTCGTTGTCCGCCGTGAGCTTCATCGTTGAAGGCAACGTCGATTTTTGCCGCGCTAGCGTTGTATTCGGCGGTCAGGCCGCTGCTCGGCGGGAGACGTCGAGAAACATTGCCAGGTGAGCCGCCAGCGCCTCCGCATCGCGGCCGACGCCGTCGAGGAAGCTGGAGCTTCGATGGCGCATGAAATTGAGGCCGAGCACGTAGAGTCCCGGATACGCGCAGACGCCGCCATCGTTCAGTATTTCGCCCCGGGCGTCGAACACATCCAGCTTCAGCCATGGGTATTCCCGGCGATAGCCGGTAGCCCATATGATCGTCTGGATACCCTGGTCGATGAGGTCGATTTCGGTCGCCTCGGCGCTCAGAATCAGGCTCGGAATGGAACCGGGATCGATCGAGTAGAGGCCATCGCCGGCGGCCGCGCGGTCGATATTGGCCAGCACGCGCCTCAGCCTGCGTTCCGCCGCCATGGTCGTTTCGGCGAGATCGCCGTTGAACCGAATGCGTGTATCGCAGGCGGCAGCCGCTCGACCGACAAGACGAATGCCTTGCTCCCGAAGACCGGCAAGGTCGAGCGTCCTGCGCTCGGGTGTGCCTATCAGCTGCAGGGAGGGCTGCCGCCGTGCCGCGGTGAGATCCGGAACTTCAGCGACAGGCTTGGCAAGCATTCCCAGCCGGTCGAGCCACCACAGGATGTCGTGCCCGCGGTAAAGCCTCGGCAGGCGTGTATGACTGCCGACCGACAGGGTCACCGGGCGCCCGGAGCGATTGATCTCCTCCGCAAGTTGTATGCCGGTCGCCGAGGCCCCGGCCACGAGAACGCCACCCTGGGGCAGTTGCTGAGGATTGCGATAGTCCCGCGGCACGACCTGCCTGATCCGGGAGGAGATCTGCTTTGCTAGTGGCGGAATGCGTGGCCTGTCGCTGTATCCGGTCGCGACCACGACCGCACGTACGCTCCATTGGCCGCGATCGGTCAGCAGCCGGAAACCTCCATCGACCCTTTCGGCCGAAAGCACCTCAACGCCGTTTGCTACGGGTGCGGTGATCGAGCACGCATAATCCTCTAGGAACCCCACGGTCTCGGCCATTGTCATGAAGCCGTCGGGCTTGGCCCCGCGATAACCGCCGCCGGGCAGGCGCGTCATCCAGTTGGGCGTCAGCAGGCGCAGCGAATCCCACCGTTCGCTGCGCCAGCGCTCGGCGATGCGGCCGCGCTCCAGCACGACGTGGTAGACCCCGCGCTCGGACAGGCACCGGCTCATGGCGAGACCCGCCTGTCCGGCGCCGATAATGGCCACGTCTGTATGCTGCATGGAATCCGCGCCTTGTAAGCAGGGGCAACAGATCGCCGGCGCCATCCTTTTCAGGACGAGGCCGGCGATATTGCTCTTGCGGACCGAAGTCAGCCTTTCACGGCAACCGAGACCGGCACGCCGTTGGTCAGTACGTCGAACACCGCGGAACGGGCGCGCGACTGCATCACGATTTCCTCGAGCTTCTCAGCCGGAGCATCGCCCTTGATCTTGAAGGAGATACGGATGCCCTGGTAGCCGTTGCGGACTTCGTTAGAGATGCCGAGGATGCCGCGAAGGTCGATGTCGCCTTCGACGGTCGATTCCACCTCATGCAGCGTCACGCCGCGCGCGGCCGCGATATTCGCGATGCCCGCGGTGAGGCAGGAAGCAAGCGCGTGGAGGAGGTATTCGACCGGCGTCGGGCCGTTATCTGTGCCGCACAGGACCGCCGGATGATCGCTGTCGGCCTGGTATGCCGTCACATGCGGCTGCTCGGCGCCGGCGCCGAAGAAGTTGGCCATCGTGCTGCGGCTGTGCGTGCCGGTGATCCAGCGGCTCTTGGCCCGGAACTGGAACTTGGCAAGCTCCGGCTGGCCCGCGACGGCATTGATGGTGGCCAGAAGGGTGGGCGTATTGACGCCGTTCCTCGGCTCTCGCGACGCCTTCTTAACGGAAGCCTTTTCCATGACCATTGTATCGTCCTGCATGTCATTCACTCCTGGGTTCGGATATTGCGCGACCGGGATCGCCCCGGACGGCTAAACCTCGGCCGGCAGCGTTTGACGTGCAGTGGGAACAACAGTGGGAAAACGAGAGGTTTTTTTGCGTCAACCAGTCGTGAACAGCGCCAGATCCGCAATCAGCGAAACGGCGGGCCTTCAAACGCTTTGCTTCCTCGCGCGGTGCGATCTCCCGTAAGCGCCGAGAACGCTTCGCAACCGAAACCACAGGAGATCAGACCATGTCTCGTTCATTTGGAAAGGATACCCGCCCGTCCTCAACCGACTGGGCTGTCATAGCTCGCGGGCCAAGCAAGGCCGAGGTGCTCGCCCATATCGCGAAGATTCACACATAGGCGAGCACCCTAAATCGGCCTGGCCGCGAGAAAACCACATGAGGCTTGTTGCGGCGGGAGTGCCGATCGGCCCCCCGTCGACAACACTTGTCGGGATAATGTTTTCGGTCGACGTCCAGCTGGCCGCACACGGCATCGCGGTCCATGCCGGGGCGAAGTTTTCGACCGGAAAGACCAGCGCCGTGCGCGTCGCGACGAGCATCCTGAGCGAGGAGCACCTCGAGCACGTCGCAAATTCCCTGGCGCTGGCAGCCGACCCGGCGCGGGAAATTGTCTGACGCAAGTCAATCGCCGTTCGGACTGCCTACTCCGCCGCGACGCCCTTCACTTCGAGATAGCTCTCCATTGAATCGTCCATCGCCTGCAGCCAGGGCGTGTGGTGCAACGGCGCCATCGTGCCGGTCATCAGCGAGCGATAGGCATGGTCGCGGAAGCCCATAATGTCTTGCGCCTTATGGTGCTCCCATTCCATGAAGGTCTGATTGACGGCCTCGACATCGAAGCCGGGATAGTCGCTCTGCTCCATCAGCTCCCTGGTGTAGTCGCCCTGGAACCAGATCATCTGCTCGGCGTCTTCAAGTGTTTCTTCACGTGCCCGCCATTTCCGGCCGTGCTCGGCCATCGCTTCGGCCGAGGGCAGCTTGATGCGGCCCATGATGACGTCGCGGGCGAACCAGGCCTGCGCGTCGAACATGTTGAAGGTATAGAACTGGTCCTGCATGCCGATATAGGACAGCTTCGGGTTTTTCTCCCAGACGACGCCCTCGTAGAGCCCGTCCGGCCACATACGGTTGGCGGTCTTCAGCTTCAAATCCTCGGTGAGGAACGGGAAGGAGTGGAGATAGCCGGTGCACAGGATGATAGCGTCGACGTCTTTGGTGCTGCCGTCCTTGAAATGCGCGGTCTTGCCGACGACCTTCTGCAGCAGCGGCACTTCCTTCCAGTTCTCCGGCCATTTGAAGCCCATCGGCTTCGAGCGATAGCTGGAGGTGATGGATCTGGCGCCGTATTTGTAGCATTGCGAGCCGATGTCCTCGGCTGAATAGGAGCGGCCGATTATCAAAATGTCCTTGCCCTTGAATTCCATGGCGTCGCGGAAATCGTGGCTGTGCAGGATACGGCCGTTGAAGGTCGAAAAGCCCTCGAAATAGGGAACGTTGGGCACGGAGAAATGGCCCGAGGCGACGACGACATTGTCGAACTCTTCCGAGTAGGTGACGTCGCTGGTGCGGTCATGCGCGGTGACCGTGAATTTTTTTGTCGTTTCGGAAAAGGTGACCATGCGCACCGGGCTGTTGAAGCGCACCCATTGGCGCACGCCGGATTTTTCGACGCGGCCCTTGATGTAGTCCCACAGCACGGCGCGCGGCGGATAGGAGCCGATCGGCCGGCCGAAATGCTCCTCGAAGGTGTAGTCGGCGAATTCGAGACATTCCTTCGGGCCGTTCGACCAGAGATAGCGGTACATCGAGCCGTGCACCGGGTCGCCGTGCTCGTCGAGGCCGGTGCGCCAGGTGTAGTTCCACAGGCCGCCCCAGTCGGACTGCTTTTCGAAGCAGACGATTTCGGGAATATCGGCGCCCTTGTCGGCGGCCGACTTGAAGGCCCTGAGCTGGGCCATGCCGGACGGCCCGGCTCCGATGACGGCAACACGATCTTTCATTGCGGGCCTCCCGATCTCATTTCCCTAACGAAACAAATTTCACTGACAGGACAGTAATTGCCCCTTCGATGCTGTCAACAGGGCTTGTCGCGAAACCGCGTTTCGCCCAGCTGGATTTCCAAGCGACGCAGTAGCTCGGGCGAAATCCGGACATTGCGCAATTCGACACGGGTGGCTTGCCGTGGCAGTTGCGCTTCTGTATCGGCACCGAATATGTTCACCGTGAGTGAAATGAATCGGCAAGGTCCGGGGTGGCAACATGGCGAAAAAAGCATCCAGTCTAAAGCCCGCTGCGGCCGTCGTCGCCGCCAAAGCCAAGCCGTCGGTCGCTGCAATCGATCCGCGCAAGATACGCGCGCCGCTCACCCAGAACCCGCACGCCATTCGCGACACCCGCGAAAAGGTCCTGGAGGTCGCCATCGGCCGCGAGGTGCGGGCCTTCCGCAAGAAGCTCGGCATTACGGTGGCCGATCTGGCTGCCGCCACCGACATTTCGCTTGGCATGCTGTCGAAGATCGAGAACGGCATCACCTCGCCATCGCTGACCACGTTGCAGGCGCTGTCACGGGCGCTCGGCGTTCCCGTCACCGCCTTCTTCCGCCGCTTCGAGGAAGAGCGCAGTGCCGTCTTCGTCAAGGCCGGCGAAGGCCTCGACGTCGAACGCCGCGGCACGCGCGCCGGCCACCAGTACAATCTGCTCGGCCATATCGGCTCCAACACCAGCGGCGTCGTCGTGGAACCCTATCTGATCACGCTGACCGAGGATTCCGACGTGTTCCCGACCTTCCAGCACGAGGGCATGGAATTCCTCTATATGCTCGAGGGCGAGGTGGTTTACCGGCACGGCAGCAATCTTTACCCGATGAAGCCCGGCGACAGCCTGTTCTTCGACGCCGACGCGCCGCACGGACCGGAAGTGCTGAGCGTTCTGCCGATGCGCTATCTGTCGATCATCTGCTACCCGCAGAGCGCGGGGTGAGCCGGAGATGAGGGCGCACAAGCAATCCTGGATCGCTGCACTCCACGGCCACGGTAACGGCATGGATCCTAGGGTCTCCGCTACGTCGCTTCGCTCCTGCTTCGCCCTAGGATGACGAAGGCGTGGGGTCCAAGGCTAATCGCGGATGTCGGAGATTGGCAGTTGCATCGCGGCTTAGAGGTTGGTGGCCGACGGCAATTCGCAAGTTTCGAGGTTAGCTGAAGCGTCCCTCACTTCGTCATCCTAGGGCGGAGCAGGAGCGAAGCGACGTAGCGGAGACCCTAGGATCCATGCCGTAACCTCCACGCGCTGCTACGTTGAACTGCAGGGCAAGCTCGTCCTCGATTGGTCGCAAGGGGGCTAAAGGCCGGCGCTCTACGGCGCCCCCCTCTGCCCTGCCGGGCATCTCCCCCTCTTGGGGGGAGATTGGCAGCTTGACGGGCAGCGCGAACCTCGCAAACAGAACCTCAATCCGGCCCAAACCCCGGCGACGTCGCACTGCCGTCATCCAACTTCGACAGCCACTCGACCAATGTCGCACGGTAACGCGTCAGGCCCTTGTAGTTGGCGAGTTCCTCGGGCAGGTCGCGGATGACGCGGTGCAGGCGCCGTGCCCATTTCGGCTGCGTCACCAGCTCGTCCATCTTGATCAGGTAGCAGCGGATCGGGAAGACGATCGCATTCGAGCGCGGCAGCCGCCAGAAGCTCTGCAGCTCGACGCGCAGATGAACCTTGTCGCCGACGTTTTCCGGCGTCACCGTGGCGCGGTCCGGACCCCATTTGTGGTAATTTTCCGGGCTGGTATCGAGGCGCGGATTGATGGTCATCGTCCAGTTCAGCCGGCGTGCGGGTTTGCCCTGCTGGATGTTGGTGAGGAATTTCAGCGCCCGGACGAATATGCCCTTCTCATGCGCCAGCGGCACCGGCGCGTGCCATTCGAAGAAGTTCATGCCGATGTCGAAATCGAGCGACCAGTCGGCCTGGGTGGTGACCATGCCGGCATCCATCCACAGGTTGCCGTCGCGCTGGTCGAGGATGCAGAAATCGCCCTGGCTCTGGCGGGTGATGTATTCCATCGGCCCATAGGGCAGCGTCGAGACATCGCCAAAGGTGAAGCTGTCGTCGATGCCAAGCGGCCGGTTGATCCAGCGCCAGCGGTCGCCATCGCGCGTCAGCGTGAAATGCTCGGGATAGCCCAGCGCCTGCTGCTCCATCAAAAGCTCGAGCAGATCCCAGCCGGCCAGCGTCATGTGCGGCAGCGACTGGCAGCGCAGCGGATCCTCGGCCAGCACCAAAGCGCGGTCCTGCATCTCGGCGACATAGTGCTCGTCGACGTCGATCAAATTCTCCAGCACGCTGCCCTTCGGCCCGACGACATGCGGCTCGATGTTGACGGCATACATGTAGCTGTCTTCATGGAACGGGAACGGGAACCGCCTGATGTGCTCGGGGCTGTTCCTGAAGGTAAAGTCGTCGCGGAACGTTTCCTTGCGAAAGGTGATGCCCAAGCTCGCCTCCTATCTTTCCAGCACCAGCGACCTGCCCTCGAAGCGCGAGACGCAGGGCATGATCTTGCAGCCCGAACGGTGGTCTTCCTCGCTCAGCCAGTGGTCGTTGTGGATGAATTTGCCGTCATGCGAAATGACGTTGGTCTCGCACTGGCCGCAGACGCCGCCGCGGCAGAGATAGGGCGGATCGACGCCGGCCGCCTCGATCGCCTCGAGCAGGCTCTGCTGCTCGTCGACACGGATGGTCTTGCCGCTGACCGCCAGCGTCACGTCGAAGGGGGCGCCGGGCTGCGGCGCCGCGAAATGCTCGAAATGCACGGTCTCCGGAGGCCAGCCGAGCGCCGCGGCACGCTCGCGCACCCAGCCAATCATGCCCGACGGGCCGCAGACATAGAGATGCGTGCCGAGCGGCTGCGATGACAACAGCCGGTCGAGATCGACGCGCTCGTCGCGGTCGTCGTGATAGAGCCTGACCCGGTGATCGTAGCGCTCTCTCAGCAGGTCGGCATAGGTGCCGAGCGAGGCGGTGCGGCAGGTGTAATGCAATTCGAAATTGCCGCCTTCCGCCGCCAGCTGCGCGGTCTGCGCCATGAACGGGGTGATGCCGATGCCGCCGGCCAGCATCAGATGCTTCCTGGCGCGCAGATCGAGCGAGAACAGGTTGACGGGATAGCTGACCACCATCTCCGTGCCCGGCCTGACCTGCCTGTGCATGAACAACGAGCCGCCGCGGCCGGCGTCGTCGCGGCGCACCGAGATGGTGTATTCGCGGGTGTCTAGCGGCGAGCCCATCAGCGAATAGGGATTGAGCCTGGTGCGTTCGCCATCGCGCATCTCGACGACGACATGGGCGCCGCCGGAGAAGGTCGGCAAAAGCTCGCCGTCGCGCCGGCGGAAATGAAAGCGCGTCACCAGCTCGTTGACCGGGACGACATCGCTGACGACGACATCGAGCTTAGTTGTGCCGGCGCTCATCGAAAGACCTCCTCGATCGGAGGAATTTCGCTGCGGTCCTCGGCGTTGATGCAGACGCCCTGGAAGGCGGCGAGGCGCCGCGAATAGTGGTCGCGCACCAGAAGCAAGAGGCCGCAATGCGAACAGGTTGCCGGCTGCGTCGTCACGTTCTCGGTGATGCCCTTGCAATGGACGCACTGCATGCGGCGCGCCAGCGAGCCGCGATGCTCGGTCTGAACCGAGGTGTGGTCGATGCCGGCTTCGAGCGCCGCCTGCATGGCCTGGCCGATCAGCCCCTCGGTGCCGGCGAGATAGAGCCTGAGGCCCATATGGGCGTTGGCCAGCATCTGCTTCAGCCGCGGCAGGGCGCTGGCAAAGGAATGACCGAGGTAGAACTGTGCCGGCTTCAGGGCTTCGACCGCATCGGCGTATTTGCCGTCGCGGCCGGGAATGAAGATGATGTGGGCGCCGCCGAAGAAATCCGCCGGTGCCTTGGCGGCCAGATCGGCAATGGCCAGCGCTCCTTCTGCATCCGCTATGAAAAGATGATGCTTGCCGGGCTGCGGAGACAGGGTCCCATAGACCGGCCGGCTGATGATGCTTTTCGCTGCCATACCCGCAGTATGCCTCAGCCTTTCGCCGTGCGCTTGGTCTTCTTCGGATCGTCGAAAGGAAGCGGCTCGGCGGTTGCGCTGATGGGGCCGCTCTTGTTGCGGATCTCGAGCCTGGTGCCCTGTACCGCGCAGTCGACGTCGAGCCGGGCAATGCCCATCGATTTTTTGACCAGCGGCGAATACATTGCGCAGGTCACCACGCCGACCTTTTTGCCGTCGCGATAGACCGGTGCGCCCTCGTCGGCCGGCTCCTTGCCTTCGAGCAGCACGCCGAAGATCTTGAAGCGCTCCTTGCCCTTGAGGCGGTAGTGCTCCTCGGCACCGCGAAAGCCCGTCTTGCCGGGGCTGACGGTGAAGTCGAGACCAAGCTCCCACAGCGTGTCGCCGGGGCCTTCGTTCTCAAACGGGTATTTCTGCGAATTGTCGTAGGGGTAAAACAGCAGGTAGCTCTCGACGCGCAGCATGTCGAGCGTGGTGAAGCGGCACGGGATGATGCCGGCGCTCTTGCCCTCGTCGAGGATCCTGTCCCAGATCGTTCCGGCGTCCTGGCCACGGCAGAAGATCTCGTAGCCGCGCTCGCCGGTGTAGCCGGTGCGCGAGATCATCACCGGAAAGCCGAACAACTGCGTCTGCATGTGGTGGAAATAGTTGAGGTCGCGAATGCCGGGCACATGCTTTGCCAGATAATCCACGGCTAGCGGCCCCTGCAGCGAAAGGTCGTGCAGATTGTCGTCGAAGCGCAGCGACACGTCGCGACCGACGCAAGCGCGCTGCAGCTCTTCATGGCCGGTGCCCGAGCCATGCACGACCATCCAGGAATTCGGGCCGGTGCGGTAGAGGATGCAGTCGTCGGTGAACTTGCCGGCCTCGTTGAGCATGCAGGCATAGGCCGACTTGCCGGGATAGATCTTTTCGACGTCGCGCGTCGTCGCCAGATCGATCAGGTGCGAGGCGTGCGGCCCGGTGATGTGAACCTTCTTCAAGCCGGACACATCCATCAGGCCGGCCTTGGTGCGGATGGCGATATACTCTTCGTCCGCGTCCTTGTCGTAGGTCCAGGCGGTGCCCATGCCGCTCCAGTCCTCGAGCTTCGAGCCGAGCGCGCGATGGCGATCCGCAAGCGTCGAAAATCTCCAGGATGCCGTCATCCGCTGTCCTCCGTTCGAAAGAAACTTTTTTGCTTTCCCCTGCTCCCTGCACACAGGCGGGAGCGTTGCCTTGAATATTGATCGCAAACGCCGGGAGCCTGCAATACCCGTAAGCAAATAATTTCATTGTCAGGCAAATCCGGCGCGCCCAAACTAACGGTTAACGTCGCGTAAAATCGTCTTGACAATTCCAGAATTCGGCCGGATTTTATGAAAAAAATTTCACTCTCTTGAAAGAGGGCAATGACCGGCCAATCCGGACCGGCGTTGAAAAAGGGGAAAGCCGATGTCCGACCTGCAACAGCGCGTGGAAGCGTTGTACCGTTCCGACGTGCGTGGATCCATGCTCCTGATCGTCTGCCTGTGGGCGACGATCCTCTTTGTCCTGTTCATGACATGGCCATACGTCCCCGACGCAGGCATCAAGCTCGTCGTCGCGGTCGCCGCCGCCGCGGTGCTGATCTTCAACACGGCCGCGATCCTGGCGATGGTCAACCACTACAAGGAAGACAAGGACTTCATCTACGGCCTCGACATCAAGAACGCCGACGCCTACCGCAACCGCAAGTCCTGAGGGGGAGACGCATGGCCCGCTATACACCGCCCGAACAGAGCAAGGCCGGACAGGTTTTCGATATCGCCGTCGTCGTGGTCGCGATTTTCGTCGCGCTGTGGCTGCCGCTGAAACTAGGTCTGGCAGGGGCGGCAAAATCCATTGACGCGCTCGACGCCAAGACGTGGGAAGCGCTCGGACAAAACCCGACCATGGCCTCGATCTGGGAAAAGCTCGGCTACACGCCGGAAACCGCGCACGACATCATCCAGAACCGGTTCCACTACATCATCGACTGGCCGACGCTGATCATCATGGCGGCAGTGCTGATCGGCTATTTCATCTTTCTGTTCCGCGCATCGGACCGCGAATACCGCGACGTCATCGACGAAAAGTTCGGCGACAAATAGATAGGAAGCATCGTCATGTGGGTGGCACTCTCTTACGCATGCTGGGGCATCTCGATCGTGCTCGCGCTGTGGATGCTCTACGACTGGTTCAAGATCGACACGACCTATTCCGAAGAGATGCTGACCTCGTCCAGGGAAGGCGAACTTGAAGCCGTGTCCGAAAAACACCGGATCTGAGTGGGGGATTGAACGATGACGATCACGGCTGAACCAGCGGTGCAAGTGCAAGGCGACAGGGTTTCACTGCTCAGGGTGCTCGGCCCCGCCCATGTCTGGGCGCTCGGTGTCGGCATCGTTCTGGTCGGCGAATTCACCGGCTGGAATTTCGCGGCGGACAAGGGCGGCGCGCTGGCGGCGCTGATCGTCTGCTGGATCGTCGGCCTGCTCTACACGTCGGTCGCGATGATCGATTCCGAAGTTACCTCGACGGTTGCCGCCGCCGGCGGCCAATATGCCCAGGCCAAGCACATTGTCGGGCCGCTGATGGCCTTCAACGTCGCGCTGTTCCTGGTCTTTGCCTACACCATGCTCGAAGTGTCGGACGCGATCCTGCTCGGCGACACCATCGTCGCCAAAGCCGGCGTCGAGGGGCTCAACCACAATTCCTTCATCGCCGCGACCATCGTCGTGCTGGCATGGCTGAACTATCGCGGCGTGCTGATGACGCTCAACGTCAATTTCGTCATCACCGCCATCGCCTATGTCTCGATCGTCATCCTGTTCTTCTCGGTCAGCCCGTGGACGCAAGGCGCCGTGCTCAAGCTGAACGAGTTGGTGACCCCGGGCAACGCCCTGCCCTATGGCTGGATCGGCGTCATCGCCGCCTTCCAGTTCGGCATCTGGTACTACCTCGGCATCGAGGGCACCACGCAGGCCGCCGAGGAAGTGCGCTCGCCGGCGCGCTCGCTGCCCTACGGCACGATGGCCGGCATGATCACGCTTCTGATCGCCGCCGCCATGACCTGGTATGTCTGCGCCTCGCTGATGCCCTGGGAATATCTCGGCATCACCTACTATCCGCTGTGGGACGCAGGCAAACTGACCGGCAGTGCGCTGCTGGAAAACCTGTTGTTCATCGCGACGCTACTTGCCGCGCTCGCCTCCGCCAATGGCTGCATCAACGACGCCGCGCGCGCCTGGTTTTCGCTCGGCCGCGACCGCTATCTGCCGACCTGGTTCTCGGCGGTGCATCCGAAATACCGCACGCCCTATCGCTCGATCCTGTTTCTGCTGCCGATCGCGCTTGCCTTTGCCTTCATCGCCGACCTCAACCAGGCGATCACCTTCTCGATCCTGTCGGGCGTGCTGCAATACACCTTCATGAGCATCAACATCATCATGTTCAGGAAAAAGTGGCCGCTCGGCTCGATCCGCCGCGGCTACACCCATCCGTTCCATCCGCTGCCGGCTATCGTCTTGTTCTGCCTTTGCGTCGTCACCTTCTTTGCGATCTTCCTCGGCTTCGGCTCGCAGCTGATCGCCATGGTCGCTTTCTACTTCCTGATCTCGCTGTGGTTCCACTTCTACCGCTACAAATTCGTGCGCCGTGGTGCCCAGTTCACCATGCCGTGGCCGAAGCCGCAGGGCTACTGACGGCGCGCCCGGTCTGGGCGGGCATTTGCGTGACGAGGTGCGTTAGGTGATCTCAGCATTGCTCGCCGGGGCGGTTGCCCTGGCTCTCGTCCTCCATATAGCCTGGCTTGCGCGGGCCAGCCGCGCCAAGGCTTCGACCGGGCTTGCCGCCGACGAAGCCGGCGTCCGCGCCGTCATCCCCGACGCGGCCAACGTCTCGGACGGCACTGCCGGCGTCGTTACCTTCGCCGGCTCGTGGAACGGCCGGCGGGTGCAGGTGCGGACCATCGTCGACACGCTGGCGATCAGGAAGCTGCCGGCGCGCTGGCTGAGCGTTTCGATCACCGAAAAGGTCGCGATACCAGGCACTTTCGATATGATGATGCGGCCGGGATCGCCGACGACTTTTTCCAATTTCGATCATCTCGTCCATACGCTGCCGAAGGCGGCGGGGTTTCCGGCCGAGGCGGTGCTGCGGAGCGACCGCAAGGGCGTGCGCTTCCCCGAAGCCGTCATCGCCGGCCACCTCGATGTCTTTGCCGAGGAGCGCGCCAAGGAATTGCTGATCACGCCGAACGGCGTGCGCATCGTCTGGCTGCTGGCCGAGGCCGAGCGGGCGCGCTACGGCGTATTCCGGCAAGCCGAATTCGGCACGGTCAGGCTCGATCCGGTGCTGATCGAGAGGCTGCTGTCGTCGGCTTCGGCGCTGCGCGATGCCATCAATCAAAGCGAACGGCAAGCAGCATGACCAGCCAGATCACCACCTCCCCCGCACCACCGAGCCCCTATCTGGTTCTGGGCGCTGCGATTGTCTTGCCGGCGAGCGGGCAGGTCGTGCTCGGCGTGCCGGTGCGCGGCCTGCAATTCCTGTTCTTCATGGTGATCCTTGCCTGGGTCACCGCCAAGATCGCGCCGCCCGACGCCAGCTTCGTCGGACGCCATGCCGGCGGCTTCCTGATCTATGCCCTGTCGATCCTGGATGCCTACAAGATCGCCCGCATCCGCTATGCCAAATGGGTTCACAATGGCGGCCAGCGCAGCGATAGTGCGGCCGGCGGCGCCTCAGCCGATATATAACGACAGGAAAATTTTTTTCATACCATTGAATTCCCGGGACTCATTCGATACATCTCGGAGGGAACAAACTCGCGGAGGCTGACATGTGCGGAATCGTCGGACTGTTTTTGAAGGACAAGTCGCTCGAGCCCCAGCTTGGCGCGATGCTGTCGGAGATGCTGATCTCGCTCAGCGATCGCGGTCCCGACAGCGCCGGCATCGCCATCTATGGCGCGCCCTCCAGTGAAGCCAAGATCACCATCCAGTCGGCCAAGCCGGAGCGCGATTTCCGCGGCCTCGACGCCGAACTCGCCAAGGCGATCGGCGCGTCGGTGAGCATTGCTGCGAAGTCGACGCATGCGGTGGTCCGGACGATGCCTGCCAAGATCGACGAAGCGCGCGAGGCGATCCAGACGCTGCGCCCCGACATCCGCATCATGGGCGCCGGCGACGTCGTCGAAATCTACAAGGAAGTCGGCTTGCCCGAAGCGGTCGTCGACCGTTTCGGCGTCCGCGAGATGACCGGCACCCACGGCATCGGCCATACCCGCATGGCGACCGAATCGGCGGTGACGACGATGGGCGCGCATCCGTTCTCGACCGGCGCCGACCAGTGCCTGGTGCATAATGGCTCGCTGTCCAACCACAACAATGTCCGCCGCGAGCTGATCCGCGAAGGCATGACATTCGAGACCGAGAACGACACCGAGGTCGCTGCCGCCTATCTCTCCTCGCAGATGGCGCATGGCAAGAATCTGGGCGAGGCGCTGGAAGGCACGCTGAGCGATCTCGACGGCTTTTTCACCTTCGTCGTCGGCACCAAGAACGGCTTCGGCGTGGTGCGCGATCCGATCGCCTGCAAGCCCGCCGTAATGGCCGAAACCGACCAGTATGTCGCCTTCGGCTCGGAATATCGTGCGCTCACCAAACTGCCCGGCATAGACAATGCGAAGGTCTGGGAACCCGAGCCCGCAACCGTCTATTTCTGGGAGCATTGAACCAATGCCGGCAAGCAATGCCTTCAATACGGGCAACCTCTCCAAGGCCGCGCGTGAGCCGGGCCAGGCATCGAGGGTCTTCGACCTGGCCGAAATGTCGCTGCGCGAGCTCAACCAGGCGCTGCACGATCTGGCGCCCGGTTCGAACGAGACCGCCTGGGAGGTGCTCCACCCGCGAGGCAGCCATTCGGTCGCCGTCGGCGTCGACCAGCCGGTCGCCATCGATGTGCGCGGCAGCGTCGGCTATTATTGCGGCGGCATGAACGACGGCGGCACCATCACCGTGCATGGCTCGGCCGGGCCCGGCGTCGGCGAGAACATGATGTCCGGCCAGATCGTCGTCAAAGGCGATGCCAGCCAGTATGCCGGCGCCACCGGCCGGGGCGGGTTGCTCGTTATCGAAGGCAACGCGTCGTCGCGCTGCGGCATCTCGATGAAGGGCATCGACATCGTCGTCCATGGCAATATCGGCCACATGTCGGCCTTCATGGCGCAGTCCGGCAACCTCGTGGTGCTGGGCGACGCCGGCGATGCGCTCGGCGATTCCATCTACGAGGCGCGGCTTTTCGTGCGCGGCAAGGTCGAAAGCCTCGGCGCCGACTGCATCGCCAAGGAGATGCGGCCCGAGCATCTCGAATTGCTGCAAGGCTTGCTCGACCGCGCCGGTGTGACCGGCGTCAAGGCGGCGGAGTTCAAGCGTTATGGCTCGGCTCGTACCCTCTACAATTTCAATATCGACAACGCCGACGCGTATTGAGGCTCAATGACCTATCGCAACCCGCCGACGACGCCGCGCAAATCCGCGACCTTCGACGACTACACGCTTTCCGAGATCCGCCGCGCCGCGGCGACCGGCATCTATGATATCAGGGGCGCCGGCGCCAAGCGCAAGCTGCCGCATTTCGATGACCTTCTGTTCCTTGGTGCCTCGATCTCGCGCTACCCGCTCGAAGGCTATCGCGAGCGCTGCGACACCAGCGTCGTGCTCGGGTCGCGCTATGCGAAGAAACCGATCGAATTGAAAATCCCGATCACCATTGCCGGCATGAGCTTCGGCTCGCTGTCCGGGCCGGCCAAGGAAGCGCTTGGCCGCGGCGCGACGCTGTCCGGCACCTCGACGACCACCGGCGACGGCGGCATGACCGAGGAAGAGCGCGGCCATTCGAAGACGCTGGTCTACCAGTATCTGCCGTCGCGCTACGGCATGAACCCGCGCGATCTGCGCCGTGCCGACGCGATCGAGGTGGTCGTCGGCCAGGGCGCCAAACCCGGCGGCGGCGGCATGCTGCTCGGCCAGAAGATCTCCGACCGCGTCGCCGAAATGCGCACGCTGCCGAAAGGCATCGACCAGCGCTCGGCCTCGCGCCACCCCGACTGGACCGGGCCGGACGACCTCGAGATCAAGATCCTCGAACTGCGCGAGATCACCGACTGGGAAAAGCCGATCTACGTCAAGGTCGGCGGCGCGCGGCCGTATTACGACACCGCGCTTGCGGTGAAATCGGGCGCCGATGTCGTCGTCGTCGACGGCATGCAGGGCGGCACGGCGGCGACCCAGGAAGTGTTCATTGAAAATGTCGGCCAGCCGACGCTTGCCTGCATCAGGCCGGCCGTGCAGGCGCTGCAGGATCTCGGCATGCACCGCAAGGTGCAGCTGATCGTCTCCGGCGGCATACGCAACGGCGCCGACGTCGCCAAGGCGCTGGCGCTCGGCGTCGACGCGGTGTCGATCGGCACGGCAGCGCTTGTCGCGCTCGGCGACAACGACCCGCGCTGGGAAGCGGAATACAACGAGCTCGGCACCACCGCCGGCGCCTATGACGACTGGCATGAGGGTCGCGACCCGGCCGGCATCACCACGCAGGATCCCGAGCTAATGAAACGGGTCGATCCGATTGCGGCCGGCCGACGGCTGGCGAATTATCTTAAGGTGATGACACTTGAGGCTCAGACAATCGCCCGCGCCTGCGGCAAGAACAGCCTGCACAATCTCGAGCCCGAGGATCTTGTGGCCTTGACGATCGAAGCCGCCGCCATGGCCGGCGTGCCGCTGGCCGGCACCAACTGGATACCGGGCAAGAACGGCTTCTAAGACAAACCAAATGCCAGTAAGCGAGGAACTATAATGGGGAACGATCTCGCCGCCTTCGCCAAGGAGAAGGGCGTCAAATATTTCATGATATCCTACACCGACCTGTTCGGTGGGCAACGCGCCAAGCTGGTGCCGGCGCAGGCGATCGCCGACATGCAGCGCGACGGTGCCGGCTTTGCCGGCTTTGCCACCTGGCTCGACCTGACGCCGGCGCATCCCGACATGCTGGCGGTGCCGGATCCGGCCTCGGTGATCCAGTTGCCTTGGAAGCCGGAAGTCGCCTGGGTCGCCGCCAACTGCATCATGGACGACAAATCGGTCGAGCAGGCGCCGCGCAACACGCTGAAGCGGTTGATCGCGGAGGCCGCTGGCGACGGCATGCACATCAAGACCGGCGTCGAGGCCGAATTCTTCCTGATCTCGCCGGATGGCAAGACGATTTCCGACGAATATGACACGGCGTCGAAGCCCTGCTACGACCAGCAGGCGGTGATGCGCCGCTACGATGTGATCGCCGAGATCTGCGACCACATGCTGGCGCTCGGCTGGGGCGCCTACCAGAACGACCACGAGGACGCCAACGGCCAGTTCGAGATGAACTGGGCCTTCGACGATGCGCTGGCGACCGCCGACAAGCATTCCTTCTTCAAATTCATGGTGAAATCGGTCGCCGAAAAGCACGGCCTGCGCGCAACCTTCATGCCTAAACCCTTCCAGGGCCTGACCGGCAATGGCTGCCATGCGCATATCTCGGTGTGGGACAAAGACGGCAAGACCAATGTCTTTGCCGATGATGCGATGGAGCTCGGCCTGTCGGC
Source organism: Mesorhizobium sp. M0633 (assembly GCF_040320645.1). Taxonomy (NCBI): domain Bacteria; kingdom Pseudomonadati; phylum Pseudomonadota; class Alphaproteobacteria; order Hyphomicrobiales; family Phyllobacteriaceae; genus Mesorhizobium; species Mesorhizobium sp. M0633. The sequence goes on from NZ_JAMYQC010000009.1 coordinate 74,748, forward strand.
CAAGGGCAGGAATTTCCTCGGCGGCATCATGAAACATGCGTCCGCGCTTGCCGCCATCACCAACCCGACGGTCAATTCCTACAAGCGCATCAACGCACCGCGCACCATCTCCGGCGCCACCTGGGCGCCGAACACGGTGACCTGGACCGGCAACAACCGCACCCACATGGTGCGCGTGCCTGGGCCAGGCCGCTTCGAGCTGCGCCTGCCGGACGGCGCGGCAAATCCCTATCTGCTGCAGGCCGTCATCATCGCCGCCGGCCTTGACGGCGTCCGCTCGAAGGCCGACCCCGGCCGGCGCTACGACATCGACATGTACCAGTTCGGCCATACGGTCGAAGGGGCGCCGAAGCTGCCGCTCAACCTGCTCGACGCATTGCGCGAGTTCGACAACGACAAATCGCTCAAGGCGGCGCTGGGTGAGGAATTCTCGTCGGCCTATCTAAAGCTCAAGCAGCAGGAATGGAATTCCTATGCTTCCCACTTCACCCAGTGGGAGCGCGACCACACGCTCGACATCTGATCCGGAATTGTTGCACGCCCGGCGCGAAACAGGTTCATGAAATACTCGATCTTCTCCCTCGCCCGGGCGGCATTTTCCGGCCACAAGAACTGGCAGCGCACCTGGCGCGACGCCAGCCCAAAGAGCCACTACGACGTGGTGATCATCGGCGGCGGCGGCCATGGCCTGGCGACGGCATGGTTCCTCGCCAGCGAATACGGCATCAGGAATGTCGCGGTGCTGGAAAAGGGCTGGATCGGCTCCGGCAATGCCGGCCGCAACACCACCATCATCCGCTCCAATTACGGGCTGCCCGGCAATACCGGCTTCTACGAGCTGTCGATGAAGCTGTGGGAGCGGATGGAGCAGGACCTCAACTACAACACCATGGTCAGCCAGCGCGGCGTCATCAATCTCTACCATTCCGACGCGCAGCGCGACGCCTATGCGCGGCGCGGCAACACCATGCGCATCAACGGCATCGATGCCGAACTGCTCGATCTGACGGCGGTCAGGAAGATGATGCCGTTCCTGAACTTCGACAACGCACGTTTCCCGGTGCAGGGCGGGCTTTTGCAGCGGCGCGGCGGCACGGCGCGCCACGACGCCGTGGTCTGGGGCTATGCGCATGCGGCGAGCGCGCTCGGGGTCGACATCATCCAGAACTGCGAGGTGACCGGTTTTGTCCGCGATGGCAGCGGCAAGGTGACCGGCGTCGAGACGAGCCGCGGCAGGATCGGCGCGGCCAAGGTCGGCATGGCGGTCGCCGGCTCCTCGTCGCGCGTCGCGGCGATGGCCGGCATGCGGCTGCCGATCGAAAGCCATGTGCTGCAGGCCTTCGTCTCCGAGGCGATCAAGCCGCTAATCCCCAATGTCATGACGTTCGGCGCCGGGCATTTCTACGTCAGCCAGTCCGACAAGGGCGGCCTGGTCTTCGGCGGCGATATAGACGGCTACAATTCCTACGCCCAGCGCGGCAATCTGCCTGTCATGGAAGACGTCTGCGAAGGCGGCATGGCGCTGATGCCGATGATCGGCCGGATACGGCTGCTGCGTCAGTGGGGCGGCATCATGGACATGTCGATGGACGGCTCGCCGATCATCGACAAAACACCGGTCGACGGGCTCTATCTCAACGCCGGCTGGTGCTATGGCGGCTTCAAGGCGACGCCCGGCTCCGGCCTGGTCTTTGCTCATCTGCTGGCGCGCGACGAGCCGCACAAGGAGGCTGCCCGCTTTCGTCTCGACCGCTTCCGGCGAGGTGCGATGATCGACGAAAAGGGCCAAGGCGCCCAACCGAACCTGCATTGAAGGCTGGCTGAAGAAGCATGCGCATTGTCTGTCCCTTCTGCGGCGAACGCGAACTCGGCGAGTTCACCTATCTGGGCGACGCCAAGCCGACGCGTCCGGCGGCCGGCGCCACCGAAGACGAGGTCTTCGACTACGTCTATCTGCGCGACAACATCGCCGGGCCGATGAGTGAGTACTGGTACCATGGCGGCGGCTGCCGGGCCTGGCTGAAAGTCGCCCGCAACACGCTGACGCACGAGATTTCCTCCGTCGAGCCGGCTGCGGGCGTCGGTGCCGCCGAGGTTGGGGCCTGATGGTTGGCCCCGCGCAGACACACCGGCTGGAGAGCGGCGGTCTCATCGATCGCGCCGCGCCGCTGGCCTTCCGCTTCGACGGCAAGAGCTTTGCCGGCTTCCAAGGCGACACGCTGGCCTCGGCGCTGATCGCCAATGGCGTCAAGCTGGTCGGCCGCTCTTTCAAATACCATCGACCGCGCGGCATCCTGACCGCTGGTTCGGAGGAGCCCAACGCGCTGGTCGAACTGCGCAGCGGAGCGCGGCGCGAGCCGAACACCAAGGCGACCACGGCCGAACTCTATGACGGGCTCGAAGCCGCCAGCCAGAACCGCTGGCCGTCGCTGCGCCACGATCTGATGGCGGTCAATCAGCTGTTCGCGCCGATCTTCGTCGCCGGCTTCTACTACAAGACCTTCATGTGGCCGGCGAAATTCTGGGAAACGATCTACGAGCCAACGATTCGCCGCGCCGCCGGCCTCGGCCGCGCTGCAGGCGTCGCCGATCCCGACCATTACGACAAGGCGTGGGCGCATTGCGACGTGCTGATTGCCGGGTCCGGCCCGGCCGGGCTGGCTGCGGCACTGGCGGCCGGGCGCGGCGGCGCCCGCGTCATCCTGTGCGAGGAAGATTTTGCGCTTGGCGGCCGTCTGCTCGCCGACGGCGGCATGATCGACGGCGCGCCGGCGGCCGAATGGATTACGCGCACGCTGGCCGAACTTGCCGCACTGCCCGATGTCCGCATCATGACCCGCACGACATTGTTCGGCGTCTATGATGGCGGCACCTATGGCGCCATCGAGCGGGTCAACGACCACCTGCCCTCGCCGCCCGAGCACCAGGTGCGCCAGCGGCTGTGGCGGATCGTGGCCAAGCGCTGCGTCGTCGCCGCCGGCGCCATCGAGCGGCCGATCGTCTTTGCCGGTAACGACACGCCGGGCGTGATGATGGCTTCGGCTATGCGGACCTATGTCGCGCGCTACGCGGTTACCCCTGCCAAGAGGATCGCGCTGTTCACCAACAATGAGGATGGCTGGCGCACGGTCGAGCCCGCGCTTGGCGCCGGTTTGCAGATCGCGGCGGTCGTCGATGCGCGCCCGGACGTCTCCGCCGCGCATCGCGCGCTTGCCGCCAAAGGCGGCTTTGCCGTGCTCAACGGCTCGGTCAGCGGCGTCGAAGGCGGCAAGGACGGGGTCCGGAAAATCGTGGTGGCGCTGACCGGCGGCGCACGGGCGGAAGTCGAAGCCGACGGGCTTGCCGTGTCCGGCGGCTGGAATCCGGCGGTCGGGCTGACCTCCTATCATCGCGGCCGGCCGAAATGGCAGGACGATATCGCAGCCTTCGTGCCGGATGGTGCGCCGCCCGGCATGGTGGCCGCCGGCGCCGCCAACGGCGCCTTCGGGCTGGGCGACTGCCTGCGCCAGGGCTTTGCCGCGGGTGCTGCGGCAGCGCAGAGTGCTGGACGCAGCGGCAATGCCGGCACATCGCCGGTCGCCGACAGCGAGGCGTTTTCGCTGACGCCGCTTTGGTATGTGGCCGGCAAAGGGAAAGCCTTCGTCGATTACCAGCATGACGTGACCGCGTCCGACATCGAACTGGCGCAGCGCGAAGGTTTCGAATCGGTCGAGCATCTCAAGCGCTATACGACGCTCGGCATGGCCACCGACCAGGGCAAGACCTCGAACGTCGCCGGTCTCGCCATCATGGCGGCAATCAGCGGCAAATCGATCCCCGAAACCGGCACGACGATCTACCGCCCGCCCTATGTGCCGGTCGCCATCGGCGCCTTCGCCGGCCATCACCGTGACGAGAATTTCCATGCGACGCGGCTGACGCCATCGCATCACTGGGCGGCCGAACAGGGCGCGATCTTCGTCGACACCGGCCTGTGGAAGCGCGCGCAATGGTATCCGCGCGCCGGCGAAAAGGACTGGCTGGAATCGGTCACCCGCGAGGTCAAGGCGGTGCGCTCCGGCGTCGGCTTCTGCGATGTCTCGACGCTCGGCAAGATCGACGTGCACGGCCCGGATGCCGGCGCCTTTCTCGACCGCGTCTACATCAACACCTTCTCCAGTCTCGCCGTCGGCAAAGCCCGCTACGGGCTGATGCTGCGCGAGGACGGCATCGTCTATGACGACGGCACGACGTCACGGCTGGCCGAGGACCACTATTTCCTGACCACCACCACCGCCAAGGCCGGGCTGGTGATGCAGCATCTCGAATTCTGCCGGCAGGTGCTGTTCCCCGAATTCGACGTTCAGCTGACATCCGTCTCGGACCAGTGGGCGCAATTCTCGATCGCCGGGCCGAAGACCCGTGACCTGCTCCGGGAAATCGTCGCTCCGTCCGAGGATTTGTCGAACGAAGGTTTTCCGTTCATGGGGGCGCGGGAAGTCGCGCTTCGCGGTGGCATCAAGGCGCGGCTGTTCCGCATCTCGTTTTCGGGCGAAATGGCGTTCGAGATTTCGGTTCCCGCCCGCTATGGCGAGGCGCTGGTGCGCAATTTGATGCTGGCCGGCAAGCCGTTCGGCGTTACGCCCTACGGTACCGAGGCGCTCGGCGTCATGCGCATCGAAAAGGGCCATGTCGCCGGCCCGGAGCTGAACGGCACGACGACCGCCGCCGACCTCGGGTTGGGCAAGATGATGTCCAGCAAGAAAGATTTCATCGGCCGCGTCATGGCCGGGCGCGAGGCGCTGATTGCGCCGGACCGCCAGGTCGTGGTCGGCATCAAGCCGGTCGACAAGACGCGCCGCCTGCGTTCCGGCGCGCATATCATCCCGAAGGGCGAGACGCCCGGTCCCGATAACGACCAGGGCTACGTCACCTCGGTCTGCTTCTCGCCGACGCTCGACCAGTGGATTGGGTTGGCACTGGTTGAGCGCGGGCGCGAGCGCATCGGCGAAATCGTCCATGCGCATGACCCGCTGCGCGGCGAAGACTACGACGTCGAGCTGTGCAGTCCCGTCTTCTACGATCCGGATGGAGGGCGCCAGCGTGGCTGAGTTTTCCTGGATTGCCCGCAGTCCGCTGGAGAAAGCGCTTGTTGTCGGCGCCTATGGCGCGCGCGGCACGGCGGCCGGCGTATCGCTCACCGAGATCCGCAATTTCGACCTGATCCAGGTGATGGCGCGGCGCGGCAAAGCGGCAGAACTGGGGAAGGCCGCCGAAACCCGCTTCGGCGTTGCCGCCCCGGAAACGCCCAAGGCGACCCAAACTCCCGACGCTACGCTGATCTGGTCGGGACCGGATCAGTTCCTGGTCCTGTCCAATGGCGGCAAGCACCCGAACGAACCGCTGAGCCAGGCGTTTGCGCAATCCGCCTCGTTGTCCGACCAGTCGCATGCCCGCGCGCTGATCAGCGTTTCCGGAGAAAAGGCGCGCGCGATGCTGGCCAAACTGTCGTCGCTAGACCTGCACCCCGCGGCGTTCCCGGCCGGCACCGCTGCGGCGACCTCGGTCGATCACACCAGCATCAATCTCTGGCGTGGCAATGACCGGCCGGACGGACAGGCGGTGTTCAATCTTCTGGTGTTCGCCACCTTCGCGGAAAGCCTGTGGCATACGATGCTGGACGCTGCCGCCGAGTATGGCGTCGAGATCAGCCACAACGAGGAGTTGGCATAGCCTTGGCGCGTCTTCCCTTCTCCCCTTGTGGGAGAAGGTGGATCGGCGCGCAACGCCGAGACGGATGAGGGGTGTTCCAGCGGAGTGAGAGGCTGGCGTTCCCTGGGACACCCCTCATCCGTCGCCTTCGGCGACACCTTCTCCCACAAGGGGAGAAGGGGGAGCTTGTGCCACCTTCACCTTGCCAAACCCGATCCCCCTGCTATTCTTCCCGCTAAAATAATTTTACACACAGGCAAACTTGTTTCTCGAAACCAAGGTTGAGATGAGCCAGTCGCCCTACCCCGTCGTCGCCGGACCGCCCCGGCCGAGCCTGATCCTGCGGCCAGGCCAGATTACGCTGCCGGCCGGGATGGAGCGCTACTCGGTTCAGGGCAATGGCGCGATGCTGATCGAGGTCGAGGCCGGCGATACGATCAGCGTGCGCAATATCGAGGGCGGGCAGGCCTGCGAGCTGCTGGCATGGGACAGCAGCGACGCGACCGATCCCGGCATTCTCGGCGAGAAATCGAACAGCAATGCCGCCGGCATCAAGGCGCTGCTGGCCGAAGGCGACGACAGCCTCGCATCCTTGCGCCGGGGGCTCGAGCGGCGCCAGGTGCAGCTCGACCAGGCGAAGGCGGTTCGCGTTTTCGGCGGCGCCACCCCTGCCGGTACCGAACAGGCTTTTACCGTCGCCCGCGATGGGTCGATGCTGATTGCCGCGCCCGGCGGGCCGATGCTGGTCGACGGCCACGATACGGCGACGCCGCTTAGCGTCATCGTCCGCCGCGCCACCATCCGCCCGGCGGCGAAATCCAGGCTTGCCGACCCGTTGGCCGATCCCGTGCTCGACCTGCGCGTCCATTCGGCGACGGCGGAGGCCTACTTCGTCAAGGCGGGCGACTATCTGCAGATCATCGATGTCGACGGGCGCCAATGCACCGACTTCCAGTGCTTTTCGGCGCGCAAGCTGGACAAGGGCCGCGATCATCCGCTCGACGTGACGACGACGCGCACGCTGATGGGTTCGAGCTATCCGATGCCCGGTCTGCACTCGAAATACTACGACCAGGACATGGAGCCGCTGGTCGAGGTTGTGCAGGACACTTGCGGCCGCCACGATGCATTCGCGCTCGCCTGCGCGGCCAAATATTACGACGACATCGGTTATCCCGGCCATCCCAACTGCTCGGAGAATTTCAACCGCGCGCTGGCCGACAAGGGTGTCACGCCTCGCGCCGGCTGGATGGCGATCAACTTCTTCTTCAACACGGCCATCGACGCGCATGGCGTCGTGGTATCGGACGAGCCGTGGTCGCGGCCGGGCGACTATGTGCTACTCAGGGCGCTCACGGACATCGTCTGCGTCTCGTCCGCCTGCCCCGACGATACGACGCCGGCCAATGGCTGGAACCTGACCGACATCCATGTGCGAACCTATTCCGGCCAGCACAAATTCTCGCGAGCGATCGCCAGACGCATGACGCCCGATTCGGAACCGAAAATGACCCGCGAGACCGCCTTTCATTCGAGCTTTGCCAAGCACACCCGCAACTTCGTCGAGTACAAGGGCTATTGGCTGGCCAATTCCTTCGCCAGGCAAGGCCCGATCGATGAATACTGGGCCTGCCGGCAGGACGCCGTGATCATGGACCTGTCGCCGCTGCGCAAGTTCGAGGTCACCGGGCCGGACTCCGAGGCGCTGCTGCAATACACGCTGACCCGCGACATCAAGAAGCTCGGCGTCGGCCAGGTCGTCTATTCCGCCATGTGCTACGAGCATGGCGGTATGATCGACGACGGCACGCTGCTCAGGCTCGGCAAGGATAATTTCCGCTGGGTCGGCGGCGACGATCTATCCGGCCAATGGCTGCGGGAAACGGCGCAAAAACTCGGCCTCACCGTGCTGGTGCGCTCCTCGACCGACCAGATGCACAATGTTGCCGTGCAGGGACCGAAAAGCCGCGACGTCCTGCGGCAGATCATCTGGACCTCGCCGCTGCAGCCGTCGATCGACGAACTCGAATGGTTCCGTTTCGCCGTCGCCCGCATCGGCGGTGGCAACGGCATTCCGGTCGTTGTCTCGCGCACCGGTTACACCGGCGAGCTCGGCTACGAGATCTGGTGCCATCCGCGCGACGCCGGCAAGGTCTTCGACGCGATCTGGCAGGCCGGCCAGACGCACGGCCTGAAGCCGATGGGGCTGCAGGCGCTCGACATGGTACGCATCGAGGCCGGGCTGATCTTTGCCGGCTACGAGTTTTCCGACCAGACGGATCCGTTCGAGGCCGGCATCGGCTTCACCGTACCGCTGAAGACCAAGAGCGACGATTTCATCGGCCGCGAGGCGCTGATCCGGCGCAAGGAAAACCCGCAGAAGAAGCTGGTCGGCCTCGACATCGACGCCAATGTCGCCGTCGGCCACGGCGATTGCGTGCATGTCGGCCGGGCCCAGATCGGCGTCGTCACCTCCGGCATGCGTTCGCCGGTGCTGAACAAGACCATCGCGTTGGCCAGGCTCGACGTCGCACATTCGGCGATCGGCACCGAGGTCGAGATCGGCAAGCTCGATGGTCACAGCAAGCGGCTGCCGGCGCGCGTCGTCGCCTTCGCCCATTACGACCCGCAAAAGACCAGGCCGCGCTCCTGACCGACGCTGCCTGGTTCTTCCCTTCTCCCACAAGCGCAATGTGCACAGCGTCACAAAGCGCTTGACCTGAAAGCGCGTTGGGTCAATCTTCACTGCTAAGAAAAAAATACTACTGAGCGGAAAACGCCTGGGGCCGTTCAACGTGAGCGTCGATGACGCCTCGCGAGATTGCGGCTGTTGCCGATGGGGAACATCAAAAATGGGGAATCCACGTAAATGAGCACGATAGTCACCACCTTGGTCCCGCCTGCCGAAGGGCAGCTGCACCGGAACATCGACTGGCGCGGCGCCTTCTGGGTGGCAAGCGGCGTTCCGGCCCTTGTCCTGTTTTCGATCGGCGGCATCGCCGGCACCACCGGAACACTGGCCTTCCTGATCTGGGCCGTATCCATGGTCATGGGCTTCCTGCAGTCCTTCACCTATGCGGAGATCGCCGGGCTGTTCCCGAACAAATCCGGCGGCGCCTCGGTCTACGGCGCCACCGCGTGGCTGCGCTATTCGAAATTCATCGCGCCGCTTTCGGTGTGGTGCAACTGGTTCGCCTGGTCGCCGGTGCTGTCGCTCGGCTGCTCGATCGCCGCCGCCTATATCCTCAACGCACTGGCGCCGGTGCCGCTGTTCACCGACACTTCGCCGGAAGTCGCCGCCTATATTGCGGCCCATGCCGGAACCAGCGCTGACGCCATCACCGCGGTCACCGCGGCGGCGACGCCGGCGATCCGCAACTGGACGCTCTACGGTCACACGCTTGGCCCGGTTTCCTTCACCTTCAACGCAACCTTCTTCATCGGCGCGGTGCTGATGCTGATCATCTTCTCGATTCAGCATCGCGGCATCCTGGGCACGGCCAACGTGCAGAAATATATCGGCCTGCTGGTCATCATCCCGATGCTCATCGTCGGCGTGGTGCCGATCGTCACCGGCCAGATCAATTGGGCAAATTTTTCGCCGCTGGTGCCGCTCGCCGCCGCCTATGCGCCGGAGCCCGGCGCGTGGAACATCGCCGGCTGGACGCTGGTGCTCGGCGGCATGTTCATCGCGGCATGGTCGACCTACGGCTTCGAGACTGCGGTCTGCTACACCTCCGAGTTCAAGAACCCGGGCACCGATACCTTCAAGGCGATCTTCTATTCCGGCCTGCTGTGCATGCTGCTGTTCATCCTGGTGCCGTTCACCTTCCAGGGCGTGCTCGGCTTGAACGGCATGCTGGCGACGCCGATCGTCGACGGCTCCGGCGTGGCCGATGCGCTGGCCGGCATGGTCGGCGGCGGACAGCTGATCCACAGCCTGCTGGTGATGCTGATGATCCTGGCCCTGGTGCTATGCATCATGACGGCGATGGCCGGCTCCTCGCGCACGCTCTATCAAGGTTCGGTCGACGGCTGGCTGCCGCGCTATCTCAGCCATGTCAACGAGCACGGCGCCCCGACGCGGGCGATGTGGACCGACCTGATCTTCAACCTGATCGTGCTGGCCATCGCCTCGGCCGACGCAACGAGCTTCTTCTTCATCCTCGCCGTGTCGAATTGCGGCTACATCATCTTCAACTTCCTTAACCTCAATGCCGGCTGGATCCACCGCATCGACAATGGCCACATCGCGCGGCCATGGAAGGCGCCGAGCTGGCTGCTCGGCCTCGGCGCCATCTTTGCCTACGTCAACGCGGTCTTCATGGGCGCCGGCGCCAAGGTGTGGAACCCGATGGCATTGTGGGCCGGGCTGATCACGGCAGCCTTGATCATCCCGGTGTTCTGCTTCCGGCACTACATCCAGGACAAGGGCAAATTCCCCGACCACATGCTGGCCGATCTCGGCATGAGCTCGTCCGACCTTGCGGTGAAAAAGGCGGGGATGCTGCCCTATCTGACGCTCGTCGCCGGCGTCGTGGTGATGCTGCTCGCCAACTGGCTGTTCGTCATCTGACGACTTGCCTTGAGGGATCGGGCGCGCAAGGCGCGCTCGGTCCCTGCATTTTGTTCTTGCTTTGTGCCGGCAGCTATGCTAGTAATTTCGGTATGGTGCTGATTCGCCCCGAGACCCGCCGCCGAGGCGGGTTTTTCTTTTTAGGGGCTATTCGGCAGCGGTGCCAGCGCGGGAGCGACCGCCAAGCGCTGCGCCGATATCCTCGAGCACCTGTCCGACGCGCGCCTGGATCGTCTCGGACGCAAGCACGCCGTCGATGAAATCCCTGTCCGAAGCGTAGATCGCGGTCGGCAGCGTAAAGGCCTCGAAGAAGCCGAACAGCGGTCTCAGCTGGTGCTCGATGATCAGCGCATGCCGGTCCCCGCCGCCGGTCGCCAGCAGCACCACCGGCTTGCCCCTGAGCGCCGTTGGGTCGACAAGATCGAAGAAGTGCTTGAACAGGCCGGTATAGCTGCCCTTGTAGGTGGGCGAGCCGACGACGAGCACGTCCGCCGCGACGACGCGCTTGAGGATATCGCCCGCTTGCGCATCCAGTTCACGCGCCCATTTGGCGCCACCGAGGCTGGGGCCGAGGTCGACGACGTCATGCGTGCTGGCGGCCAGGCCATATCTGCCGGCTACCTCATTCACGATACGATCGACGAAACCGCGCGTCTTGGACGGCCGGGTGAAATTGCCTGAGAAACCGACAACGGCCGGATTGGTCATGATGCAAAGCCCTCGCGATGATTTCGGGCTGCCAGCCCGCTGCTCATGACCCTATGGACATTCGGACCGAACGAAAAGAACGGATGCTTGCCACGGTCTAAAATCATTACCGGTTCTAACCAGCTTTGCGGATCGCTGCCGTCTCAGGTTGGAAGAACCGGTTTGGCGGCCGCTTCAGGCCAAGATTTTCGCGCAGGGTCGATCCTTCGTATTCGCTCCTGAAAATGCCGCGCCGCTGCAATTCGGGCACGATTTTCTCGACGAAATCATCCAATCCGGCGGGAAGATAGGGGAACATGACGTTGAACCCGTCCGAGCCTTCGGTGACCAGCCATTCCTCCATCTCGTCGGCGATGGTTTTCGAAGTGCCGACGAAGGCAAGACCGGAATAGCCGCCCAGCCGCTGCGCAAGCTGCCTGACGGTCAGGTTTTCCTTGCGCGCCAGTTCGATGACACGCTCGCGGCCGCTCTTGCTGGCGTTGCTTTCCGGGATTTCGGGCAAGACTGAATCAGGATCGAAGCGCGACGCGTCGTGGCCGAGCGCGATCGACAGCGAGGCGACGCCGCTCTCGTAGTAGACGAGGCTGTCGAGCTTGGCCCGCTTCGTCTGCGCCTCCTCGACGGTCTCGCCGACAATGACGAAGGCGCCGGGCAGGATCTTGATGTCGTCGCGCGACCGGCCAAGTTTTTGCGCACGTTTCTTGACGTCGGCAAAGAAGCGCTGCCCCGAGGCGAGATCGGCATGGGCGGCGAAGATCACCTCGGCCGTTTCCGCGGCGAGCTGCCGTCCGGCCTCCGACGCGCCGGCCTGCACGATGACCGGCCAGCCCTGCACCGGCCGCGCGATATTGAGCGGTCCCCGCACCGAAAGATATTCGCCCTTGTGGTCGAGCACATGCAGCTTCGCCGGATCGAAATAGAGCCCGCTTTCGGCGTCGCGGATGAAGGCATCGTCGGCAAAACTGTCCCACAGGCCGGTGACGACATCGTAAAACTCCCGCGCCCGGCGATAACGCTCGTCGTGCTCGACATGCTCGTCGAAGCCGAAATTCAGCGCGGCGTCGGGATTGGATGTGGTGACGATATTCCAGCCGGCGCGCCCGCCGCTGATATGGTCGAGAGAGGCGAAACGACGGGCGATGTGGTACGGCGCGTCGAACGTCGTCGAGGCGGTTGCGATCAGCCCGATACGATCGGTGACGGCGGCAAGCGCCGACAACAGCGTGAACGGCTCGAAGGACGTGACCGTGTGGCTGCGCCGCAGCGCCTCGATCGGCATGTTGAGCACGGCCAGGTGGTCGGCCATGAAGAAGGCGTCGAACTTCGCCGCTTCCAGCCTTTGCGCGAAGTGCTTGAGATGCGCGAAATTGAAGTTGGCGTCGGGATAGGCGCCCGGGTAGCGCCAGGCGCCGGTATGAAGGCTGACGGGCCGCATGAAAGCGCCAAGCCGCAATTGTCGATTTTCTGCCATGGAAAAACGCACCGATGACGACGAGCGTAACGCTCCAATTGCTCGAGCATGGGATGGCTTTGCGGCCATGGGAAGGAATTCTGTTTTGCAAAACCGGCGTCGGGGAGCATTTTTTGTGCGGGCGGCGGACCGATCAATCGATCTTGATGAACACGCCCTTGGTGTTGAGATATTCGGCGAGGTGCTCGGCGCCGCCCTCGCGGCCGTAGCCGCTCATCTTGTAGCCACCGAAGGGCACGGCCGGATCGATCGCGTGATAGGTGTTGACCCAGACCGAGCCGGCGCGGATCTTTCGCGACAGCTGGTGGGCGGTGGCGAGATTTTGGGTGCAGACCCCTGCAGCCAGGCCGTAAGGCGTGTTGTTGGCCCGCTCGACCGCCTCGTCCAGAGCATCGAACGGCAAGGCTGAAATCACCGGCCCGAATATCTCCTCACGGGCGATCTTCATGTCGTCCGAGACGCCGGCAAAGACAGTCGGCGCGACGAAATTGCCGGCGGCAAGTGCGCCTTCCACAAGCCGGGTGCCTCCGGTGACGAGTTTCGCCCCTTCCGCGGTGCCGGCCTCGAGGTAACCGGTGACCCGTTGCAGCTGCTTTTCGGAGACGAGCGGACCGATCTCGGTCGCCGGGTCGATGCCGTCGCCGACCCTGAGACCCTTGGCGTATGCCGCGAGCCGCTCGACGAACTCGTCATGGACGGCGCGTTCGACGAAAAGGCGCGAACCGGCGATGCAGATCTGGCCGGAATTGGCGAACACCGACATCGCCGCCACCGGCACCGCCTTGTCGAGATCGGCATCGGCGCAGACGATGACCGGCGACTTGCCGCCGAGCTCCAGCGAGACGCGCTTGAGGTTGCCGGCCGAGGCCCGCACGATCGACTGGCCGGTCGCCGTCGAGCCGGTGAAGACGATCTTGTCGACGCCCATATGCTCGGCGAGTGCGGCACCTGCCTCGGTGCCGGTGCCGGTGACGATGTTGACGACGCCTTCCGGAACGCCGGCCTCGTTCATGATGTCGGCGATCAAAAGCGGCGTCAGCGGCGCCTCTTCCGATGGTTTCAGCACGATGGTGCAACCGGTCGCCAGCGCCGGGCCGATCTTCCAGATCGACGCCGCCGTTGGCGCGTTCCAGGGAATGATGGCGCCGACGACGCCGACCGGCTCCTTGCGGGTGAAAGAGACGATTTCGCCGGGCAGCGAGTTGTCGATCGTCTCGCCGTGCAGCGCCGTCGCCATGCCGGCATAGTAGCGCAGCATGCCGATGACGCGGTTGCGATTGGCGCGGGTGCGTATGATCGGCATGCCCATGTCGGTGGTGTCGGAGCGGCTGATCTCTTCCCAGTGCTTTTCGAAGAGGTCGGCGATCCTCAGCAGCAGCACCTGCCGCTCATAAGGCTTGAACCGGCTCCACGGGCCCTCGAACGCCTTGCGCGCAGCAGTCACCGCCAAGTCGATGTCCTGGCGGTCGGCGCGCGGCACCGTGGCGATGACCGCGCCGGTGGCGGGATTGCGGCTCTCCATGGTCCGGCCGGAGCGGGCATCGACCCAGCCGCCGCCGATGAACATCTGGCGATGGCGCCCGTCGATCGGCAGCCGCAGCGGTGCCTTTGTCTGAGCCATGGTCATGACCGTCCTCCTCCGGCGCCTACGCCTGGTGGGCGGATTAAACCGCCGGAGGTCACATTTGCCAACAGCTCTATTCGGCCGCCAGGGCCAGTTGCGGCCTTTCGCCTTCTTCTGCCACCTTGGCCGCCTCTTCCGTTGCCACCACCTTCTTGCGCTCCCTGCCGAAGAACAGCGCATAGGCTGCCGGCAGGACAAGGATGGTCAGCACCGTGGCGACGAGAATGCCGCCCATCATGGCGTAGGCGAGCGGCCCCCAGAAGACGCCGCGCGAGATCGGGATCAGCGCCAGCACCGCCGTCAGCGCCGTCAGCACGATCGGCCGGAACCGGCGCACCGCCGAGCCGATGATGGCCTCGGAACGCTCTACGCCGGCGGCGATGTCCTGATCGATCTGATCGACCAGGATGATCGAGTTGCGCATGATGATGCCGAGCAGGGCGATGACACCGAGGATGGCGACGAAGCCGAACGGCGCGCCGCTGATCAAAAGTGCCGCCGCCGCGCCGATGATGCCGAGCGGACCGGTCGCCAGCACCAGCATGGCCTTGCCGAAATGCTGCAGCTGGATCATCAGCAGCACGACGATGACGGCCAGCATGATCGGCGCTTTCGCCGCAATCGAGGCCTGGCTTTCGGCCGCATCCTCGGCGCCGCCCTGGATCTCGATCTTGTAGCCGGGGGCGAGGCTGGCGCGCAGGCCCTGCATGTCGCTGTACATCTTCATGGCGACATCGTTCGACTGCACGCCGTCCGGAAGCGTGGCGCGTACGCTGATGGTCGGCAAGCGGTCGCGCCGCCATTCGACGCCTTGCTCCAGCACCGGGACGATCTTGGCGACCTGCGACAGCGGCACGGAGCCACCGAAATCGGTCGGGATGTAGACGGAGTCGACCGCCGACAGCAGGTGACGGCTTGCCTCCGGCTCACGGGCGACGATCGAAACCGTCTCCTCGCCGTCGCGGAAGTCATCGAGCGGCGCTCCCGACATGGTCGCCTGCAGTATCTGGCGGATGCGCTGCGAGGTGACGCCGAGCGCACGGGCGCGATCCTGGTCGATCACCAGCTTCATCGCCGGCACCGGCTCCAGCCAGTCGTCGTGGATGGCGCCGAGCAGCGGATTTGCCTGGAACTTCGCCTTCACCTCGTCGGCGATGCGGCGCACCTCCTGGCGATCCGGACCCATGACGCGCATCTGCACCGGCCAGCCGGTCGGCGGACCAAGGAACAGGCGATCGACCTTGGCGCGGATCGATGGGAAATCCTCGGCCAGGATGGTGCGCAGCTTGACGATCAGCCGCTCGCGGGCTGGTTCGTCATTGGCCATCACCAGAAGCTGGGCGAAGTTCGGGTTGCGAAGCTGCTGGTCGAGCGGCAGGAAGAAGCGCGGCGCGCCTTCGCCGATATAGGTGGCGATGAAGCGCTTGTCCTTGTCGTCCATCATCCTGGCTTCGAGAGCCTTGGCCTGGGTCTCGACTTCCTTGATGCTGGTGCCTTCCGGCAACCAGAGGTCGACAAGGATTTCCGGGCGCGACGATTGCGGGAAGAAATTCTGCGGGATGAACTGGAACGCCCACAGGCTGGTGGCAAACGTCATCAGCGTCATCACCAGGACGATGATGCGGTGGCGCACCGCCCATGCAACGGTCGAGCGAAGACGGCGGTAGAAGCGCGTGTCGAAGACATCGTGATGGTTGCCGGCGTGCTTGCGCTGCTTCAGGATCATGTGGCCGAGCCATGGCGTGAAATAGACCGCCGCGAACCAGGACACGATCAGCGCGATGCCGACGACGTAAAAAAGGGTGCGCACATATTCGCCGGCGGTCGAGGCAGCGAACCCGACGGGAATGAAGCCGGCCGTCGTGATCAGCGTGCCGGTCAGCATCGGGAAAGCGGTGGAGGAGTAGGCGAAGCTCGCCGCCTCGACCTTGACCAAGCCTTCCTCTAGTTTTCGCTCCATCATTTCGACGACGATCATCGCGTCGTCGACCAAGAGCCCAAGAGCGATGATCAGCGCGCCGAGCGAAATGCGCTGCAGGTCGATGCCGAGCTCGTACATTATGGCGAACGTGGCCGCCAGGACCAGCGGAATGACGATCGCGATCACCAGGCCCGAGCGCCAGCCGATCGACAGGAACGATACGAAAAGCACGATCAGCAGCGCTTCGCCGAGCGCTTCCATGAACTCGCTCACCGCCTCCTTCACGACATGCGGCTGGTCGGAAATCTGATCGACCGAAACGCCATAGGGCAGCGCCTCTTCGAAGCGCTTGTAGGTCGCTTCGACGTCCTTGCCGACGTCGGTGACGTTGAAGCCCTTGGCCATGACGACGCCGAGCTGGACGCTGTCGTGTCCGTTGAAACGGTACTTGCGCTGGTACGGATCCTCGAGGCCCGAGGTCACGGTGGCGATGTCGCCGAGGCGCGTCACCTGGTTGCCGGCGCGCAGGCGAAGCTCGCGGATGTCAGCCGCCCTGGTGACATCGCCCTCGACCGAAATGCGCACCGAACGCTGGCCGGTGTCGACCGAACCTGCCGGATCGACATTGTTCTGGCCTCGGATCGCATTCTGCAGGTCGGTCAACGTCAGGCCACGTTCGGCAAGCGCCTTGGATGAAACGTCGATGTAGAGTTTTTCCGGCTGGTCGCCGATGATCACGGCCTTCTCGACACCGGGCGTCGTCAGCAGCATGTCACGCGCCTGGATGGCGAATTTCTTCAGCTCGGGATAGCTGTAGCCGTCGCCGCTGATCGAATGCAGGGTGATGAACGTGTCGCCGAATTCGTCATTGAAGTAGGGCCCGAGCAGCCCCTGCGGCAGCTCATTGGC
The DNA here is from genome assembly GCF_040320645.1 of Mesorhizobium sp. M0633. NCBI lineage: Bacteria > Pseudomonadati > Pseudomonadota > Alphaproteobacteria > Hyphomicrobiales > Phyllobacteriaceae > Mesorhizobium > Mesorhizobium sp. M0633. The sequence continues at coordinate 91,648 of NZ_JAMYQC010000009.1, forward strand.
GATATCGCCGACCTTCTTGCGCACCTGATAGAAAGCATCGGCGACCTGCGCCGGATTGGTGTCGCCCTTGACCTGCAAGGTGATGATGGCGCTGCCGGCGCGGGTGTAGGAGCGGACGAAATCGAGGTGCGGCGTTTCCTGCAGCTTGCGCTCGATCTTGTTGACGACCTGGTCCTCCATCTCCTTGATCGAGGAGCCTGGCCAGATCGCCTGGACGACCATGACGCGGAAGGTGAAATCGGGGTCTTCCTTTTGGCCCATGCGCATCAGGCCGAGCGCACCGGCGACGATGATCAGCCCGAACAGGAAGCGGGCAATGCTCGGATGGCCGATTGCCCAGCGCGAAAGATTGAAAGACCGCTTTTCATTGGTGTCGATAGTCATCGGCGTCAGTCCGTTTCAATTTTATCAACAGAGCACGCGCTTTCGCATGCCCAAGGAACTTCCGATGTGGGCTTCCGGGCGGCGTGGCTTTCCGAGTTGAGAGATCTACATCGCGGTGGGACGCGAGGATCGACGTGGGGGTTACATCGACCTGAGATCTCGAAAATCGGGGGCGCCTGCCGCCCGGAAACCGTGAATTGCCTGGCCGTCAGCGCAAGCGCCTTGCAGCGTCATCGGCCGACGCCGACTGTTGCGCTGCATCACCGGTCAGCTTGACTTTCAGATTCTCGGTCATGAACTGCGTGCCGGCGGCGACGACGACGTCACCCGGCTTCAGCCCATCGGCGACGCTGACGCCGTCGGGGGTGAAGGCGGCGACCTTGACCGGATGCGCATGGACGGTCCCGCCGTTGCGGTCGACTGTCCAGACGATCGATTGGCTGTCCTTTTGCGCCAACGCGGCCAGCGGGATCGACACCAGCTGCTGCCGGTTGTCCGCCGCGGCTTCGATGGAGGCGGTCATGCCTAGCAGCACGCGAGGATCGTTGGGCAGGCTGACGCGAACGGCAAAAGTGCGCGACTGCGGATCGGCGCTGCCGGCGACTTCGCGGACCTTGCCGTCGAGCGTCAGCGCCTCATCGGACCAGAAGCCAGCCTTGACGGTCTTGCCCGGCTTGAATTCGGCGATATCGGTTTCCGGAACAGCGATCAGGACTTCCTTCTCGCCGTCGATGGCAACGGTCACCACCGGCGTGCCGGAGCCGACCACCTGGCCGACATCGGCGGCAACGGCAGTGACGATGCCGTTCTTGTCCGCCTTGAGATCGGTATAGCGGACCTGGTTCTGTGCCTGGGCAAGCTGCGAGCGGGCGGAGTCTCGCGTGGCGACCGCCTGATTATAGGCGAGCGTCGCCTGCTCGAGCTGCGACTTCGGCGCGAAATTCTTGGCGTAGAGCTGTTCGGCCCGCTTGCGCGTAAGCTCGACTGTCTCGACCTGACGGTCGGCAGCATCGAGGCTGGCCTGAGCGCTTCTCACCGAAAGCTCGTAGTCGGTGGGATCGATGCGGGCGAGAACGTCGCCCGGCTTGACGCGGTCACCGATGTCGACAAGGCGCTCAGTGATCTTGCCGTTGATGCGAAAACCGAGATTCATCTCGGTGCGGGCACGCACCGATCCGGAATAGGAAAGCTGACGGGTATCGCTCGCCTTAGCGATCTCGACCACCTTGACCGGGCGGATGATCTCGGTGACCTCGGCTTTCTCCTGCGAGCAGCCGGCGAGGCCGAGAGCGACAACGATAATCAGTGCCAGGCCGGCGGCCGGTCGCCTGTAGGTGATGGACTTGGACAAAGACACTTTTCGTACTCCCGAACTGTGGAGATGAATTGCCGGTATCGCCGCCCGACGGGCGGCAACGGTCATTTCTTCAAGGCTCTGATGGCAAACTCGGTAAGCTCGTCCGGCGTCGCCCGGTTCTTCTTGGCGAGGCACTGAGCCATCATCTGTGGATGAGAGAGGCTGATAATGGCAGCACCGAAACACCGGGAAGCGACCACCGGATCCTGATCGACGAACTCGCCGGTGGCGATGCCCTCGCGGATCACTTCAGCGACCAGGTCGTGGATGCGGTCGATGTGCTTTTCGATGACATGCCAATCGCGCTCGATGGCGACGATGACCATCTCGTGCACCTTCTCCTGGTCGATCATGGTTTCCAGCGTCCACTGATAGTGCGTATGCACGTAGCGGCGGAGCTTCTCGCTGGCGGTGCCGGGGCTATGGCAGGCTTCGTAGCTCAACCGGTAGCAGGTCTCCAGCATACGGCCGCAAACCGCCTGGTGGATTTCCACCTTGGAGGCGAAGAAGCGATAGATGTTGGCAGTCGACATGCCGAGTTCGCGCGCAATGTCGGCGACGTTGGTCTTGCCGTAGCCGTAGTGGCGAAACAATCGCTCCGCGCAATCCAGGATGCGCGTGACATTTTCCTGGCGGGCGGAATCGGCGGTGGTATCTAGGGTTTCAAGCATCTCGTTGGCCAATTTACGACTGACGAATTTAGAATTTCGTCACTCGTAAATTGAAAACCATCACCTGTCAAGGCACGATTTTGGCTGCTGATGACAGATGGTGACATCCCTGGACGGAGTCGGCCCATGAAACGCATGTGGTTTCCGCCGGGCGCGCCTGCAACGCCGCCCCGTGTTTTTTGCGAAGGATCTTGAAAAGATGCTTTCCGAAATCGGTTCCGTTTTCGGATCAGGCCCTAAGGCTGCTTTGCCATCTCCCGCAGCCGGAACTTCTGGATCTTGCCCGTCGAAGTCTTCGGGATTTCCGCGAAGATCACCGCTCTCGGCACCTTGAAGCGGGCGAGCAGCGCGCGGCAGTGCTCGATTACCTCCGCCTCGGTCGCCGCCTTGCCCGGCTTCAGCTCGACATAGGCGACCGGCACCTCGCCCCATTTGTCGTCGGATCTGGCGACAACGCCGCAGGAGCCGACGGCGGGATGCTTGTACAGCGCCTCCTCGACCTCGATCGAGGAGATGTTTTCGCCGCCGGAGATGATGATGTCCTTGGAACGGTCCTTGAGCTGGATGTAGCCGTCCGGATGCATGACGCCGAGGTCGCCCGAATGGAACCAGCCGCCGGCAAAGGCCTCGTCGCTCGCCTTGCGGTTCTTGAGATAGCCTTTCATGACGATGTTGCCGCGGAACATCACCTCGCCGATGGTCTCGCCGTCGGCCGGCGTCTCTTGCATCGTCTGCGGGTCCATCACAGTCAGGCCTTCGAGCGCGGCGTAGCGCACGCCTTGCCTGGCCTTCTTCGCCGCCCTCGCCCCTTTCTCCAGCCGGTCCCACTCGCCGTGCCATTCGTTGACGACGGCCGGGCCGTAGGTCTCGGTCAGGCCGTAGAGATGGGTGACGGCAAAGCCCGCATCGGCCATGCCCGACAGCACCGCCTCAGGCGGCGGCGCCGCGGCCGTGTTGAAGGTGACGGTCTGAGGAAACTGCCGCTTGTCCTCGTCCCTGGCGTTGATCAGCACCGACATCACCACCGGCGCGCCACACAGATGGGTGACGCCGTGATCGGCGATGGCGTCGTAGATCGGCTTCGGCCGCACCCAGCGCAGGCAGACATGCGTGCCAGCCTGCACGGCAAGCGTCCAGGGAAAGCACCAGCCATTGCAGTGGAACATCGGCAGCGTCCACAGATAGACCGGGTGCTTGCCCATGCCGGCATGGATGGTGTTGGCATAGGCCATCAGTGCCGCGCCGCGATGGTGACAGACGACGCCCTTCGGATTGCCTGTCGTGCCGGAGGTGTAGTTGAGCGAAATGGCATCCCATTCATCGTCCGGCATCGACCAGGCGAAATCCTCGTCGCCGTCGGCGACAAACGCCTCATAGTCCAGCGTGCCGATCCGCTCCCCCTTGGGATAGGGCGCATCGGCGGCATAGTCGGGATCGTCGTAATCGATCAGCAGCGGCCTGACCTTGGCCAGCGTCAGCGCTTGCCGGACCACGCCGGCGAATTCGCGGTCGACGATCAGCACCTTGCTTTCGGCGTGATCGAGCTGGAAGGCAATGACGGCGGCGTCGAGGCGGGTGTTGAGCGAATGCAGCACCGCCCTGGTCATCGGCACGCCGAAATGCGCTTCCAGCATCGGCGGTGTGTTGGACAGCATGACGGTGACGGTGTCGCCCTTGCCGATACCGCGCTTCGCCAGCGCCGAGGCAAGCCTCAGCGAGCGCTTCCAGAAATCGCGATAGGTCGTGCGCTGGCGGCCATGGATGATGGCGGTCTGATCGGGAAAGGTCTTTGCCGCCCGCTCGAAATAGGTCAGCGGCGTCAGCGGCTGATGGTTGGCCGGGTTCCTGTCTAGGTCCTGTTCGTAGGGATTGCCCATCCCGTCCTCCGCGCAATGTGTTCGTCGAGAACTTTAGCTACCGGCTTCCGGCCCGTCACCACCAACGATGCCATCATAGACCGCGTGTGGCACAAGAATGGTCTAGATTCGGCGGCGAAAGCGCATCTATTCCTTCCTCCAATTTGACTTTTGTCGAGAGCCGTGAATAATGTCAGCAAGGAGATGGCATGGCGATCCGACCGGCAGAACAGCTTATCCACAAGGCCGCCTGGCTTTACTATGCACACGGCCTGCGCCAGGACCAGGTGGCCAGCCAGCTCAAGATTTCCCGTGCCTCGGTGGCGATGTATCTGCGCAAGGCGCGCGAGACCGGCATCGTCAACATCTCGACCTCGACCCAGCTTTTCACCGACGACGTGCTGGCACGCAAGCTGGAAGACGCGCTGAAGCTCGACGCGGTCTGGATCGCGCCGGAAAACGGCTATGTCGCCGACCCCTCGACCGACATCGCGGTGCTGGCGGCAAGCGTCTTTCTCGAGCTGATCAGGAAGGGCGACCGCATCGGCGTCGCCTGGGGACGGACCATCTACACGATCGCCGACATCATGTCCTATGCCGATCTGCAGGACGTCACCGTGGTGCAGCTCTGCGGCAATCTGGGCGCCCCCTATTCGTACCGGCCGGACCAATGCACGATGGAAATCGCGCGCCGGCTCAACGCCAAGGGGCTGAATTTCTACGCGCCGCTGGTGCTGACGACGGAAGAACTGGCACGCGGCCTGCGCGCCGAGCCGGTGATCCGCGAGCAATTGTCGGGCATCGGCGAATGCGGCCTGGCGCTGTATTCGGTAGGCTCGGTGGACACCGACAGCCATCTGGTCAAATGCGGCGCGCTGACGCCAAGCGAAATGGCTGTATTGCGCAAGGCGGGTGCGGCCGGCGTCATTGCCGGGCAGATCATCGACGCCCGAGGCCAGGCGCTCGACTGCAGCTACAACCGCCGGCTGATTTCGGCAGAGCTGTCATCGCTGCGCCAGATCGGAAAGCGCCTTGTGGTGGTGCAGGAAGAGAGCAAGTTCGAACCGCTCGTCGCGGCGATCGCCGGCGGGCTCTGCACCCATCTCGTCGTAGGCGCGCGCATGGCGCGACGGCTGCTCGACCATGCCGGAGCAGCAGCAGAAGAGGTCGCCTGATACCCAGTTCCAGCCGCCGGCGCGTTGGCATCAATGTGTCGCGGCATTCCTGTTCCAACAAAGAGAAATCGGACGAAGCTGACATGAAGAACCTGTGGAATGACGGCGAGGCGGAGAAGCTGGTCGCCGACTATGCAAAGAAGGGTGTGGCCCGCGACCTGGCGCTGCGCGTCTACACGACCAGGCTGCTGGGCGGCGAGCCGCGGCTCGTCCTGCATGGCGGCGGCAACACCTCGTGCAAGACCAGGGCCACCGATCTCGTCGGCGACGAATGGGACGTGCTCTGCGTCAAGGGCAGCGGCTGGGACATGGGCGTCATCGAGCCGCAGGGCCTGCCGGCGGTCAAGCTCGGCGCGCTGTTGAAGGCGCGGTCGCTCAAGAAGCTCTCCGACGAGGACATGGTCGCGCTGCAGCGGGCGAACCTCATCGATCCGTCCTCGCCCAATCCGTCGGTCGAGACGCTGCTGCACGCCTTCCTGCCGCACAAATTCGTCGACCACACGCATTCGACGGCGATCCTCGCCATCGTCGACCAGGAGGACAGCGAGGCGCTGAGCCGGAAGGTGTTCGGCGAAAAGATGGGCTTCGTGCCTTACATCATGCCGGGCTTCGATCTGGCCAAGGCGGCCGCCGACGTATTCGACGCCGATCCGACGGTCGAAGGCCTGATCCTAGACAAGCACGGCATCTTCACCTTCGGCGACGATGCCAGGCAGGCCTATGACCGGATGATCCATTATGTGAACGTCGCCGAGGATTTCATCGCCGGGAACGGCAAGCCGCGCACCGAAAAAGTGGCACTGCCGGCCAGGCTGGCGAAGCCTGCGGAGATTGCGCCGATGCTGCGCGGCGCGGTGGCGGTGGCACGCGGCGAAGGCCGCTTCGATCGGATGATCAGCGATTTCCGCACCTCGGATGCGATCGTCGATTTCATCAATTCGGCAAAAATTGCCGACTATGCCGGGCGCGGCGTGTCGACACCCGACCTGTCGATCCGCATCAAAACCGGACCGATGGCACTGCCGGCGCCCGACGCGGACAAGGTCGGCGACTACAAATCCGTCATCCGCCAGCATGTCGAGAAATTCGCCAAGGACTATCGCGCCTATTTCGAAACCAATGATGCGCTCGACGACGTGAAGCGCACCATGCTCGACCCGATGCCGCGGCTGACGCTGGTGCCCGGCCTCGGCATGTTCGGCCACGGCCGCACGCTGAAGGATGCGAAGATTGCCTCGGACGTCGGCGAAATGTGGATCGAGGCGGTACGCGGCGCCGAAGCCGTCGGCGATTTCCGCCCGCTCTCCAAAAGCGATCTGTTCCCGCTCGAATACTGGTCGCTGGAACAGGCCAAGCTCGCAGCCAACAAGCCGAAGCCGCTGACCGGCCAGGTGGTGCTGGTCACCGGCGGCGCCGGCGCGATCGGTGCTGCCACGGCAAAGCTGTTCGCCGACAACGGTGCCCATGCCGTCGTCGTCGATCTCGATGGGTCAAGGGCTGCCGAGGCGGCAAAAAAGGCCGGTAACGGTTCGATCGGCATTGGCGCCGACATCACCGATCCGGTGCAGATGCGCGCCGCCTTCGACAAAGCGGTCGACGTCTACGGCGGCCTCGACATTCTCGTCTCCAATGCCGGTGCTGCCTGGGAGGGCCGGATCGGCGAGCTCGACGACGCCACCTTGCGCAAAAGCTTCGAACTCAATTTCTTCGCCCATCAGTCGGCGGCGCAGAATGCCGTGCGCATCATGCTCGAACAGGGCACCGGCGGCGTGCTGTTGTTCAACACCTCCAAGCAGGCGGTCAATCCGGGGCCGAAGTTCGGCGCCTATGGCATTCCCAAAGCGGCAACGTTGTTTTTGTCCAGGCAATATGCGCTCGACTACGGCACCCATGGCATCCGCTCCAATGCCGTCAACGCCGACCGCATCCGTTCGGGGCTGTTGACCGATGCCATGATCGCCAGCCGCTCGGGCGCGCGCGGCGTGTCGGAGAAGGAGTACATGTCCGGCAACCTGCTCGGACAGGAAGTGACGGCAGAAGACGTCGCCCAGGCCTTTCTGCATCAAGCGCTGGCCGAGCGGACCACCGCCGATGTGACGACGGTGGACGGCGGCAACATCGCGGCGGCGCTGCGGTAAGCCAGATCCCACCAACAAAAAGAGCGGCCCGCCAGCCGCTCTTTTCCTTTGCCGATAGCGAAAGACTACTTCGCGTTCGGGTTCGGCATCCAGGTCGGCATCGCGACATCGGCATGGGCGAATTGCGGCAGCTTGGCCGAGAGGTCCTCCATGTTCTTGATGTCCTTGTCGAGCAGATCCTTCTGGGTGATCAGCGTCGGCGGCACGATGACGTTGTGGCCGGGATCCTCGCCGGCCAAGAGCTGCGCCAGCGCACGCACCGAGACCTGGCCGACGACGGCCGGGTTGGTGGCGGCGGTTGCCGCCCAGGCGCTGTCCGGCTCGCGCATCGCAGCGATATCCGAGGTCGAGATGTCGGCCGAATAGATCTTGATGTCCTTGTTCAGCCCGGCCTCGTCGACGGCGATCTTCACGCCCTTGGCGAATTCGTCATAGGGCGCGAACATCACCTTGATGTCGGGATGGGCCGATAGCACCGAACGGGCCTGGTTGGCGACCGAATTGGCGATCGGATTGTCGAGCGTGCCGAACATGGCAACTTCGTCGATGCCCGAATATTTCTTCTTGAATTCGACCCAGGTCTCGTTGCGGCGATCGAGCGGCGCGATGCCGGCGACATAGACATAGCCGGCCTTCCAGCTCTCGCCATTGTCCTTGACTGCTTGCTCGAGCGCCAGGCGCGCGAGGTCGCGGTCGGATTGCTCGATCTGCGGGATCTTGGGGTTTTCGACATTGACGTCGAAGGCGACGACCTTGATGCCGGCCTCGACCGCGCGCTGGGCGGCGTCCTTCATCGATTCCGTCAGTCCGTGCTGGATGATGATGCCCTGGACGCCGAGCGCGATGGCCTGGTCGACCATGTCCGCCTGAAGCGCCGCGTCCTGGCGGCTGTCGAGCACGCGCAGGTCGACGCCGAGTGCCTTGGCCTGCGCCTCGACGCCGGACAGATACGCCTGGAAGAAGTCGCCGGTCGAGAGATAGCGGACCAGCGCTATCTTGACGGCGCCCGGCTTGTCGAACGGCGCCGGCCTGTCCTGCGCCATCGCCGGCAACTGCATCAGCAATGTTGCGCCGGCAAGCCCGAGCGCTGCCTTCCCCAAAAGTCTTCTTGTGATGTTCACGTCGCTTCCTCCACTTGTTGAACCCAAAATGTCACCCGGTCGAACCCTATCTCCTGCCCCTGCCGGACAGGGCGAAGGTAAAGACAAGGGCGACCACGAGAACCACGCCCTTGACGAAATCCTGCGTGTAGTAAGGCGCGTTCATCATCGTCAGGCCCTGCAGCAGCACGCCGACAAACACCGCGCCGACAGCCGTGCCGAAGGCGTTCGGCTTGGCGGCGCCGAGAACCGCGTAACCGATGAGTGCCGCAGCCACTGCGTCGAGCAATAGATTATTACCCGAGGCGATGTCGCCGCGTCCAAGCCGGGCAGCGAGCAAAATGCCGCCGATCGAGGCAAAAACTCCCGAAATCACATAGGCCCAGATTTTGTATGCCTTGACAGGCGCGCCGGCGAGTTCTGCGGCGCGTTCGTTGCTGCCGACCGCATACATCATGCGCCCGAAACGCGTGTATTCGAAAAAGAACCAGATCAGCACCGCCAGCACGAGCAGAACGACGACCGACACCGGAATGAGGTTCGGGATGAAGAAATCGAAGCGATGGCGGCCAAGCGCCAGGAACGCGGCGCCGAAGCTGCCGTTGGCGACCGAGCCGTCGGGCATGGTCATGCCGGTGGCGATCGAGCGGCCTTCGGTCGGGATGCGCTGCAGGCCGACAAGCAGGAACATCATGCCGAGCGTCGCCAAAAGGTCCGGAACCCGCATATAGACGATCAGCCAGCCATTGATCAGGCCGACGACGGCGCCGATCACAAGACAGACGACGACCGCCACGACGGCGTTCTGCCCCAGCACCACCATGACATAGGCAGCCGCCATCATGGCGCTGGTGGCGACAGAGCCGATCGACAGGTCGAAGCCGCCGACGACCAGCGTGGCGGTGACGCCGAGCGCCAGAACACCGGTGATGGCGACCGACTGGAAGATGAAGACGGCGCTTTGCGGCGAGACGAAACCATCGGCGGCAACAGCGAAATAGGCGATCAGCCCGAACAACAGAACGATGAAGCCGTAGCGAATAGCATTGTCGCGCAGGATCATTCAGCGCTCCCGCACGCTGGCACCGTCTTTATCCGACCCGAATTCATGCCCTCTCCATTCCAATTCTCATCGTCTTCCCGCTCTCAGGCTGCGCTGTGCAAAGGCCCGCCCGCCACTTCGGCCAGCAGACGCTCGAGATCGACATCGGTATTGCGGTGCTCGCCGACGATCGTCTGCTCCGACATCACCAGGATGCGATCGGCCGTCTCCAGGGCTTCGTCGAGTTCGGTGACGAACAGCAGCGTCGCGCGGCCGTGGGCGCTGGTCCGCAGCTTGGCGGCGATATCGCGTCTGGCCGAGATGTCCACACCTTGAAACGGCTCGTCGAGGATGAAAAGCCTTGCCGCCTGCGACATCCAGCGGGCGACCATCACCTTCTGCTGATTGCCACCGGAAAGCGACGCCATCTCGTCCCTCTCGGAGCGACAGACGATGCCCAACTCCTGGATCTGCTGGCGAGCAATGGCGCGTTCGATACGGCGCTTGAGGACGCCGAGACGCGACATGCGCCTGTGGAACGGCAGGCTGATATTCTCCTGGACGTTGAAGTCGCCGACGATGCCGTTTTCGCCCCGGTCCTTGGCGACGAGAAACACACCGGCGGCAATCGCTTCGCCGGTCGATGCCGGCGCATAGGGTTTCCCGTTCAGCATCATGGTCCCGCCCAGCGGCTGGCGCAGGCCGAACAGCGTCTCGGCGAGCGCGGTCTTGCCGACGCCGACGAGGCCGGTGATGGCAACGACCTCGCCGTCGCCGAGGGTCAGCGAAATCGGCCGGGCGCCTTCTGCAACCCGCAACCCGTCCGTGGCAAAAATTGCTTTGGCCGAATTCCTGGCGACGATCCGCTCGAGCTGGATCTTGCGGCCGAGCATGGCGTTGACCGCACCTTCGTAATCCAGCGGCTTCTTGTCGAAGATGCCTGAGATGACCCCATCGCGCATCGAAATGATGCGATCGGCAAGCCGCCTGATGTCAGACATACGGTGCGAAATGTAGAGGATGGCCACGCCTTGCTGGCGAAGCCGGTCGAGCAATGCGAACAGCCGGTCGGCCTCGGCGCTGGACAGCGAGGAAGTCGGCTCGTCGAGGATCAGCACTTTCGGCCGGTGCGCCATGGCGCGGGCGATCGCCACCATCTGGCGGTCGGCCAGAGAGAGATCGCTGATCCGGGCCTTGAGGTCCATGGCCAGTCCCATGCGGTCGGCCACCGCCTTTGCCTCGCGACGCACCCGGCCTGGATTGAACAGGGTCGGCACGCCGCTGCCGCTCAACCTGTCGAGGGTAAGATTGGTGGCGACGTCGAGGTCTGCGACGACACCGTCATTGATGTTCTGGTGGACGGTAACGACGCCGGCGCGGATCGCCTCCGCCGGCGTTTTCGGGTCGAACTCATGACCGGCAAGCGACATCGAGCCGCCGCCATGGTCGTAGACGCCACTGATGATCTTGACGAGGGTGGATTTGCCGGCGCCGTTGGCGCCCATCAGCACGGTCACTTCGCCGGCATGCAATTCGAGCGAGACGCCGCCAAGCACCTCGATATGGCCAAAGGATTTCCTCAGGCCGTCGACGCGGAACACGGCATCATTGCCCATTCGTTCCTCCCTGACCATGACGCTATGGGCTATATCGGCAATTGTCAACACGATTGACAATTGCCAGCAGGCTTCCTAGCTTGGCCCGACCGCGTTGGCTCCGCTATCATCGGAGCACATGAGCGGGAGGTGAGGATGACTGGGAAATCGCCGTTCGAAGCACTGTCGGTCGAGACACTGGCGGGCCGTCTCGGTGCCAACGAGCCCCTGTGTTCGCAGATCGGCAAGGATACGAGCCAGTGGAAGGTTCGTGAAGTCGGCGACGGCAATCTGAACCTGGTGTTCATCGTCGAGGGTGCTGAGGGTGCGGCCGTCGTCAAGCAGGCCCTGCCCTACGTCCGGCTGGTCGGCGACAGCTGGCCGCTGCCGCTAAAACGCTCCTTCTTCGAATACCATGCGCTGACGCGGCAACAGGCGCGGGCGCCGGGTTCGGTGCCCGATATCTATCACTTCGACGAAGGCCAGGCGCTGATCATCATGGAGTATCTGTCGCCGCACATTATCCTGCGGCGGGCGCTGATCGAAGGCCGGCAATTGCCCAATATCGCGACAGACATCGGCTTGTTCATGGCCCACACGTTGTTTCGCGGCTCCGACCTGCATATGGCGACCAAGGACCGCAAGGCCGATCTGGCACTGTTCGCCGACAATGTCGAACTCTGCGACATCACCGAGAACCTGGTTTTCTCGGATCCGTATTTCGATGCCAAGATGAACCGGCACACCAGCCCGCAGCTCGATGGCATTGTCGCCGAGCTGCGCGCCGACCGCGACCTCAAGGTCGAGGCGCAGCGCATGAAGCACATCTTCGCTGCCAATGCCGAGACGCTGCTGCATGGCGACCTGCATTCCGGCTCGATCATGGTCACCGACACCGAAACGCGGATGATCGACCCCGAATTCGCTTTCTACGGGCCGATCGCCTTCGACGTCGGCATGCTGCTCGCCAATTTCTGGATGGCGTTCTTCTCGCAGCGCGGCCATGAACAGGACGGAAGCCGCGACGCCATGCGTGACTATCTGCTCGGCGTTACGGTCGAGACATGGTCGGTGTTTCGCGCCGAGTTCTCGCATCTGTGGCGAACCGAGCGTACCGGCATGCTCTACCAGAAGAGCCTATTCGAAGATCAGGGCGACAGGCTTGGCGCCGAGCAGGCGCTAGACCACATGCTGCATTCGATCTGGACCGATCTGCTTGGCTTTGCCGGCGTCGAGGTTCACCGGCGAATTCTCGGACTTGCCCACAATGCCGATTTCGAGACTATTGCCGATCCGGATCTGCGCGCCAGATGTGAGGCAAAGGCGCTGAAATTCGGCCGTCACCTCGCCGTCAACCGGCGCCAGATCCACAGCATCGACGAGGTCAACCGGTTGGCCGCGCTGATCGAACGGGAGAGCAGGATTTGAACGTCGGCGACCGCCACTACCGCACCATCTGGCCGAGTGACGACGGGCGTTCGGTGGAGATCATCGACCAGCGCTGGCTGCCGCATGATTTCCGCATCGAAAAGATCGATACCGTCGCCGGCATCGCCACGGCAATCCGCGACATGTGGGTGCGCGGGGCGCCGCTGATCGGCGTCACCGCGGCCTATGGCGTCGCCATGCAGATGGCCGACGATCCGTCGGATGCAGCACTCGACGCCGTCTGGGCAACCTTGCACGAAACGCGCCCGACGGCGATCAATTTGCGCTGGGCGCTGAACGAAATGCAGCGCTTCCTGCTGACGCTTCCCCTGGCAGAACGTGCCGCGGCTGCCTATCGGCGTGCCGGCGAGATCGCCGACGAGGATGTCGGCCTCAACCGCGCCATCGGCGCCCATGGGCTCGAAATCATCAAGGCGATCGCGGCGCGCAAGCAGCCGGGCGAACCGGTCAATATTCTGACCCACTGCAACGCCGGCTGGCTGGCCACGGTCGACTACGGCACCGCCACCGCGCCGATCTATCTGGCGACGGAAGCCGGCATTCCAGTCCATGTCTATGTCGACGAAACACGACCCCGCAACCAGGGTGCCCAATTGACCGCCTGGGAGATGGCGGGCCACGGCGTGCCGCATACGCTGATCGTCGACAATGCCGGCGGCCATCTGATGCAGCGCGGCCAGATCGACATGGTCGTCGTCGGCACCGACAGGACCACCGCCGACGGCGATGTCTGCAATAAGATCGGTACCTATCTCAAGGCGCTCGCCGCCGACGACAACGACGTGCCGTTCTATGTCGCGCTGCCGTCGCCGACGATCGACTGGACCGTGGGCGACGGGCTGGCCGACATCCCGATCGAACAGCGCTCGCCCGACGAGGTCTCACTGGTCTGGGGCAAGACCGCTTCCGGCGAGATCGCCCAGGTCCGCGTATCGCCGGAAGCCACGCCGGCGGCCAATCCGGCCTTCGACGTGACGCCGGCGCGGCTGGTCACCGGCTTGATCACCGAACGCGGTGTCGCTACGGCCTCGCGCGAAGGCCTGAGGGCGATGTTTCCCGAGCGCGGATGATCCGCTTTGCCGAGAGGGCGCTCCGGATTTGCCTGATCTCACGATTTCTTGAACACGGCACGGTTAAAAACGCCCGTTGCCTGTCCCACATGGACGGCCGTATGCGTAGCGGCGGGGCGGCGCCCAACGCTCGAAGCCGGGGTTGCCCACGGCTCGGCGAGTGAACCAGCGGGATACCGCGATGTCATTCAGACCATTGCTTGGTGACGGACGGGTTCGGAGCCAGGACGAGAAGTCGGAGCCCCTGCAAACCGCGTCATGGGTCAGCTCCTCGATCGTCTTCGACAACCGGCGGTGGGCGTGCCGGGAGGCGGAGCTCCGCTGGACAGCCCCTCATCATCTGATCGTGCTGACCGAAGAAGGCGGCACGTCCCAGACATCCATCCGGCACGAGGCACGATCCCTTTACGACGGAATGGACCGTCCCGGAGCCCTCACCTTCGTCCCGGCAGGCGCGGAACGACAGGGCTTCTATCGCGATGTAAACCTCTCCTATTCAGCCCTGTGGATCGATCCCGATATCGGGCTTCCCGGATGCGAACGCCTGAGGAACCTGCCTATACTGGTAAACAAGAAAGACGCGGTCGTCGCCACGCTGCTGAGTTCGCTTCGTGACGAGATGGCACTCGGCCACAAGCCAGACACTGCCTATGTCGAGCATCTGGTCGCCCTCGTCAGTCTCCGCGTGGCCAACCTGAGCCGGGAGCAACCGCGGTTTGTACGTCACGGCTGTCTCAGCCGCCGGGCACTTGGTCGCGTTCGGGATTACATCGATGCGCATATGAATTCCGACATTTCGCTAAGCGAGCTGGCAGCCGCCGCGGGCATGGCCGTCGACAGTTTTGCGCGTCGCTTCAAGGCGACGACCGGCCTTGCACCCTACGCCTATGTGATCGAGGAACGGGTGCGGCGAGCGGAGGTGCTGCTGCGCGAAACGGGTTTGTCGATCGGTGTCATTGCCTTTCGGCTCGGCTTCTCAAGCCAGAGCCACTTCACCACGACCTTCCGACGTCTGAGGGGCATGACGCCTCGTGCCTATCGGGTGAATTCTTCTCCAGAATCCTGATAGTGCCGCCGGTTTCTTGAAAGAAAGCCGCCGCCCGCACTCCCACCTCCAGTGTCGTTGGGTGACAGAACCCGAGGGTTCGCTCGGGTCAAGTTGCCGTCTGCGCTTCATTGCGGCTGGGAGATCATGCATGGCCAAAACGGGCAACAGGAGCGGGCCGACGCGTCGGATGGTATTGGAAGGCGGTGTTGCGACCGGGGTGCTCCTGGCTACCGGACTACCGGTTGACGCCGAGCCGGCCGAGACCGTCACGGCGGCTGCGTCGTCCTCACCACTACCGACGATGACGATGTCGTTACGGATCAACGCGAAGGATATTGCCATCGAGCTCGACCCGCGGACGACGCTGCTCGACGCCCTGCGCAACCATCTCGGCCTCACCGGCTCGAAGAAGGGCTGCGACCACGGCCAGTGCGGCGCATGCACGGTGCTCGTTGATGGGCGCCGGATCAATTCCTGCCTGACGCTTGCCGCAATGCATGAAGGCGACGAGATCACCACGGTCGAGGGCCTTGCCGAGGGTGACCGGCTGCATCCGGTCCAGGCCGCCTTCGTCGCCCGCGACGGTTTCCAGTGCGGCTACTGTACGCCAGGCCAGATCTGCTCGGCGGTTGGCTTGCTGGGCGAGGCGCGGGCCGGCTGGCCAAGCCATGCGAGCGCCGACGTGGCAGCGGCTTCCGTCGCTCTCACCGATGCCGAGATCCGCGAGCGGATGAGCGGCAACATCTGCCGTTGCGCCGCCTATCCGAACATTGTCGCTGCAATCCGCGACGCGGCAGAGGAGGCATGAGCAATGCAGTCCTTCACTTATGAACGTGCGACGAGTGCTGAGCAGGCGGCGGCCGCGGTTGCGGCCCGGCCGGACGCCAAGTTCATCAGCGGCGGCACCAACCTGCTCGACCTGATGAAGCTCGAGATCGAGCGCCCAGCGCATCTCGTCGACATCAGCCGGCTGCCACTTGATCGGATCGAGGAGACGGCGGAAGGCGGGCTTCGGGTCGGCGCCCAGGTCCGCAATAGCAATCTCGCCGCCGACCCGCGGGTAAGGTCGCGCTACCCGATGCTCACGCAAGCGCTGCTGGCGGGAGCGTCCGGCCAGATACGCAACAAGGCCTCGACCAGCGGCAATCTCCTGCAGCGCACGCGCTGCCCCTATTTCTACGACCGCAACATGCCCTGCAACAAGCGCCAGCCGGGTTCGGGCTGCGCGGCACTTCAGGGCTTCAACCGCATGCACGCCGTACTCGGCGCGAGCGAAGCCTGCATCGCGGTCCATCCTTCTGACATGGCGGTCGCCATGTCCGGGCTCGACGCCAGGATCGAGACCGTCTCGCCCGGCGGCGAGACCCGCACGATCCCGATCGGCGATTTCCATCGGTTGCCCGAGGCGACGCCCCAGGTGGAGACCGTGCTCGGCCACGGCGAAATAGTCGTTGCGGTTGCCCTGCCGCCACCACCGCCCGGCCGACAGGCTTACCGCAAGGTGCGCGACCGTGCTTCCTACGCCTTCGCGCTGGTGTCGGTGGCAGCAATCGTCGAGAAAAGCGGCGACCGTATCCGAAGCGCTCGGATCGCCATGGGCGGCGTGGCAGCGAAACCCTGGCGCGCGACGGAGGCGGAGCGCGCGCTGGCAGGCGCGGCGGCGTCCGACGGTGCCTTTAGCGACGCGGCCGAAGCCGCGCTCGCCGGAGCCGTCGGGCATGGCGTCAATGATTTCAAGATCCCGCTGGCGAAACGGACGATGCGGCACACGCTCGCTGCTGCCGCCGAGAGTGCATGAGGCGACACGATGACAGAGACGACGACCCCGAACCGCGGTTCCCAGCTGCAGGCGCCGAGCAGGAGATCGATATGAAACTCACGCGACGCGCCGTTGCCGCCGCGGGTGGCGGCCTTCTCGTCTCTGCCGCCACAGCCTGGGGCGCCGCATCCGATCCGGGAGCTCGTCACGGGCTCGAGGCCGCCGTCGACGCCTTCTTTGCCGGCTGGGCCTCTGGCGACTGGACGGCATTCCTTGATTGTTGCGATGAGACGATGACCTTCCAATTCCCTGTCGGCGAGCAACGAGGCCGACACGGACCGCCGGAAGGCAAGCGGGCACTCGCAGCCTGGACCGCCGCGCATCAAGCGCAGGGGAACAGGATCACGAAATCGACCGTCGATCTCAAGCTCTTCGCCGCCGACTGGGTCATCGTCTGCGATCGCGGGAGCGGGACAATCAGTGGCGCGCCCTACACTGGCCTGCATGCGATCTTCATGCGAGCCGGCCCAACAGGGAGGCTGGTCGAGTTTCGCGAGTATTTCGGCGAGATCGCCGCGTGAGTTCCGGCCGCCGCGCGACGAACATAAAGGTGCGAGGAAGCGGCGTCGTCGCGGCCTCGATGCTTCCGAACTCCAGATGAAAAATCTTTAGGTGACTTATGAACGAGACCATACCCGGACTGCCCGGCTCCGCCACCCATTCAAGGGTGAAACCTCGTGCCGATGTTGGCATCATCGGGCGGCCGATCGACCGCATCGACGGTCCGCTCAAAGTGACGGGCGGCGCCACATACGCTTACGAGAATGAGCTGGATGGTACAGCCTATAGCTACATTCTCGGCGCCTCCGTCGCCAAGGGCCGCATCGCCGAGATCGACACGGCCGAAGCCGAACGGGCGCCGGCAGTGCTGCTCGTCATGACGCACCGGAATGCGCCGGCCCAGCCGGATTTCGGCCCAACGGTCACGCCAACGGTGCCGGAGGTCTTCACGCGCCCCCGGCCCGCGCTCAACAGCGATCGGGTACGGTATTACGACGAGCCGGTCGCGCTGGTCGTTGCGGAGACGTTCGAGGCTGCACGCGCTGCTGCGGGCCTCATCAGAGTACGCTACGACGAGGAGCCGGGCCTCTACGATCTACCGGGATATATCGCCGACGCCTACGCGCCAAAGCGGACCAATGCCGGCTTCGAGACCGACAGCGTGGTCGGCGACTTCGAGCGCGCCTTTGCGACGGCGCCGATCAAGATCGATTCCACTTACGGGACCCCCTTCGAACATCACAATCCGATGGAGCCGCATGCGACGCTTGCTGCCTGGTCAGGCAACGAGCTGACGATCCGTACATCGGCGCAGACCCTCGCGAACTTCCGGGCCGGGGTCGCCAGCACGCTTCGCATCCCGCTCGAGCGAGTGCGCATCGTCAGCCCCTTCATCGGCGGAGGCTTCGGCTCCAAGCTGATTGCCCATGCCGACACGATCCTGGCCGCACTTGCAGCGCAGGTGCTGCAGCGCCCCGTGAAGATCGCGCTGACGCGACAACAGATGTTCGCCAATGCCGGTCATCGCGCAGAGATGGTCCAACAGGTACGTCTCGGCGCGGACACTGACGGGCGGCTCACCGGGATCGCACACGATGTCTGGTCCGCAACGTCCAGCTTCGAGGAGTACTGCGAACAAACGGCAGTTTTTGCGCGCTCGCTCTACGCGGCGCCGAACCGTCTCACCCGCCATCGCCTGGTTCCGCTGGACATCAACCGCGGCGAATGGATGCGCTCTCCCGGCGAAGCGCCCGGCATGCTGGCTTTCGAATGCGCCATGGATGAGCTCGCCGAGCGCGCCGGTCTGGACCCGATCGAACTCAGGATCCGCAACGAACCGGCACAGGATCCCGAGCGCGGCGTGCCGTTCTCCACCCGCAATCTCGTCGCCTGCATGGAGGAAGGCGCCCGCCGTTTCGGCTGGGAGCGGAGAAACCCGACACCGGGCCGAACTCGGGAGGGCCGCAAGCTTATCGGCCACGGCATGGCGGCGGCGATCCGTCCGAACTATATCGGCGCGGCGACGGCGCGGGTTGCGATCGACCGGGACGGTCGGGTGACGGCGCGGCTCGACATGACCGATATTGGGACCGGCACCTATACGATCCTGACCCAGATTGCCGCCGAGAGCCTCGGCCTGCCGATCTCGTCCGTCAAGGTGGAGCTCGGCGACAGCCGCTTCCCGCGTACCGCCGGCTCCGGCGGGTCCTGGGGCGCAGCAAGCGCGGGTTCGGCCTTGTATAATGCGTGCAACGTCCTCAAGAAACAGATCTTGGAGGCGGCGCAGTCGAACGAAGCCTCGCCGTTGCGCGGCGCGAACGCCACCGAGGCAAGCTTTGCCGACGGCGAGGTCAGGGTCGGCCAGCGATCGGCGAGCCTGGCCGATCTTATCCGAGGGATCTCTCCCGACGGGCTCGAAGCCGAAGGCTCCGTAGCCGCGGGCGCCACCACCCAGTCATACAAGACCTATTCGCAGCATTCCTATGGCGCGCATTTCGCAGAGGTCGCTGTCGATTGCGATACCGGTGAAATCCGCATGCGCCGGATGCTGGCTGTGATCGGCGCGGGCCGTATCCTCAACGCCAAGACCGCGCGCTCGCAAATCATCGGCGGCATGACCTGGGGGATCGGTGCAGCGCTGATGGAGCAGACGGTGCTCGACCCGCGCTACGGCCATTTCGTCAATCACGATCTTGCCGAGTATCATGTGCCGGTCAATGGCGATGTCCCCGATATGGAGGTCGCCTTCCTCGAGGAAGACGACGACAAGGCCAACCCGCTTGGCGCAAAGGGTCTCGGCGAGCTCGGCGTGTGCGGTGCGGGGGCTGCTGTCGCCAACGCCGTTTACAACGCGGCCGGCGTGCGAGTGCGTGAATTTCCCATCACCTTGGACAAGGTGCTGCCTGCCTTACCGGTGATCGCCATTTGACGCTCTCCTCCCTCGCCCTCAACGGTGACCAGGTCGAAACGGATCGCTATTTCTGCGCCATCGACGACGACGCCGGTGGTTGACAGCGCTTTCCGGCCCTTCCATACAAACGCCGTCAATGTTCTCAGGGCGGGGTGAAAGTCCCCACCGGCGGTAAGGGTCTCGGCCCAAGCCCGCGAGCGCTCTCCGGTTAGCCGGAGGGGTCAGCAGATCCGGTGTGATTCCGGAGCCGACGGTCACAGTCCGGATGGAAGAGAACGAAATGGAAGACGGTCCGCTTTCGCGGTTCGGACTCCGTATCGTGCGTCCTGATTCTGGTTCGAAACGGAAGGATGGACCCATGAATCAGCATTCCCACAACGACTATGAAACGATCCGC
This sequence comes from Mesorhizobium sp. M0633, assembly GCF_040320645.1. Lineage (NCBI taxonomy): Bacteria > Pseudomonadati > Pseudomonadota > Alphaproteobacteria > Hyphomicrobiales > Phyllobacteriaceae > Mesorhizobium > Mesorhizobium sp. M0633. Next base: position 111,660 of record NZ_JAMYQC010000009.1, read on the forward strand.
GTTGCCGTCATTCGCGCGCGTTGGCATGCCGATATCGTCGACCAATGCGTTGAAGCATTCGAGGCGGAACTGGCGGTTCTCGGAGAGAAACGCTTTGCCGTCGATGTCTTCGATGTGCCTGGCGCTTATGAGATTCCCCTGCATGCAAAGACGCTTGCCGTGACCGGCCGCTATGCCGCTATCCTCGGCGCCGCGTTCGTCGTCAATGGCGGCATCTACCGGCACGAGTTTGTTGCAAGCGCGGTCATCGACGGCATGATGAATGTGCAATTGTCGACTGGCGTGCCGGTGCTTTCGGCGGTGCTGACGCCGCACAACTACCATGACAGCGCGGACCATCACCGCTTCTTCTTCGAACATTTCAAGGTCAAGGGCAAAGAGGCGGCCAGTGCCTGCGTGCAACTGCTGGCAGCACGCGAACACATCGCGGCGTGAAACCTCCACCGCCGGGTGGAAATCCCGGTAAGGCGCTGTAGTATCTCACGAAGCAGGAGGATGCCGGTGCAGACCAAGAAGATCATCAATGACGGCAATCGCTCCGTCGACGAGATGCTGGAGGGTATTCTGGCCGCGCATCCGCGCCACCTCAGAAGCGCGGACGGCAGTCCGCGCGCCATTATCGCCCGCGACGGACCGCGCCCAGACAAGGTCGGCCTTGTCATCGGCGGCGGCTCGGGCCATGAGCCGACCTTCCTCGGCTTCGTCGGCAAGGGGCTGGCCGACGCCGCCGCGATCGGCAATGTCTTCGCTTCGCCGCCGCCGGACCCGATCCTCGAATGCGCCAAGGCGGCCAGCGGTGGCGCCGGCGTGCTGTTCATGTACGGCAACTATGCCGGCGACGTGATGAACTTCGACATGGCCGCCGAAATGGCGGCGATGGACGACATCGAGGTGCGCACCGTGCTGACCACCGACGATGTCGCCTCGGCGCCGCGCGACCAGAGGCAGAAGCGGCGCGGCGTCGCCGGCAATTTCTTCATCTTCAAGGCCGCCGGTGCCGCATGCGACCAGATGCTGTCATTCGATGAATGCGAGCGTATCGCCAGGAAGGCCAACGATCACACCTTCACCATGGGCGTGGCGCTGTCGCCCTGCTCGCTGCCGCAGACCCGCCGGCCCAATTTCGAGATCGGACCGGACGAGATGGAGATCGGCATGGGCATCCATGGCGAGCCAGGCATCGCGCGCGGAAAGTTGAAAACGGCCGACGAGATCACCGACGAAATGCTGGACAAGGTCCTCGACGAGATGGCGCCGGCGCGCGGCGATAAGGTCGCCGTTCTGGTCAATTCGCTCGGCTCGACGCCGCTGATGGAACTCTACATCATGAACCGGCGGGTCAAGCAGAGGCTCGACGAGATCGGCGTTTCCGTCCACGCGACCTGGGTCGGCAATTACTGCACCTCTCTCGAAATGGCCGGCGCCTCGGTGACGCTGATGCATCTCGACGGCGAGTTGCAGGCGATGCTCGACCATCCTTGCGACTGCGCCATGTTCCGCGCCGGCTGAGAAAGCATCATGACCTCGATCGATTCAGTCGGCTTGAAAAGAATGTTCGATGAGATCGCGGCGACGATCGACGCCGACAAGGACAGGCTCTGCCAACTCGACGGCGTCATCGGCGACGCCGACCATGGCATCGCCATGGCACTAGGCTTCACTGCTGCGCGCGATGCACTAGCGCAACTCGACCTCGCGGCGACCGAGCCGACGGCGCTGCTCAACACTGCGGCGAAATCCTTCCTCAACGCGGTGGGCGCCTCGTCAGGCCCGCTCTATGCGACCGCCTTCATGCGCGGTGCCGCCGCCGTCAAAGGCAAGGCAATTCTGGAGGACGCTGACATCATCGCCATGCTCCGGGCGATGGCGCAAGGCATCCAGGATCGCGGCAAGGCCGAGCTCGGCGAAAAGACCATGGTCGACGCCTGGCTGCCGGCGGCGCAAGCAGCGGGTGCCGCGCAGGAAGCCGGCAAGAGCCTGTCCGAGAGCCTGGAGGCTGCACTTGCAGCGGCTGAACGAGGTGCCGAGGCGACCAAGGACATGATCGCCGCCAAGGGCCGCTCATCGCGGCTCGGCGAGCGCTCGCTCGGGCATATGGACCCCGGCGCCGCATCGGCCGTGACGATCATCAGAGCGATGTGGAACAGTCTGGCTTAACCCCGCTTCGCCGCGTCGAGCCTGTCGATCGCCTGGACATTGCCGGCCGATGGTCCCTTCTCATCGAATTCCGATGCAAGCCATGCATCGACGATCGACTTGGCCAGTTCCGGGCCGATAACCCGGGCGCCCATGGTGATGATCTGGGCGTTGTTGGATTTTGCCGCGCGCTCGGCCGAATAGGTGTCGTGGGTGAGTGCGGCGCGAATGCCGGGCACCTTGTTGGCGGATATGGATACGCCGATGCCGGTGCCGCAAAACAGGATGCCGCGATCGTTTTCGCCGTCCAGGATGGTCTGCGCGAGCTTCTGTGACAGGTCGGCATAGTAGCCCGACTGGCTGAGGTCGCTAACCGTGAGGCCGGGCTTGGTAGCGAGGTGAGCGGCAATGACGTCGAGCAGCGGCTTGCCGGCGCTATCAGCTCCAATGGCAATTTTCATGTTCCGTTTCCTTCCTGTTTGATGATTCAGATCGCCGCCGAGGCGCGCTTGAGGATGTCGATATAGCCGTCCGCCTGCCAGGCCGAGCGGCCGATGAACAAGCCGTCGATGTTGGGCTGGCCGACCAGTTCGGCGGCATTTTGCGGATTGACGCTGCCGCCATAAAGCACCGGCGGCACCACCGGCAGCAGGTCGCGTGCGATTTTCTTGATTAGCGCCTGCTGCCTGTCGGCATAGTCCGAACTGGCCGGCACGCCCTTGTCGCCGATCGCCCAGACGGGCTCATAGGCAAACAGGATCGTCGCCGCCTTCGCCGCGCCTTCGAGAAACTGCAGCGCGCCGTGCACCTGCAAGGCCAGCACCGCAGCGGCCTGCCCGCTGTCGCGTTGAGCCAAGGTCTCGCCGACGCAGATGAGTGGCACGAGACCGTGCTTCACCGCCGCCGCAGTCTTCAGCCCGACAGCCTTGTCGGTCTCGCCGAAATGCTCGCGCCGTTCGCTGTGGCCGAGCTCGACCATGTCGAGCCCGCAGTCTTTCAGCATGGCCGGCGAGATCTCGCCGGTCCAGGCACCGGCGTCGGCCCAATGCATGTTCTGCGCGCCGACCTTGATGCGCGTCGGCGACAGCGCTTTCTTGACCTCGCGGATCGCCGTGAAGGGCGGGATGACGAAAGGCTGGATGCGCTCGTCGAAACCGGGGACGAACTCCGCCAGCGCCTCGGCGAAAGCCAACGCCTCGGCGAGCGTCTTGTTCATTTTCCAGCTGGTGCCGACCCAATAAACCATACGTGCCCTCCTATTCTGCGATCACTGTCAGCGAAACGCCGGCACCATCCAGCGCGGCGCGCATCTGCGGCTGCGGCTCGCGGCCGGTGAAGACCGTGTCAAAGGCCTTGAGATCTGTCAGGAAGTGCAAGGCAGTGCGGCCGAATTTCCCATGATCGACTAGCAGATATTTGCGCGCTGCTGCGGCCATCATCAGCCGTTTGGTCTGGACCACTTCCTGATCCTGGTGAAAGGCAGAGGCACCATGGATGGCCGATGACGACATGAACGCGACATCGGCGCGCAATGATTTCAGCGTGTCCTCGGCGAGCAGGCCGAAGAAGCCGTGAAACTTCTTGTTGTATTGGCCGCCGAGCGCAATCAGGTTGATGCCGGCAACGCCCGCCAAATCCTGGATGACAGCCAGATTGTTCGAGATCACCGTCAGCGGACGCAGATCGGCAAGCTGCCGAGCAACGCCGCCCGCGGTTGAGCCGTCGTCGATGATCACCGTCTGACCCGGTTCGATCATCGTCACGGCAGCGGCGGCGATGCGCTTCTTCTCGTCGCCGGCCAGCCGCTGGCGGTAGCGGAAATCGCTCTCGAAAAGGCTGCTCGGCTGGATCGAGGCGCCGCCGCGCACCTTGCGCAGGAAGCCGCTTTCCTCGAGCTCGTCGAGGTCGCGGTGGACAGTCATCTTTGACACGCCGAAGCGTGAGGCAAGATCGTCGACACTGGCGGTGCCGATGTCCATCAGAAAATCCATGATGCCTTGCCGACGGCCGTCGCTCTTCATTTCCGCGGCTTCCTCGTGCAATCCGGTTCCGAGATATAACAGCAAACGTTGCACAAGCCACCAATTTTTTGTGATAATGTTATATCTCTATGGGATGTCATGACGCTTCTGGTCGCGTCCTGTAACAAGAATTGCTGCCGGCCGAGCGCCCAGCGGTTGCGGTGCCGCGGAAATCCGGCCAGAAGCATCAGGGGCTCGACGACAACCGAACGGCCCGCAAACACTGGCTCGAAACCGGATACGGGAGACTACTGAGTGGCTCGCATCACACTGAGACAATTGCTCGATCATGCCGCCGAATACGGCTATGGCGTGCCTGCCTTCAACATGAACAATATGGAACAGGGCCTCGCCATCATGGAGGCAGCCGAGGAGACCAAATCGCCGGTTATCCTGCAGGCCAGCCGCGGCGCGCGAGCCTACGCCAACGACGTGGTGCTAGCCAAGCTGATCGACGCGCTGGTCGAAATCCATCCCGATATCCCGGTCTGCATGCATCTCGACCATGGCAACAACGAAGCCACTTGCGTCACCGCGATCCAGCACGGCTTCACTTCGGTGATGATGGACGGATCGCTGAAGGAAGACGGCAAGACGCCGGCCGACTACGCCTATAATTCCGGCATCACCCGCCGCGTCGTCGACATGGCGCATTGGGGCGGCGTCGCGGTGGAAGGCGAGATCGGCGTCCTTGGATCGCTTGAGATGGGCGGCGGCGAGCAGGAAGACGGCCATGGCGTCGAGGGCGTCATCAGCCACGACCAGCTGCTGACCGACCCGGTGCAGGCCGAACAATTCGTGCGCGACACCCGTGTCGATGCGCTGGCCGTCGCCATGGGCACCAGCCACGGCGCCTACAAGTTCAGCCGCAAGCCGGACGGCGCTGTACTGGCCATGAACGTCATCGAGGAAATCCACCGCCGTCTGCCGAGTATGCATCTCGTCATGCACGGCTCGTCCTCGGTGCCAGAGGAGTTGCAGGAGATCATCAACAAATATGGCGGCCAGATGAAGCCGACATGGGGCGTGCCGGTCGAAGAGATCCAGCGCGGCATCAAGCACGGGGTGCGCAAGATCAATATCGATACCGACAACCGCATGGCGCTGACCGGCGCAATCCGCAAGGTGCTGACCGAGAACCCGAGCGAATTCGATCCGCGCAAATATCTGACACCGGCAATGGCCGCGATGCGGAAGCTGTGCAAGGAGCGCTTCGAGCAATTCGGCACCGCCGGCAACGCACCGAAGATCAAGCCGCTGCCGCTGTCGGAAATGGCCAAGCGCTACAAGTCCGGAAGCCTCGATCCGAAATTTGGCTGACGTATTCCGGTTCTGAGCAGGAGCTGCCTCAGCTCCTGCTCATCCGATCATGCTCGCGGCAAGAGATCGGCCCTGCCGGTCTCGATAAATGGTGCCCAGTAGTCGACCGACTCGCGGATCATGGCGATGACCTGGTGGTCGACGGGCTCGCGCTCGCGGAACGACAATTCGAGGCAGATCTCGTTGTCGACGCCGCCGCCGCGACGCACCGTCTGAAGGAGCTTTTCCGGCGTGATACGGCCGTCGTTGTTGTAGGTCGCAGTGAACGGCCAATGGCCGCCCTTGTTCATCGACGACTGCTTGACGTGGATGATCGGCGATTGCCTGGGAAAGGCTTCGGCCCAGGCATAAGGGTCGGTGTCCGCCGGATTGCTCGAGGTCACGTCGCCATGGTCGATGTCGACCATCATCTTGAGCGGGACGGCCATGCCGGCCGCTTCGATCTCGCGCTGCAGTGCCCGGCAGCTTTCGATCGTATGGCCGAATTCGCGGCCGACCGACATCGGCTCCCAGAACAGGTAGGTCAAGCCGGCTGTTTTGGCATGCTCGGCGACCTCGCGCCAGCATTCCAGCGCGATGTCGAAAAGCCGCGCGCGACGCTCAGGATTGTCGTAATCCCGGTGGGTGAAGATCGCGAATTGCGTGCCCATGCCCGCGGCGCCGAGCTCGGCCGAAACTTCTGAAAAGGTCTTGAACCAGTCGACGTAGTAGCGCCGCACGTCGGCATCGGGATGGCCGAAATGATTGAGCCGGCCGTAAGGGCCGGTCATCGCGGAGGTCACGCGCACACCGGTGCGGTTGAGCGCGGTGCGAAACAGGCGGAGGAATTTCGAGATCGTCGCCGCCGGCCAGCCGGGATTGACGAATTCATGCGTGAGCTGCACGTCGCGGATGCCGATGTCGTAGGCGATCGTATCGATCAGGTCGTCCGGCTCGGCAAAGCGGTTGACCAGCGGATTGGTGTTGAGCGAAAGCGTAAAGGCCATCAGCCGGCCTTTGCCAGCCGGCTCGAGCACCAGTCCTCGAAGGCTTCTCTTTCCGCGGCGGACAGATGCAGGCCGTGCTTGGTGCGCCGTTCGAGGACATCGGCGGCGGTCTCGGCCCATTCATGCTCGAACAGGTAATTGGCTTCGCGCTCGAAAAAATCCTTGCCGAAGCGCCGGCCCAGTTCGGCGAGCGAGGTGGCCGCGCCGACCAGATCGCGCGTCCTTGTGCCGTAGAGCCTGCCGTAATGCTTGACCAGCGATGCCGGCATCCAGGGAAATTCATGGCCGAGGTCGCCCAGAAACTGCTCGAAATCGGCATTGGCGATATCGCCGCCCGGCAGGTGCCCTTTCGAGGTCCACGGCTTGCCCATTTTCGGAAAGAACGGGGCGATACGGTCGAGCGCGTGCTCGGCCAATTTGCGGAAGGTGGTGATCTTGCCGCCGAAGACCGAAAGCAGCGGCGCCTGCCCAGCCGGTGCGTCGAGTTCGAATATGTAATCGCGGGTCACCGCGCTCGGATTGTCGGCATTGTCGTCATAGAGCGGCCTGACGCCGGAAAACGAGTAGACGACATCGCTTCGTGCGAGCTGGCGCTTGAAGTAGCGATTGACTGCCTTGATCAGGTAATCGATCTCGCTCGCATCGGCGGTCACGTCTTCCGGCCGCCCGTCATAGGGAATGTCGGTGGTACCGATCAGCGCCAGATCGTTCTGGTAGGGATTGATGAAGATCACGCGCTTGTCGCTGTTTTGGACCAGATAGGCCTGCCGCCCTTCCCAGAATTTCGGCACAACGATGTGGCTGCCCTTGACCAGGCGCACGTTGCGCCTGGAATTCTGGCCGGCGACGCGGTTGATGACGTCGTTGACCCAGGGTCCGGCGGCGTTGATCAGCGCCCGTGCCCGGACTGTGGTCCTGACGCCGGTTCGACCGTCGCGCATCTCCACCGACCACAGGCCGTTTTCGCGACGGGCGGCTATGCAGGCGGTGCGGGTGAATATCCTGGCTCCGCGCTCAGCGGCGTCGAGCGCGTCGATGACGACCAGGCGAGCGTCGTCGACCCAACAGTCGGAATATTCGAAGCCGCGCTTGAAGGCGTCCTTGATCGGCGCGCCTTCGGGCGCGGTGCGCAGGTCGAGCGTACGCGTGGCCGGCAGCCGCTTGCGGCCGCCAAGATGGTCGTAGAGGAACAGGCCGAGCCGGACCAGCCAGGCCGGCCGGTCATCGGGGCTGTGTGGCAGCACGAAGCGCATCGGCCAGATGATGTGCGGCGCCGATTCCAGCAGCACCTCGCGCTCGATCAGCGCCTCGCGCACCAGGCGGAACTCGTAATATTCGAGGTACCGCAAACCGCCATGGACGAGCTTTCCCGATCGCGAACTGGTGCCCTCGGCGAGGTCGTCTTTTTCGCAGAGGATGACCGACAGCCCCCGGCCTGCTGCATCGCGCGCAATGCCGGCGCCATTGACACCGCCGCCGATGACGAAGAGATCGACGATTTCGCTGTCACTGCTCATCTCACCTTAGGCCCCACCGTCAGCATGGGTTGACCGGCGGCAGACCGGCGATGAAGCGGCGCACTTCCTCGGCCGCCTGCTCGGCCGCGTAGGTCACGGTGCGTACCGACGCGCCGGCGATATGCGGCGTCAGCGTCACGTTCGGCAGTTGCAACAGCGGCCAGTCGGCAGGCACCGGCTCGACGGCGAACGTCTCCAGCATAGCGCTGCCGATCTGCCCCGAGACGAGCGCCTCGTAGAGCGCATCGTAGTCGACCAGCGGTCCGCGCGCGGTATTGACGAAGATTACGCCGGGTTTCATCCGGGCGATGGCGTTCTTGCCGATCAGGCCGCGCGTCTCCTCGGTGACCCGGGAATGCAGCGTGACCACATCGGAGCGCGACAGCAGATCGTCCAGCGCAACCAGTTCGACGCCGGCATTGCGGTCCTCGGCGCTCAATTGCACATAGGGATCGCAAACCAGGATGCGGCAGCCGAAGGCGCGCAGCAGGCGAACCAGCCTGGTGCCGATATTGCCGTAGCCGATGACGCCGACGGTCATTTCGTTGAGCTCGCGGCCGGTGCGATCGGCGCGGTAGAGATCGCCGCGCCATTCGCCCTTGCGCAAGGCTTCGTGACCGACGCGGATCAGCCGCGTTTCAGCGAGAATGGCGCCGATGGTGAACTCGGCCACGGCGCTGGCGTTGCGGCCGGGCACATTGACCACGGTGATGCCGTGGGCCTTGGCGGCGGCCATGTCGATGTTGATCGGTCCGCCGCGCGAGACCGCAACCAGCTTGAGCGTGGGCAGGCGCTGCATCATGCTTTCGGAGAGCGGCGCAAGCTGGGTGACGAAGATTTCGGCGTCGCCGATGAAATCCACCACCTCGTCGGGATCGCCGAAATACTCCTTGACCTTGTCCAGACCAAGCGCGGCATTGCCGAATTGCATCGGCTCGTCGGGCCAAGCGGTCTCAATGCTGCGGATGTCGAGGTTGTCGCCGCAGGCCGCCTCGATTTTCTCGCGAAACACTTCCGGAAGCATGAAGCGGTCGCCGATGATCGCAATTTTCTTGGGCATGCTCTTCTCAATTCACGTCGGTTTGCCTGGACGCGGCCATCGAACGCCAGACCGGCCGCAGCGCCTCATGCGCCAATGTGTAGGATGGGGCCATCGCCTCGTAGGCACCGGCAAGTTTCCGGTCGCTGGGCTCGGCCGCACGGAGCAAAGGCGTGACCCATTCACTGACGCAATCGTCCATCGATGCGTACTGGCCGACGCAGACCGCAGCAATCATTGCGGCGCCCGCAGCACCGGCCTCCTCGCGCTCGCTGGTGCGAATGTCGGCGCCGACCGCAGCACCCAGGATCTTGCGCAGAGCCGGGCTCCTGGCCGCTCCGCCGGTCAGGCGGATTTCCTTGGGCAGTGGCCCCATGGCGGCGTAGCAATCGCGTGCCGCGAAAGCCAGCCCCTCGAACACCGCGCGGACCATGTCGGCATAGCCGTGCCTGGACGAAATGCCGATGAAGCCGGCCCTGGCATTGGCATCGACGAACGGCCCGCGCTCGCCGGCCTCCGAGACATAGGGCTGGTAGAGCAGCGAGCCTGGCTCAGACGACGATATCCACTGGTCGACCAGCGCGATCATCTCGCCATTGGTCCGCGTAATCCCTTGCGAGGCGAGAATGCCGGAGGCGAGGCCAAGGACCCAGTCAATATTGAGCGTTGCCGCCATGTTCGACTGCATCTGCGCAAAGACGCCGGGTGCCGGCATCGTCATCGTGTAGCCGGTTGCAGCCTCGTTGAGCAGCACCTCGTCCGGTGTTTCGGCAAGCCGCATATGCATGCCGGTGGAACCGATGATCGAGCATCCCGGCTTGCGCTCGCGATCGAACAGGCCGGCGCCAAGCGCCGTGCAGGCGACATCGACATAGGCCAGAACGACCGGTGTGCCGGCGAGCAGGCCGGTCGCATCGGCTGCTGCCACCGACAGCGAGGTGCTTTGCCTGGTGCCATCGACGATGGGCGGCAACAGATGCCGGAGATCGGTGACGCCGAGTACCTCGAGCACATCATCGCAATAGCCGCGCGTGCGGAAGTCGCCGAAGGTGAAGGTGCCCTCGGACGGGTCGGTGGCGCGGTGGCCGGTCAACTTGAAATAGAGCCAGTCCTTGCAGTGGAACGCCGTCGCTGCATTGGCAAGCATCGCGGGCATGTGGCGCTTCATGAACACGAACTGCGATCCCTGCTGGCAGGCAGCGAGCCCGCTGCCGGTCTTTTCGAAGCGCAGCCGGTCCTCCGGCCGCGCGCGGATCTCCTCGACGACCGCGGCAGCGCGCGCGTCGAGCCACAGCCAGCCCTTGGCAACCGGCTCGCCATCCTTGTCGATCAGCCAGGTACCGTCGCCCTGCCCGGTCACGGCGATGGCAATGGTCCGGCTGGCGAGATCCGGCACCTTGTCGGCAAGCTCGCGCAAGGTCGTCGCGGTATCGGCCCAGGTGCGTGTCAGGTCCTGCTCGGCACCGCCGCCCGGCAGTGTCTCGTATTTATTGGGCAGCGCGGCGGACGCGATCTGCCTGCCCGCCGTGTCAAAGGCGACGGATTTTATGACAGACGTGCCGGCGTCGATGCCGATCAGCACATCCTGCATCAAGCAAGCTCCGTGCCGTGCGAAATGGCGTCGCCGCTCGCCTGATCGAAGACGTGCAGGTTTTTCGGATCGATGCTGATCTTGATCGGTGCGCCGAGCTCCAGGCGCGTCCGGTCATGTTCGACCAGAACCAGCGAACCGCCGGCGAAATCGGCGGCAATATGGGTCTGGTCGCCAAGCCATTGATTGGCCGAAACCATGGCCGGGACGCCATCCTTCGAGCGGCGCACGGCATAGGGCCTGACGCCGATGACGACGCGTTGGCGGTTGAGCAATTCGTCGCGAACCGGGCCGCTGAACGCATCCTTGTCGTAGTCGAGCGAAAGCCCGTCGGGCAGCTTGAGACTGATCTTGCCGGCAGCCGTGCCGACATAGGCCTCGAAGACATTCATCGGCGGCTCGCCGACGAAGGTGCCGGTGAACAGGTTTGCCGGCCGCTCCTTGAGCCTGTCAGGCGTATCGAACTGCTGCAGCACGCCGCCCTCCATAACGGCGATGCGGTCGGCCAGCGCATTGGCCTCGGTCTGGTCGTGGGTGACCAGAATCGCGGTCAGGCCGCGCTCCTTGATGAAGTGCTTGATGCGGCCGCGCAGCACGGCGCGAAGCTGCGGCTCGAGCTGGCCCATCGGCTCGTCCAGCAGATGCAGGTCGGCCTCGCGGATCAGCGCCCGGCCGAGGCTGGCGCGCTGCTGCTGGCCGCCGGAGATCGAGCTCGGATAGCGCTCGAGAATGTCCTCGATCTCGAGCAGCTTGGCGATGTTGGCAACCTTTGCATCGACCGCACTCTTCGCCAGCCTGGCCGCCTTGAGGGCGAAGGCCATGTTCTCGCGCACGGTCAGCGGCGGGTAGAGCGAATAGCCCTCGAAGGCCATTGCGACGTTGCGCCTGACCGGCGGCAACGTGTGCACCTTGCGGCCGGCAACCGCGATGGTGCCGCGCGAGACCTCTTCGAAGCCTGCGATCATGCGCAATGTCGAGGTCTTGCCGCAGCCGGACGAGCCGAGCAGCGCCACGATCTCGCCCTTGGCGATTTCCATCGTCAGGTTCTTGACGGCGTGTACGCCGCGGTCGATCGGACCGTAGAACTTGTCGACGCCCGAAATGGTGATTGCGGTCGGGCTCATGCCGCTTCTCCGCTGCGCAAATTGACGACGTTTTTCGAGCCGATGCGCTCGCCGCTTGTGCGATCGAACAAAAGGGCGCTTTTACTGTCGACGGCAATGTAGACCTTGCCCTCGGATTGGCCCGGTGTCCCGGAAGGACGCGAAACCAGGATTTCACGGCCGCGCACGGTGCGCACCAGCGTGACGATCTTCTCGTTGAGCGGCGTCTCGGCCTCGACCGTCACCGGGATGGCGCCGGGCGTGCGTTCATCGACAAACGCCAGCGCCTCCGGCCGCAAACCGATCACGCAGTCGCGGCCGACCGCCGCCTCATGAGCGCCGGCAAGATGGACCTGGACGTTGGACAGGCCGACATAGATGCCCTTGGCGTCCCGCGCCGGCTTGACGTCCAGAAGGTTGATGGTCGGATCGCCGAACAGCCGGGCGATCTCGACGTTGGCCGGCTCGCGGTAGATCTGCTCGGGCGTGCCGAGCTGTTTGACGACGCCCTGCGACATCACCGCGATGCGGTCGCCGAGCGCCATCGCTTCCTTGTAGTCCTGGGTGACGTAGATGACGGTCGCGCCACGATCCGCCAGCAGTCTTGGCAATTCCAGCCGCATTTCGAAGCGCAATTTGGCATCGACGTTGCGCAAGGGATCATCGAGCAGCAGCAGCGGCGGCGAGCCGACCAGGGCGCGGGCAAGTGCGGTGCGTTGCTTCTGGCCGTTGGACAGCGCCCGTGGCTTGTGGCTGAGCACATGGCCGATTTTCAACAGCTTGGCGACGCTCTCGACGCCGGTCTTTATCGTGCCTTGCGATGAGTGCTTCGCCTGCAGCGGCGTCGCAATGTTATCGAACGCCGTCATATGCGGGAACAGCGCGAAGTTCTGAAATGCCATGCCGACGCCGCGGAACTCGGCGTCGAGATCGGTCATGTCCTCGCCGCCGATGAGTATCTTTCCCTCGTCGGGGTCGATGACGCCGGCCACCAGCCGCAGCAGCACGGTCTTGCCGGCGCCGGACGGCCCGAACAGGACCAGCGTTTCGCCGTCGGCGACGGTCAGCGACAGATTGTCGAGAACAGTCTGGCTTTTATAGCGCTTGACGATGTTTCGCAGTTCGAGGCTTGCCATCGGACTATCCTTTCACCGCGCCAAGCGACAGGCCTTCGACGAGATAGCGTTGTGCATAGAGCGCGAGCGCCAGCGTTGGCGTGATCGACAGCACGATCGCCGCCGAGATCTGGCCGTACTGGATGCCCGAGGAGGTGATGAAGGCGAGCGCGCCGACCGTCACCGGCTGCTTGTCGGCCGAGGCGAGCACCAGCGCAAAAACGAAATTGTTCCAGGCAAAGATGAAGGCGAGCAGACCGGCAGCGGCAATGCCTGGGCCGGCGAGCGGCAGCGCGATCTTGCGGAAGGTGGCAAACCAGGAATGTCCGGCAATGCGGTAGGCGTATTCGATGTCGGCGGGAATGTCCTCGAAATAGCCGCGCACGATCCACAGGATCAACGGCAGGCAGATCAGCTGATAGACCCAGATCAGCCCGATATAGGTGTTGGCCAGCCCGAGCTTCTGGAAATAGAGGGTGAGCGGCAGGAGCACCAGCAGCGCCGGCGCAAACCGGAACGACAGCAGCGTAAAGGCAATGTCCTCCGAGCCGCGGAATTTGTGCCGCGCAAAGGCGTAGGCCGCCGGAACGCCGAGCAGCAACGCGACGGCAACCGAGGTGACCGACAGGAAGACGGAATTCCAGAGGTTGCGCATGAAGGCGATATCGAGCGTGCCGGCCGCCGTCATCAGCTTGCCGGTGATCAAGGCAGTGTAGTTGGCGAGCGTCGGCTCGAAGACAAGCTGCGGCGGAATCCGCAGGATTGTCTCGTTGGTCTGGAACGACATCATCAGGATCCAGACGATCGGGAACATGAAGAAGATCACGACCAGCGCCAGGGCAATGCCGCGCAGGATGCGTTCGAGAAGCGAGGTGTGTTCCACGCCAGCCTCCTATGCCTGGCCGCGGGCGCGTTCGCGCAGCCGCAGCCAGTTCTTGATGAAAATGTTCGAGAGGAAATAGGTGATCGCCCACAGGATGATCATCAGTGCCGCCGAGCGGCCGACATTGGTCGACTGGAAGAAATTGAGATAGGCCTCGACCTGGAACACGGTCAGCGTGTCGCCCGGACCGCCCTGGGTCATAGCGTAGATGATGTCGAATTGCTGGATCGAATCGAGCAGGCGGAACAAGGTCGCCGTCAAGATGTAGGGGGTCAGCATCGGCAGTGTGATGCGGAAGAAGACGAAGCTGCGTGGCACGCCGTCGAGTGCTGCCGCCTCGAAGGGCTGCGTCGGCAGGCTGCGCAGGCCGGCAAGCAGCAGGATCATGATAAAGGGCGTGTAGACCCAGATGTCGACAAGAACGACGGTGAGCAGTGCCGTCGACGGAGACGAGGCCCAGCGGAAATCCTGCAACCCGATCAGGCTGGCGAGATAGCTGAGCACGCCGAAACCGGGATTGGTCATCAGCTTCCACATCAGCGCGGCGAGCGCCGGCGCCGTCATCAGCGGCATCAGCAGCATGATCGAGATGAAGTTGTTCAGCGTCGAGCGCTTTTGCAGCAGCATGGCGATGCCGAGACCGAGAAGCAGTTCAAGCACAACGGTGATGCCGGCGTAGAGCAGCGAGATCTCCAGCGTGTTCCAGAACTTCGGGTCGGTGAAGAAGGAGATATAGTTGTCGCCCCAGTTGAACTGCCGCGCCCAGGGTTGGCTCAACCGGTAGCGCTGGAACGAATAGACCACCGACGTCAGGAACGGGATCAGGATGCCGATGCAGACCAGCAGAGCCGGCAGGCTGAGGAGATAGGGCAGCACCCGCTTGCTGATCCTGAAGCCCGACGGCCTGTTTCTTTGTATTGTCGCCGCAGTCATCGGCTGCTCCGTCATCCTGTTGCTTCGCCGTCCCGGCCGCCCAAGGGAGCAAGGCGGCCGGTCGGGCGAGCAGGCGGCACCTTTCGGGACCGCGTCGCAAACGTATCACATCTCAAAGGCTGGCCCGCGGACGGGTCAGCCTTGGCCGCGGCTTAGCCGAGCCCGGCTTCCTTGAGCTGGCTGTTGATGCTCTCGGCCAGCTTGTCGAGGCCCTCGTCGACCGGCACTTCCTTGGCCACCATCTTCTGCAGCGTCGCCGCCCATTCGGTGGTGAGATCGAAGAACAGCGGCTGCGGGGTGAACTTGATGCTGGCGCCTGGCGCCGAGACGTCGAACATCTCGACATAACCCGGATAGCTCTTGTTCAGCTTCTCGCGGAACATCTCGTCGTTCCAGACCGACTGACGAACCGGATTGACGAAGTCCATCTTGGTCGCACCGAACAATGCATGCTCGGGTCCGGATGCCCATTGCATGAAGTACCAGGTGGCGTCCTTGTCCTTGGAGAAGTTGGACATCGACAGCGACCAGATCCAAATATTGGGCGTCGGCGCCTTGGCGGCAGGATTGGCCTTGAATGCCGAAAAGGCGAGCTTGCCGGCCATCTTGTTGTCGCCGCCATTCATGAAGTAGCCAAGGATGTCGGCGTCGTAAATCATCGCCGAAGCACCTGCACCGAGATCGGTGCCGACCTGATACCAGGTGTAGGTCGACCAGTCCTTCGGGCCGCTCTCCTGGATCATCTGGACCCACTGCTTGTGGAAAGCCTTGGATTCGGCGGTGCTCATCGCGGCCGACAGCTTGCCGTCAGCCGAGACGTTCAGGTCCTTCTGGTCGAAATTGGCGTAGGCCGACAGGAAGCCCGGGTGGATCGTTGCCCAGGAGCGCGAGCCGCGCACGCCGATGCCGTAGACGCCACCGCCGACGTCCTTGGTGAGCTTCGCCGCCGTAGCGACCATCTCATCCATATTGCCGGGAACGCTGACGCCGACCTTGTCGAACATGCCCTTGTTGTAGGTGATGTTGTTCTGCTCGAAGCCCCACGGAATGCACCATTGCTTGGCGTCCGCCGAACCGAGCGCGCCGCCCGGCTGGCCGTTCCAGGCGCAGGAGTTCTTGACGCCTGGCAGGAAGTCGTCCCAGGCATATTTCGGGTTGGTCTTGGCCGGATCCTTGATCCATTCGTTGAGGTCGGTGATCCAGCCGGCCGGGCCGTAGGTCCAGGTCATGTAGGCGCCGGTCATGAAGGCATCGTATTCGGGCGAGCTGGCCGACAGCGCGGCGGTAACCTTGTCGAAATAGACGTCTTCCGGGAATACGTCATAGACGACTTCCATGCCGGTCAGCTTCTTGAAATTGTCGAGGTTGGCGATCATCGCATCGGCGTAAGGATGCTTGTTGAGCAACAGCTTGATGGTTTTGCCCTTATGCGCCTGCCAGTCGAAATCAGCCGCCAGGGCGCGGGTCTGCCCGAAATTGAGCAGTGTGCCGGCGGTGCTGGCGGCAAGGCCCATTGCACCGAGGCCCTTGATCAGCCCACGGCGGTCGACTTGTCCACGCAGGAATGCGTCGATGAGGTCTTTCTCTTTCTCATGCATTTCTCTTCTCCTCCACAGGGTAGTTTCAACGAAATGGTTGCCGGCTACCCGACCGGCGTCTGTTCCACGAGCGATCGCGCCGTCCGCTCGTCGGTTATCAGGCCCTTGAGATAGCGGCCCTCCAGCACTGACTTGATGGCGCGAACCTTCACCTTGCCGCCGGCGACGGCGACAATCCTGCGGTTGCTGATGTCTTCGCGCGCCAGTGCCAGCGCCCGGTTGGAAAGGGTCGTCGCAACGGCCTTTCCGGCATCGTCGAAGAAATGGCCGAGCAGTTCGCCGACGCCGCCGTTGCGGCGAATCTCCTCCATCTCGCCCTTCTCGATCATGCCGGTGGCGACAAGCGAGGCCTCACGCTCGGCGGTGCCGATGCCGGCAATGAGCAGGTCGGCGGTCTTGGCGAGGTCGAAGACATCGCTGACGCCCTTCTGCCCGAGCAACACCGTTCGATCCTCGACCGTGTTGGCGAACATCGGTACGGGCATCACATAGGCCTCCGCACCAGTCCGCTCGGCGACGCGGTGGATGACGTCATGCGGATTGGCCGAGAACTTGCGCGTCAGGCCGCCAAGCAGCGAGACGAAACGGATCCTGCCGGCCGATATGCGCGGCAGATATTCCACGCAGGCGGCAAGCGTGCGGCCGTGGCCGACGCCGATCAGCGCCTCTTCGCCGCGTTCGATCTCGCGCTTGAGAAACTGCGCGCCAGCAATGCCGAGCGCCTTGAGCGGCAGGTCTTCGGCATCGAAGTCCGGAACCACCTCGCAGTAGTCGAGGCCGTACCGGCCGGACAACTCATCCTCAAGCTCCACGCATTCTGAGACTTCGCCGTCGATGTAGACTTTGACCAGGCCTTCCTGATTGGCCTTGGTGATCAGGCGATGCGCCTTGAGACTGGTCAGGCCAAGCCGTTTGGCGACCTCCGACTGGGTCAGGCCGCCGGCATAGTGAAGCCAGGCGGCACGGGCTGCCATTCCGGTCTCATCGTCGCGCAGCAGGCCGTTGCCAAAACCAACCATTTCCGCCCTTTGATATTTTTATCAGTTGCTGCAAAATTTTTCACAAGGCGTCGCCCGAGTCAAGCAACCGCTGCGTTTAAATCTCCGGCCAGGAGCTTGCCGGCCGGGGCCGAATAGGGCCGCGCTAACCAACGGGCAAGAAACAACACCGACCGCGCGCCATTTAAAACGTTTGCAATTTCGCTTGAACTGATTACAAACGTTTCAAACTTCGTTCGGGAGGAACGATGCCGGCCCGCGTTACGACCCTCAAGGAACTTGCTGCGCAGCTCGGCCTGTCGATCACGACCGTTTCGCGCGCCCTTGCCGGCCACGAGCAGATCGCCTTGAAAACGCGCCAACGTGTCACCGAGGCTGCGCATCAGGCCGGCTATGTGCCGAACACCGCAGCCCGCACGCTGGTCTCCGGCCGCAGCGGCTTTGTCGGCATGGTGCTTCCGATCCGCGGCCCCAATCTGGTCGATTCCTTCCTCGGCGAATTCGTCACCGGGCTCGGCGAAGGGTTGGTTTCGCACGGCTCCGACCTGATCCTGGCCGCAGCGGCGCAGGGCCAGTCGGAACTTTCCGTGCTTCGCCATGTCGTCGAATCCGGACGCGCCGATGGGGTCGTCGTCACCCGCATCGCCGAGGTCGACGAGCGGCTTGCCTATCTGCGTCACCGCAATTTCCCGTTCGTCGCGCATGGCCGGCTGCTCGACGGCGACTTTGCCTACCATTGGCTCGATACCGATGGCGCGCACGCATTCGGCGAGGCCTTCGACATGCTCTACGATCTCGGACACCGCCATTTCGGCCTGGTGACGATTTCCGAGCCGATGACATTTCGCCATCTCAGACAGGACGGGCTCGCCGCCGCGATCGCCCGCCGGGGCGATCCGTCCGTCAGGCTCGATGTGGCGACGGCGCCGCGTTTCGATCGCGGTGCCCGCATCCAGGCAATCAACCGGCTTCTGCACGCCACCGAGCGGCCGACGGCGATTGTCGCGCTGTTCGACGAGCTGGCGCTGACTGTGATGGAAGAGGCGGGGCGCGCCGGACTTGCCATTCCTCGCGACCTTTCGGTGATCGGCTTCGACAACATAGCCGCCTCCGCCTATGCGCCGCCGGGGCTGACCACTTTCGACGCCTCGATCCGCCGGTGCGCGCGCGAGATCGGCGAGATGCTGCTGACCGTCATCGGCGACAGGCCGGACTCGCCACTGACGCGGCTGGTCCGGCCGACACTTGTCTCGCGGGCAAGCCATGGCCCGGCACCCACAGGACGGAACTGACGCCTTAGCGGCGCACAACCAGGGAGGAAGACGACGATGAATGCGTTGAGGACATTGGCAGGTGCGGTGCTGGCGTTGTCGCTTGCTGCCGGCGCAGCACAAGCCCAGCAGGTGTTGTTCTGGTCGACACAGGCGCGACCAGTGGAAGAGACACAGAAGATGCGCAGCGAAGTGCTGAAGGGGTTTGACGGCCAGGTCGACTATCAGGTCGCCGAGGACGGGCCCTGGCTCACCCGCCTTCAGGCCGAACTGCAGGCCGGCTCCGGCACCATAGGCGTGCTCGGCGGCCTGCACGGAGACTTCTCCACCGTCGGCGCGAACCTTGTCGATCTCTCTGGCGTCGATCTCGGTGGCGTCAAGGTCAACGAGACCTACAAGAAGCTCGGCATGCTCGGCACCGGCGAGCAGAAGTACCTGCCATGGATGCAGGCCACCTTTCTGATGGCGGCCAACAAACAGGCGCTGCAATATCTGCCGGCCGGCACCGATCTCAACACCATCACTTATGACCAACTGATCAAGTGGGCGAAAAACATCGCTGAAAAGACCGGTTCGCCCAAATTCGGTTTTCCGGCCGGCCCGAAAGGGCTGAAGCACCGTTTCTTCGAGGGTTTTCTCCTTCCATCGTATACCGGCTCGATGGTGACGAAATTCCGCTCGGCGGAGGCCGAGACGGCGTGGAATAAGTTCAAGGAATTGTGGCAATACACCAACCCGAATTCGACCAACTATGCCTTCATGCAGGAGCCGCTGCTGACCGGCGAAGTCTGGGTGGCATTCGATCACGTGGCGCGCCTCGCCGACGCCTTCAACCAGAAACCCGACGAGTTTGTCGCCTTCCCGGCGCCGGCTGGCCCGGCAGGCCGCGGCTACATGCCGGTGGTGGCCGGTGTCGCTATCCCGAAGACCTCGCCTGACATGGACAAGGCCAAGGCGCTGGTCGCCTATATGCTGAAACCGGAAACCCAGATCGCGACGGTGAAGGCGACAAACTTCTTCCCCATCGTCGACGTCAAGCTGCCCGACGACATGCCGGCCTCGGTGAAGGCCTTCAGCCCAGTGATCGCCACCATGACCGGAGCTCCCGATGCGTTGCCGGCGCTGCTGCCGATGGGACTTGGCGGCCTCGGCGGCAAGTTCAACCAGGTCTACACCGACAGCTTCGAGCGCATCGTGCTCGGCGGCGACGATGTGCACGGCGTGCTCGACGAACAGGCGACGGCGCTGAAGGCGATCATCGACCAGGCGAAGGCGCCATGCTGGGCGCCCGACAAGCCCTCGCAAGGCGCCTGCCCGGTCGATTAAGAATCCTCCCGGGCGTCCGGATTTCCAGCGCGCCGGGCGCCCACCCCTTTTGAAGCTTCGAATAGAGAGCGCTCCATGCACAGCAAGGCCCTGCCCTATCTGCTGCTGACGCCGGCGACGCTGTTCCTCTGTGTCTTTTTCCTCTACCCGTTCGTGTTGGTCGCCTTCGAGGCGTTCACCCGCGACGGCGGCTTTACGCTCGACAATTTCCGCACCATGGCGGGCAGCTGGAAGTTTCCGGTCACTGTCCGCAATACGCTGCTGCTGAGCGCCATCGTCGTGCCGATCCAACTGGTGATGGCGCTGCTGATGGCAACGGTGGTGTCGCGGCTTGAAACCGGGCGCAGCGCTGCGCTTTACGTCTTCGCTATTCCGCTCGGCATCTCCGATCTCGCCGCCGGGCTGATCTGGCTCGCCATCTTCGACCAGTCCGGCTTCCTGAACACCTTGCTCTCCAATCTCGGCGTCATCGACAGGCCGGTCATGTTCCTCGGCTACCAGAGCAAGCTGACGATCTTCATCGCCGTGGCGCTGGCCGAGATCTGGCGCGCGACCGCCATCATGATGGTCATTCTGGTCGCCGGCATGGGGCTGATCCCCCGGGAATACTACGAGGCGGCGGAGGTTTTTGGCGCTAGCCCGTGGAAGCGCTTCATCAAGATCACGCTGCCTCTGCTGCGCCCAAGCCTGCAGACGGCGATCATCCTGCGCGTCATCCTTGCCTTTGAGGTCTTTGCCGTGGTTGCAGCACTCGGCGGCACCAATCTGCCGGTGCTGATGGGCGAGACCTACAATTGGCAGTTCACGCTGCAGGACCACAATGTCGCCGCCGCCATGGCGCTGTTCATCCTCGCCATCTCGATCGGCTTCACGCTGTTCTTCCTGCGGGTGCTGCGTGTGCCGAAGGAGACTCGCATATGAGCACTGTCGCGGAGCTCTCGATCGCCGCGCCTGAGGCCCGCAAAGCCGGCAACTGGTTGCTGGTCGCAACGGTCATCCTGCTTTGCGTCTGGGTGCTGCTGCCGATCTATCTGTTGATCGTCAACGCGCTGTCGTCGCCGGAAGAGGTGACCGCCTTTCCCAAGCGCTTCTTCCCGTCATTCGATTTCGGCAGCCTTTCTTTCTTCATCAATTTCGCCGGCGTCGCCAAGGCGCTGTGGAACTCCGTTCTCGTCGCCACGCTGACGATGCTCCTCTCGATCGGCTTCGGCGCACCCGCGGGCTACGCGCTGTCGCGCTTCGAATTCCCGGGCAAGGAAACGTTCCGTTTCCTTGTGCTGATGACCCGCGCCTTCCCGCTGCCGCTGCTGGCGCTGCCGCTGGCGGTGATGTTCATCCGCACCGGCCTCGACGACACCGCGATCGGGCTGGCGCTGGTCCACACCACGCTGGCGCTGCCGTTTGCGGTGCTGATCACCTTCTCGCTGTTCTCCGGCATTCCCGTCGAGCTGGAGGAGGCGGCCTGGACGCTCGGCTGCACGAGATTGCAGGCATTCCGAAAAGTCATTCTGCCGCTGGCGCTGCCGGGCATCGCGGCGTCGGCGGTGTTTGCCTTCACCATCTCCTGGAACGAGGTGTTTGCTGCCGCAGTGCTCACCATAGAGAACCGGACGCTGACTGCCTTCCTGTTGCAGAGCCTCGGCGAATCGCCGCTCTACCTCAAATTTGCCGGTGGCGCGGCACTGGTCATTCCGGCGCTGATCTTCATCTTCGCCGTTCGCAAATATCTGTTCGCCATGTGGGGGATCGCCAACCGATGACGCGCACAAAAGAGAACGCCGATGGCTGAGATCGTCATCAAGCAGGTGGCAAAACGTTTCGGCGGCTTCACAGCGCTGCATTCGATCGACCTGACCATCGCCGACCAGGAATTCATGGTGCTGCTTGGCGCCTCGGGTTGCGGCAAGACCACGCTGCTGAGGATCGTCGCCGGGCTGGAAACGCCAAGCCAGGGCGAGGTCTGGATCGGCGGCCGTCGCGTCGACCATCTGCCGCCGCGCGAACGCGGCATCGCTATGGTGTTCCAGAATTACGCCGTGTTTCCGCACCTGACGGTATTCGAGAATATCGCCTTCGGCCTGCGCATGAAGAAGCTGCCGCAGCAGGAGGTCGACGGGCGCGTCAACCGCACCGCCGAGCTCATGCATATCGAACAGCTTTTGAAGCGCTATTCGGGCCAGCTTTCCGGCGGTCAGCGCCAACGCGTGGCTGTGGCCCGGGCCCTGGCGATGGAGCCTGACGTGATCTTGATGGACGAGCCGCTGTCCAACCTAGACGCGCTGCTGCGGCTCGAAATGCGCGCCGAGCTCAAAGGTGTGCTCGCGGCGTCCAAGACCACCACCATCTACGTTACCCACGACCAGGTCGAGGCGATGAGCCTCGCCGACCGCATCGCCGTCATGCATCAGGGCCGTATCGTCCAGGCCGCCTCGCCGGTAGAGGTCTACCGCAATCCGGCGGCCCGCTTCGTCGGCTCCTTCATCGGCAACCCGCCGATGAATTTCATCCCGGCGACGAAGACGGCCGACGGCAGTTGGACCGTCGCCGGGCTGACGCTGCCCGGCCCCAAATCGGACAAGCAGACGATAGAATTCGCCATTCGCCCCGAGGATGTGGACGCCGGCAACGAAGGTATTAACGCCACCGTGCGCGTTGTCGAGCCGCTCGGACCGCACACGCTGGTCACCTGCGACGTCGAGGGCGGCCTGTTCCGCGCCATCCTCGAATCGAATGCCACGGTCGCCGTCGGCGATCACTTGCGGCTTTCGCCCAAACCCGATCGCGTCCGCTGGTTCGATCCCGAAACCACCAACGCCCTTTGATCCCCTTCGATTCTGAAAGTACGAACGCCCCGATGATATCTCTTGCTGTCGACGAAACCATCGCCCGCGCCGTCGAGGTGCTCAGGGAAAATGACCAAGGCACCTATACCATACCGACCAAGGGGCTCTACCCGTTTCAGTGGAACTGGGATTCCTGCCTGACCGCGCTCGGCCTTGCCCACTATGACGAGGCGCGCGCCTGGACCGAGATCGACACGCTGTTCGCCCACCAATGGCCAGACGGCATGGTGCCGCACATCGTCTTCCATGTCTGGAGCGACGGCTATTTCCCCGGGCCGGAGGTCTGGCGAACCAACCGCCCGACTGCCACCTCCGGCATCACCCAGCCGGCGGTCGCCGGCTTTGCCGTGCGCCGCTTGTTCGACCAGGCCAAGGACAAGGCCCTGGCGGCCGATCGCGCCCGCGCGCTGTTGCCGAAAATCGATGCCTGGCACCGCTGGTTCTACGAAAATCGCGACCCGGACGGCGAAGGGCTGGTCGCCATAATCCACCCATGGGAGTCCGGCCGCGACAACTCGATCGACTGGGACGAGGCGTTCGAGCGCGTGCCGACCGAAGGCGTCGAGCCCTACACCCGCCGCGACATCCTGCACGCCGATCCGGCGCATCGTCCAACCAAGGCACAGTATGACCGCTATGTCTGGCTGTTGCAGCATTTCCGCGGGCTTGGCTGGGATAATGCCCGGCTGCACGATGCCTCGCCATTCCAGGTCGTCGATCCCGGCTTCAACGCCATCCTGATCCGTTCCGCCGCCGACCTTGCCGATCTCGCCGAGGCACTTGGCGAAACCGAAATCGCAGAAGCCAATCGCGCCCGTGCCGAAAAGGGGCTTTCGGCAATGGAACGGCTGTGGAGCGACGCGCATGGCCAGTACATTTGTTTCGACCGAGTGGCCGGAAAGCATGTTGACAGCGCGTCGGTCGGCGGCATTCTGTCGGTATTTTCGGCCATCCCGGAAAGCCGGGCAGCGACCATCGCTGCAACGATCGAGCGCATCGCCGGCAAAGCGCGTTACATCGTCCCGTCGCACGATCCTGAGGATGGGCGCTTCGACCCAAAGCGCTACTGGCGCGGCCCGGTCTGGCTGGTGGTCAACTACATGATCGCCGACGGCCTTGCCGCCGCCGGCCACAGCCAAATCGCACAACGGATCACGCAATCCAGTCTCGAGCTGATCGCCGAGAGCGGTTTTGCCGAATATTACGATCCCCTCAGCGGCGAGCCGCTCGGCGGCAATCGCTTCACCTGGACCGCGGCAATGGTGATCGAGTTCCTGAAGGGCAGAGCCTGAACGCTTCCGCCTAGGCCGCCGGCTACCAAAGCCCGTTCTGTCTGCCGAATAACAGTCGACCCCATTTGCGTCTGAGGCATGTCCCGGCCCATCAAAACAGGGCCAAGGCATGCCAATCTTCACCATGCCAGAGCTATAATAATTCTTCACAAACCGCTATCTATACTGCGTCGGGGCGGGGAGAAGCGCGGCTTGGAATTCGATCTGAAAACCATTGAGGCGCTTGCTCCCGATCAGGCGTCGCTGAGCGCCGCCTCCAAGCTCACCAAACGAACGAACTGGCCGCGGCTCGAAAAGCATGAGCAGCAGGCGCTCATCTGGGGCGAATGCCAGGGCTCCGGCTCCAATCCTTATCGAGTGGTGGTCGACACGGGTGATCACGGCTACAAATGCACCTGCCCTTCGCGCAAATTCCCATGCAAGCACACTCTGGCCCTGATGTGGATTGCCGCCACCGCGCCAGCCAGTTTTGCCGCTGCCAATACCACGCCGGAATGGGTGAATGACTGGCTTGGCCGACGCAGGAAGACAACGCCACAGCCGGCGCAACCGGTACCCGGTGCGGAAGCCAAGCGCATCGGCGAAGCCTCACAAGCCGACGAGAGCACCGCCATTGAAGACATCGCGGCGCTGGAGCGTCGCGAGGCGGCGCAGCGCAAGCGGGCGGAAAGCACACGAGAAGCAGTGTCGGCTGGGCTCGATGAGCTTGACCAGTGGATTGCCGACCAGTTACGGCTCGGTCTGTCCGGGTTTGTCGACGCCAGCAGCGACCGTTGCCGGCGGATTGCTGCGCGGCTGGTCGATATGAAGGCAGCCGCGCTCGCCGGCCGTATCGACGAGATTCCGTCGCGGCTGATGGCGCTGCGCAGCGAGGAACGGTCTGATGCGGCAATCCGCGAGCTCGGCAAGCTCGTGCTGCTGGCCAAGGCGTGGCGGTCGGAGCCCGACGACCCCGAGCTGAAGCGCCTCGTATCAACGTCGGAACCCCGCGAACAGGTTCTCAGCAGTCCGGATGCAAGACGGGTTGAAAGCCTCTGGGAAGTTCTCGGCGAGAAGATCGAGAGCCGCCGCGATGGTCTGGTCAGCCATTCGACCTGGCTGCTCGATTTGAAAAGCGCCACCCCGCAATTTGCCGTGCTGCTCGACTTTTTCCCGGCTTCGGCCGGGCGCCGGTCCAACGCTTTTGCACCAGGCGACCGTTTCAATGCCCGACTGGTGTTTTATCCATCACGCCTGCCGCTCCGCGCCCTCGTGGTGGAGCGCATGGGGGAGGTTGCGCCCGGCGCGTGGCCCGATTTTGCTTTTGGCACCGCGAAGGATCCGCTCGCCACGCATGCTTCCCATCAGGACGCCGCGCCCTGGATCGCCGATTGTCCCCTCATGCTGCCGCCCGGTGCTATCCTGCTCGACGATCGGGGCACGGCATGGTGGCAGGCGGAGGATGAACCGCAGGGGATCGCCTTGCCGATCGCCGGCGCGGTAGATCAAACCTTGCTCGGCCTCGACCTTGCAGCCACGGCAGCGCTCTGGAACGGCGCCCGGCTTGAGCTTCTGGCGGCGCAAAGCGAGTTCGGGAGGCTTGATCTGGCGTGAACGAAAGCGAGCAAACAGGCCTGGCGGCAATGCGCGATTGCTGGATCACCGGCGGTGCTACGTTCGATCTGGCTCCGGCCGGATGGAAGGCAATCGCCGGCGGTGCAAGTCCCGACGAACAGGAGCGCCGGCTCCTTGCAATCGCAGCACAAGCGCTCGACGTCGCGCTGCGGCCGGCCGCGCCGACGACACTCAAGCGTCGTCCGCCGCTGCCCAGACTTGCCCTGCCCATTCTGCCGGCACGATTTCGGCCGTTGTTGAGAGCCGCTCTGAAGCACGCCGCCGACGCGAGGCGAAAGGCACGCGTGGCGGCGCTCGTCGCCAGCCGCGGCTTTGTGCTCCATCCCATGGACTGGATGCCCTCGGATCAGAACAGCCCGGACGTCTACGCACCATGGGTAGACTGGCAAGCAAGCATGAACGGGGAAAGGCTTGCCCCACAAGAGAAACTGACTGCGGAAAACTGGGATGAGTTCTATCCCGCCGCGCGACGCTTGGTCCTTGCCGATATGCGCCGTACCGACCCGACATCGGCTCGAATGTTGATCGAAGCCAAGGCGTCGGGCGAACCGGCGGAAGTCAGGCTTGCGCTGGTCGAGCTTATGCGCTTCGGCCTGAGTGCCGAGGACGTGCCTTTCCTGAAAAGCCTTTCCGCCGACAGGTCCGGCAAGGTGCGCGAACTGGCTGGCCGGCTGCTGGCAAGATTAGGAGAGCACGTTCGCCCGAGCGACGGTGGACCGGACGATCCCGTAGCCGAACTCGCCGCCTTTATCACTGAAGGCAGATCGGGCTTCATCCGCCGCCGGACGATCTACACTCCAGCAAAACTAAAATCCCAAGTGCAGGAGCAACGCCGCGCCGAACTGTTCGAGATATGCAACCTCGTCGACCTTACCGAACGGTTCAACACTACGGAAGCCGAATTCATAGGAGGCTGGCAATTTGGTGCCGACAATAAAGCCGACATCCTGATCGCACGAATGGTCGCCGCCTCAGGGAGCGAAGCCGCCCTTACGCAGATGGCGGATACGCTTATCGCCGAAGGCGGCAAACCGGCGCTGTTCGTGCTTCACCTCATGCCGCGCCTGGACAGCCGCAGAAAGCGTGTCCTCATCAGGCTGATCCTCAAGGAGACAACTTATCTTGGCATGATCAACCTGGCGGAAGGCATCGATGTCGACTGGCTGGAATGGGACGACCTGACGAATGGACAGGCGCTCGCCGCACTGCGTTCCGCCGCCGGCGGAAAAGACGACGCCGCGCGGCGGGGTCTCGACGATGTACTGGAGACGATCGGCTTCCTTGCCACCGCGACCACGGCAGCGAAATTGATCGACGACATGGTCGCGGCGGGCGTGCCGCCCGCGGCTCCTTCACTCGGGCTTCTACGTCTCAATGCATCACTGGCGGGGCCTGGAAGCAACACATGACCAATCCGGAGAACAGCAAAATGAACGCAGCCATCCGCCTCCCGGTCGAGCAGGCCTACGCTTCGGAATTGCAGGCGCTGGCGCGCGATGACGACCGGCAGAGGCCTGCCGGCTGGAGCCTGTCGCCACAGGCTGTGCTGACCTATTTGCTAGGCGGGAAGGCCGGTGACGGCACCTTGGTAACGCCAAAATATGTCGGTCGCCGCCGGTTGATGGAAACCGCGGTAGCGACGCTCGCCACCGACCGTGCACTCTTGCTGCTCGGCGTTCCCGGAACCGCCAAGTCCTGGGTGTCTGAACATCTTGCCGCCGCCATCATGGGCGACTCGACGCTGATCGTGCAGTGCACGGCCGGCACCGACGAGAACCAGATCCGCTATGGCTGGAACTATGCGCAGCTACTGGCAAAGGGCCCGAGCCAGGAAGCGTTGGTGCCGACGCCGCTCTACCGAGCCATGCAGAACGGCAAGCTCTGCCGGCTGGAGGAACTGACCCGCATGGGCTCAGACGTGCAGGACACGCTGATCACCGTGCTTTCCGAAAAGATGATGCCTATCCCGGAATTGAACACCTCGATCTACGCCCAGCGCGGCTTCAACATTATCGCCACGGCAAACAACCGCGACAAAGGTGTCAACGAGCTCTCCTCGGCGCTCAAGCGTCGCTTCAATGTCGTGGTGCTGCCATTGCCGGAAGACATGGCCGAAGAGGTGGCGATCGTCTCCAAACGGGTCGACGAGATGGCTGGCGGACTCGACCTGCCGGTGCCGAAAAATGTCGGCGAGGAGATCGCCCGTGTGCTGACCATCTTCCGCGAATTGCGCTCCGGCGCGACTGCCGACGGCAAGGTGACGCTGAAGACGCCTTCCGGCTCGCTGTCGACCGCAGAAGCGATCGCCACGATGGTTGGCGGGCTCAGCCAGGCGGCGTGGTTCGACAGTGGCAAGCTCGGCGCCGAAGGTCTCGCCGCCAGCCTTGTCGGCGCGATCGTGAAGGATCCGGTGCAGGACAAGGTGGTGCTGGAGGAATATCTGGAAACCGTGCTCAAGAAGCGGGCCGACTATGCCGGCTATTACGCGGCGCTGAACGCAGCGATCTGACGCCATGGGCCACGGCGACATTGCCTATTTCGGGATACGCCATCACGGGCCGGGTTCCGCCGACAGCCTGGTGCAGGCACTGCAGGATTTGAACCCGGTCGCCGTGCTGATCGAGGGGCCGATCGACGCCTCTGAGCTTCTGCCCATGCTGGCCCGCCCCGAAATGCAGCCGCCTGTGGCGCTCCTTTGCTATCCGGAGGACGATCCGGCTTCGACAAGCTTCTGGCCTTTTGCCGAGTTCTCGCCCGAATACCAGGCGGCGCTTTGGGCTGTGGGCAATAAGGCGACGTTGCAGTTTATCGACCTGCCGTCATCGGCACGGTTCACCACTGCTGCGATCGGTGGCGCGGAGGACACCGATGCGACCGAAGCTACCCAAGCCCCCGAGGATGGTGACGCGGCTCCGCTTCCGCGTGATCCGATAGCCATGCTGGCACACGCCGCCGGTTATGAGGACGGCGAAAGCTGGTGGTCGGACATCATTGAACAGAACCCGGAACCCGGCCCCATATTTGCGGCCATCGCCGATGCGATGACGACACTGCGGAATGGTGAGGGTCCGATCGCGCAGTTCGAAGCCAAGCGCGAGGCGCATATGCGGCTCGAAATCGCCAAGGCGCGTAAGCAGTTCGACGGGCCGATCGCCGTCGTCTGCGGGGCATGGCATGTGCCGGCGCTGCAGGCCACCCACACTCAGAAAAACGATCAGGTCCTGATCAAGGGAATTGCCCGGCGCAAGAGCACAATGACATGGGCACCCTGGACGGGACCGCGCCTGGCGCGGGGATACGGCTATGGCGCGGGCGTCGTCGCACCGGGCTGGTGCAAGCATCTCTGGCGCACGCGCGGCCGGCGCGATGCGGCGACCCTGTGGCTTGCGACGATCGCCGCCGTGCTGCGGGCGAAGGGTCACCTGATCTCGACCGCTTCGTTGATCGAAGCGGAGCGGCTCGCCCGGACGCTAGCCGCGATTCGCGAACGACCGAAACCCGGATTTGAGGAATTGCGCGACGCCGCGATCGCCGCCCTCTTCAACGGCGAAGCGTTGCTGTGGGGGCTGGTCGAGGCCGAGCTGCTTCTGGGTTCGGACGTCGGCGAAATTCCGCCCGACACACCGCTGGCGCCACTGATCGAGGATCTGCAGCGTAGCCAAAAGGCGGCGCGCCTAAAACCCGAGGCGCTGGAGCGGGAACTGTCGGTCGACCTGCGAAGCGAGAGCGGGCTGTTCCGCTCGACATTGCTGCATCGGCTGCACGTGCTTGGTGTGCATTGGGGTAAGTTGACTGACAGCGGCCGCAGCCGTGGCACCTTCCGCGAGCGGTGGACCCTAGCGTGGGAACCGGAATATGCCGTCCGTCTGGTCGAGAACCTGATCTACGGGCCGACCATCGAAAAGGCTGCCAATGGCCGCCTGATCCAGATGATCGAAACGGCGGCGACGCTCGATACGCTTGCGGCACTGGTCCAGAGCGCCATCACTGCAGGCCTGTCGGAAGCATCGACTGCCGGCCTCACGGCGTTGGAGGCACGCGCGGCGCGCAGCAGTGAATGCCTGGAGATCCTGGCGTCGGTGCCGCCGCTCGCCGACATTGTCCGCTACGGCGAGGCCCGCAAAACGCAAACGGACCGGCTGTCCGGCCTCATGGAGCGGCTGATCGTCGAAGGTGCGATCGCGCTTCCCTACGCTGCGCGCGATCTGGATGAGCAGGCCGCCGCGACACTGGTTGGTGCGATGCGCAAGGCCGATGAGGCGATCAGGCTGGTCGAACCCGGCCAAGACGTGCTGGACGGATGGCGCAACGGGCTGGCGGCCGTACTGGAGGCGTCACGGTCGACGGCGCTGCTGGCCGGGTGCGCCGCACACCTGCTGTATGAAGCTGGTCGCCTGTCCGCCGAAGCCGCTGCCGGGCTGCTCGGGGGACGCCTGTCACCGGGGACGCCTGTCACTGACGCGGCCGGGTTCTTCGAAGGCTTCTTCAGCACAGCCGGTCAACGGCTGATTTATGACGAGGGTCTGCGCGGTGCGGTCGATGGGTGGCTCAGATCCCTGGACGAAGATGCTTTCATCGCGCACCTGCCGTTGCTGCGCCGCGTCTTTTCCAATCTGGATCGCATGGAACGCCGCCGGCTGATCGAAGCGGTCCTCGGCCGCGCCGCGCGCTTGCCGGCTGGCCTGACGCCGACGCCGGATGGCGGCGAGGCATGGCGCCGGCACCTGGGGCTGCTTGGACCATTGCTCAACGGAGAAACCGGCAATGGATGACGAGGCCGAAATGAACGAACCCGGCCCGCTCACTGCCGATGGCGGAAGGGAGCGCCGCTGGCGACTGGCGATCGGCGCCGATGACGAAACGTCTGGGGCACTTTCCAGCGACGACAAACGGCTTTCGGCGGCACTCGACGCTCTCTACGGCGACGGCATTAGCGCCGCTTCTGCCGACCCACGCAAGCGGCGTGGCGGCCTTGGCCGGTCGGCGCCGCGCGTTGCACAATGGATGAGCGACATCCGCTCCTTCTTTCCGGCGCAGGTCGTCCAGATCGTCCAGAAGGACGCCTTCGAACGGCTGGACCTGAAGCAGATGCTGATGGAACCGGAATTCCTCAAGGCGATCGAGGCGGACGTCAATCTCGTCGCCGACCTGATTTCGCTGCGCTCGGTCATGCCGGCCAAGACCAAGGACATTGCCCGGACGATCATTGCCGATATCGTCGGCAAGCTGATGCAGAAGCTGGAGCAGAAGACCGCCGAGGCGATACGCGGCGCTCTCGATCGATCGAGACGCACCAACCGCCCGCGTGCACGCGATATCGACTGGCAGCGCACTATTTCGGCGAACCTTCGCCACTATCAACCCGAGCATAGGACCATCGTGCCGGAGAAACTGGTCGGCTTCATGCGCAAGCAGCGCCGGCTTGTCGATCTGGATGAGGTCGTTCTCTGCGTCGACCAGTCCGGCTCGATGGCAAGCTCGGTGGTCTACGCCTCGATCTTCGCGGCGGTGATGGCCTCGCTGCCGGTTGTGCGCACGAAGCTTGTCTGCTTCGATACGGTGATCGTCGACCTGACCGAAGAGCTCAGCGATCCCGTCGAGGTGCTGTTCGGCGTGCAGCTTGGCGGCGGCACCGACATCAATCAGGCGGTCGCCTATTGCGCCGACCGTATCGAACGGCCCACCAAGTCGCATCTGGTGCTGATCACCGATCTCTA
The DNA here is from genome assembly GCF_040320645.1 of Mesorhizobium sp. M0633. Taxonomy (NCBI): domain Bacteria; kingdom Pseudomonadati; phylum Pseudomonadota; class Alphaproteobacteria; order Hyphomicrobiales; family Phyllobacteriaceae; genus Mesorhizobium; species Mesorhizobium sp. M0633. The sequence continues at coordinate 142,963 of NZ_JAMYQC010000009.1, forward strand.
TGAAGGCGGTAATGGCCAGGAACTGCTGCGGCGACTGGCAGCGCTGGTTCGATCCGGCGTAAATGTCGTCGTGCTTCTGGCGCTGACCGATCAAGGCCGGCCCGGCTACGATCCAACAATGGCAGGCTCGGTAGCAGCCCTTGGTATTCCCGTCTTCGCCTGCACGCCGGATCTGTTTCCGGACATGATGGCTGCGGCCTTACGCCGCGACGATATCGGAGCATGGGCGGCAGGCGCCGACATCAAGGTGGTCCGCGCCGAAACGCAGGCGTCGAGCCACCCATCACCAACTGCCACAGTTTGACAAAACGCGGTCCGCGCCTATGGTCGACCTGTTACAGGAGCGGTGCATGGCGACAGCAACCGACTGCATTTTTGGCGGGTTTTCCGCATGTTTTCTTTCCAGCGAAATTCGCGTCAAGCCGCTCCTGCAATCCTCAGCGGTCTTCGCGTGCGTTGCATCGATATCTGCGCGCCAATAGCATCCGTGAGCGCCCTCTCCTCGCGAACCGCCGAACTTCTGTCGCGACTTGAGGGTCGGCTGGATCGGTCGGCGATCGTCTCGGCAGATGAGGCCGGGCCGCGTTACAGGGAAGACCCGACGGCAAGACCGGTGCGCGGCCGGAGGTCGTGCTGCGACCGCGCACTGCCGGCGAGGTGTCGGACATACTGCGCCTGTGCAATGAGGCGGGGCAGAGGCTTGTGGTCCAGGGGGGCCGGACCGGGCTTGCCAGCGGCGCTCGCATCCAACCCGGCGAAGCTGTGCTGTCGCTGGAGCGCATGACTTCCGTTGAAGCTCTCGACCGCGAGGCGGCGACCATCATCGCCGAGGCCGGCGCGCCGCTGCAAGCGGTGCAGGAAGCCGCCGATGCGGCCGGCTTGCTGTTCGGCGTCGACATCGGAGCGCGCGGCACGGCCACCGTCGGTGGCAATGTCGCCACCAATGCCGGCGGCATCCGCGTGCTGCGCTACGGCATGTACCGGGCGCAGGTGCTTGGGCTGGAAGCGGTGCTTGCCGACGGCAGTATCCTGACCTCGCTCAAGGGTTTGGCGAAGGACAACTCCGGCTACGATCTCAGCCAATTGTTCATCGGCAGCGAAGGCACGCTCGGCGTGGTCACACGCGCATGCCTGCGGCTGCATCCGAAGCCGGCCACCGAGATCAACGCCTTCTGCGCGCTTGCTTCGCTGGACGCGGCGATCACGTTGCTTGCGCTGCTCAGGCGGAAGCTCGGGCCCTTGCTGTCGGCCTATGAGGTGAATTTCGCACCGCTCTATGGCGCCATGATCGCCGGCATGGAGGCGCCGGCGCCGCTGCCCGCCGGCTCGCCCGTCTATGTGCTTGCCGAGATACAGGGCAGCGAGCCCGACCGCGACGGCGAACGTTTTGCCGCGGTGCTGATGCAGGCGGTTGAAGATGGCGTGATCGACGACGTGGTCGTCTCGCAATCGCCGCGCGAATTCCGGGCGCTCTGGGCGGTGCGAGAAGAGGCCAACCGTTTCCTGTTTTCGATGGCAGGCCTGATCGGCGTCGATATCAGCATCCCACTGGCGAGAATGGCGACTTTCCTGGGCGAAACAGAAGCCGCCATCAGGGCCGTCGACCCTGGCGCCGACATCTACGTCTTCGGCCATCTCGGCGATGGCAATCTGCATTATCAGGTCCGCACCGCGGATCCGGCGGCCGCATACGGCATCGTGTACCGCGGTGTTGCCACCGCCGGCGGTGGCGTTTCGGCCGAACATGGCATCGGCCTCGACAAGAAGGAATGGCTGCACCTTGTGCGCAGCGACGCCGAGATCGCGGCCATGCGCCGCCTGAAAGCAGCCTTCGACCCGAACAACATCCTCAATGCCGGGCGCATCTTCGACCTGGCGCCGGGCTGAAATCGAAGGCCGGTAGCGCTGGCCGGATACTGTCTCTATCTGGTCGCGCTCTTCAATTCCGCATGCGCAACCGCAATGCGGGCAGCAAGCGCGGCGTTGTTGCGGACCAGCGCGATGTTGGCCTTCAGGCTGCGGCCTTGCGAAAGCTCATTGATGCGTGCGAGCAGAAATGGCGTTAGTTCCTTGCGCCCGATGCCGCGCTTCTCGGCCTCAGCCACGGCCGCTGCGATCGTGCCGTCGATGAACGCCGGATCGAGCGCGTCCGCTTCGGGGATAGGGTTGGCGACGAGAATGCCGGTGCCGGATTCCATCTCGTCATGCAGCAGCATGGCTCGCGCGATCTCGTCGGGCGTGTCGAGGCGATGATCGGCCTTGAGCCCGCTGGAGCGGGTGTAGAAAGCCGGAAAATCATCGCTCCCATAGGCGATCACCGGCACGCGCTGAGTTTCCAGATATTCCAGCGTCTTCGCAATATCGAGGATCGATTTAACTCCGGCGCAGACGACGGTCGTGCCGGTTTGGCCGAGTTCGGTCAGGTCGGCGGAGATATCGAAAGTGGCTTCGGCGCCGCGATGCACGCCGCCGACACCGCCGGTCGCAAAAATGCCGATCCCGGCTAAAGCGGCGATCCGCATCGTCGCCGAGACGGTGGTTCCGGCCGAGCCGCCGCGCACCATGATGGCGGCGAGATCGCGCCCGGAAGCCTTGACCACGCCCTTTGCCGCTGCCAGCTCTTCCAGTTCACGGTCGTCGAGGCCAACCTTGATCTTGCCGGCGACCACTGCGATCGTGGCGGGCACGGCGCCGTTTTCACGCACTACGGTCTCGACACCACGGGCAGTTTCCAGATTGGCCGGATATGGCATGCCGTGGGTGATAATCGTCGATTCCAATGCCACCACCGCGCGGCCTTCATCAAGCGCAGCAGCGACTTCATCGTTCAGGTGGACAAGGAAAGGTTTCATATCATCTCGCTTTCAGGCAGGAATGCGGTACATGCCGGCGGCAAGGAAGCGCGGCGACAGATCGGGATGGACGCTGGATTCGCTCTCGGTGGTCAGTGTGGCAAGCAGTGCGCCGGTGCGCACGGCATGAGCGACCGGCTCACCCGAAAGCACCTTGTACAGAGTGCCGGCGATCATCGCGTCACCGGCGCCGGTGATGTCGACGGGCTGGGCCGGGACGGAGTGCATGTTCGTCACACCGCTCTCGGTCGCAACGGCAAATCCATGCGCGCCTACGGTCACGATCACCTCTCCGGCGCCGGCCGCGCGCAGCGCTGCCGCTGCTTCCTCCGGCGTCAGCCGCTTGTCGGCATCCGTCATGCCGAGCATCATATTGGCCTCGTCATGATTGGTGAATAGAAGATCGATGCCGGTCAGGTCCTTCGGCAGGCGCGCTGATTTCGGCGACGAGACCGCGTCGACGGCGAGCTTGAAGCGCGCGGCCTGCTTGCGCGAGATCAGTGCTGCGAGGGTCGCAGCCGGCAGATTGCAGTCGATGAACACCCATGTCGCCGAAGCCAGATGCGGCCAGAAGCGGTCGAGATAGGACGACGAAAACAGATCGAAGATCTCCATGTCGGCAATGCCGAGCACGAGGTCGTTGTTGCGGTCGAGGATGGCCGCGTATTCCGCCGTCGGCCGTTCCGCGGTGGTGATGACCTGGCTGACATCGGCGCCGAGGTCGCGCAGATGCCGCACCATTGAGCGGCCGGTTTCATCGTCGCCGACGATCGAGACGAAGCTTATGTCGACGCCGAGGCGGGCAAGGTTTTCGGCGACGTTGCGGGCAACCCCGCCGAAGCTGCGATAGCCGTCGACCGGGTTCGACGTCTCGAAAATCAGATCCTTCTTGGCGTGGTATTTGCGGTCGAGCACCGCGCCGCCGACGCAGACCATGCGCTTGGACGTCGGCAAGACGTAACCACGGCCGAGAATGTATCCCTTGTTGACGAGTTGCACGATGTGAGCCGCGACCGTCGAGCGGGCGATGCCGAGCACCGTTGCTATGTCCTGCTGGCCGGCGAATGGGTTCGCCGCAATGAGGTCGAGAACCGCTTGTTCCTGTGCTCCAAGGTCGTCCATTGTCTCACCCGGCCGTCAAATTCGAGGCTGAACGCTTTCGCAACAACAGATGACATTGTCAACATTTGTTTCGACCGGCGGCATTTGACCAATCGGCGCTCCCGCGACTCTCTGCCAGCCGGACGAAGAAAGCGGGTGAGCACATTGAAGAAAGCTATTTCACCAAGGAGGACGAAAGTTGCTCTTGTCGGCGTGCAGCGCCAGGGAGGAACTGAGGCCTTAACGCGAGACGGCGAAGAGCGCTAAGCCTTCAGCACCGAGACGGCCAATTCGCTGTTGTGGACGTATTCGTTGGCGTCAGGCTGCTTCTGCACGAGCAGGATGAACAGCAGGTCGGTCAGCGTCAGTTGTGCATCACGCGCAGTTATCGATGACGAGCGCGCGCGCTCTTCATCGGCGATCGTGTGGAGGCGAATGTCGGCAACCCGGCTCAGCGGATTGTCGCGAAGTCCGGTGACGGCGATAACGGTGGTGCCACGTTTGCGGGCAAGTTCAGCCATCCGCAGGGTTTCGATGCTCGCCCCGGAATAGGAGAGCGCGAACAGCACGTCACCTCGTCCAAGCGTCGAGACATTGGCCATTTGCACATGGCTGTCGCTGTCGTGCAGCACGTTGCGGCCGAGCTTCATCAGCTTGTAGGAAAAATCGCGCGCCACCAGCGAGGATGCGCCGACGCCGGCCAAATGAATACGGCGCGCACCGTTCAACGCTTCGAGAGCCTTGCCGATTTCCTGCTCGGTGTTGGCTGCGACGGTCTGTTGCATCGACAAAAGCTTGCTGCCGATCAGCTTGCGCAAGATGACCAGATAGCTGTCGTCGACCTCGATCGAACCGTGGATCATGCCGGCCGGCACGTGCCATTCCTGCGACTTGGCCTCACTGACGGCGAGCTTAAGCTCCTGATAGCTGGAATAGCCGAGCTTCTGGCTGAACTTGACGACGCTCGACTGGCTGCGGCCGATCTCGGCGGCAAGCGCCGCCGTCGACAGGCGGAGCATCTGGTCGGGATTATCGACGATATACCGACCGATCTCGCGGTCGCCGGGCGCCATGACTTCGAGCTTGGCCTCGATCTTCTTCAGGACGGACATGCGTTCCTCCATTGCCTGTCATCGACAATGCCAAGCCAAGGAATAAATTATTCCGTCTCTGATTGCCAGCCAAGAATGAACCATCAAATCTCGACTGGTGCGGTTGCGGCCCAGCCTTCGGGCATGTCGACGATTCGGACATGAAAGATCGTAGACTCGCCGACAGCTCGGGATTAGGTCAGAGCCATGGACAAATTGCGGATCGTCGGCGGGCACAGGCTTGAGGGCGCGGTGACGATCTCCGGCGCCAAGAACGCGGCCTTGCCGCAAATAGCGGCGGCGTTGCTCAGCCCCTATCCGCTGCAGCTGACCAACCTGCCTGAGGTGACGGATGTCGACAACATGCTTGGCGTCGTCGGCCTTCATGGGGCCGAAGTCACCAGATCGGCGAATGCCGCCACAATCGATACCAGTGCTGCCGCTTCCAGGGAGACAAGCTACGATACCGTCAGGCGCATGCGCGCGACGGTGCTGGTTCTCGGTCCACTGCTTGCCCGCTTCGGCCATGCCCGGGTCTCGCTGCCTGGCGGCTGCGCGATCGGCGCACGGCCGGTCGACATGCATGTCGCCGCACTTGCCGCACTTGGCGCCGATATCGCGATCGAAAACGGACTGATCGTCGCGTCTGCGCCGGGCGGACTGAAAGGCGCGCGCATCGTTTTGAGCTCGCCGTCGGTCGGCGCGACCGAAACGGCGATGATGGCGGCGACGACGGCAAACGGCGAGACCGAGATCCTCAACGCGGCCCGCGAGCCGGAGGTGGCCGATCTTGCCGCCTGCCTGAACGACATGGGCGCGCGGATCGAGGGCGCCGGCACGCACCGCATCCTGATCGGGGGCAGCACAGACTGGCGCGCCGCCACGCACGACATCATCCCGGACCGGATAGAGGCCGGCACCTATGCCGTCGCAGCGGCCATCACCGGCGGTCAGCTCGAGCTGACCCACGCGCGGCTCGAGCACATGGCATCCATCGTCCAGCTGCTCGAAGCAGCCGGTGTGAAAATATGGCCGGGCGACCGCGGGCTGATCATATCGAGAGACGGGCCGCTCAAGGCGGTCGACGTGACGACGGAGCCCTATCCGGGCTTTCCGACCGATCTCCAGGCGCAGTTCATGGCGTTGATGTGCTGTGCCGAGGGCGCTTCGCTGTTGCGCGAGACGATCTTCGAGAACCGCTTCATGCATGTGCCTGAACTGATGCGGCTCGGCGCCAATATCAAGCTGCAAGGCACCATGGCGCTGGTGCGCGGAGGCGAGAAGCTGAAGGGCGCGCAAGTGATGGCGACCGACCTGCGCGCCTCCGTCTCGCTGGTGCTAGCAGCGCTGGTGTCGGAGGGCGAGACGACGATCAATCGCGTCTATCATCTCGACCGCGGGTACGAGCAGTTGGACCGCAAGCTCCGGCTGTGCGGCGCCCAGATCGAACGAATAAGGCAATGAGTGCCGGTGGGGCGTCTCCGCATTATTTCCTGGGCGTCGATGGCGGCGGAACCGGCTGCCGCGCGCGTATCGAAGACGAGGCAGGAACCGTGCTCGGGCAAGGCCTGTCGGGCCCGGCGACAACGCGACTCGGTATAGAGGTGGCCTGGGCCTCGATTGCCAAAGCCTTTGGCGCGGCGATCGAAGAGGCAGGTTTCGCGGCGGCGGAAATCGCCAGGATCCGCGCGGGTATCGGTGTTGCCGGCATCGGCCGTAAGGGTGCGCTCGAGGCGTTTCATGACATCGAACAACCCTTTGCGAGCATCGACTTCGTCAGCGACGGCGTCGCGGCTTGCCTTGGCGCGCATTCGGGTCAAGACGGCGCCATCGTCATAGCCGGGACCGGTTCGATCGGGCTCGGCTTTGTCGAAGGGCGCGACCTGCGCGTCGGCGGCTACGGTTTTCCGATTTCCGACGAGGGCAGCGGCGCCGATCTCGGACTGAAGGCAGTGCAGCTTGCCTTGCGAGCCCATGACGGCCGGCATGAGCGGACGGCGCTGCTGGCCGAGGTGATGCAGCGCTTCAAGGACGATCCGTTCGAGGCGGTGGCCTGGATGGACCGCGCCAGCGCGACGGACTATGCCGCCATGGCGCCGATGGTGATCCGCCATGCCGACCAGGGCGATCCGGCCGGTCGGCGGATCGTGCAAGGCGCTGCCGAGCAGATCGACACCTTCGTGCGGGTGCTGTTCGAAAAAGGCGCGCCGCGGGTTACGTTGCTCGGAGGGTTGTCCAGCCCGCTTGAGCCATGGCTCGCTCCCGACGTCCGCCGACGGCTGAAGCCGGCCGACGGCGATGCGGTTTCGGGAGCCATAATCCTGACCAGAAAATCCCTCTGCCGCCAGTGATGCCTTGCTCGGCAAGGAATATAATATTCCTACTTTCCGTTGACAAAGGGAATATCGAATTCTAAAAAGTTAACGAAACAGAACCGGCGCAGCCGGTACGGAGCCGACGGCCAGGTGCAGGCACTGGACGCCGCTTGCCGCGGGCATCACAGTCCTGCTCGCAGTCGCACTTGAAAGTAAGCGAAGTGGTCGAACAAGGGTTGATGTCGGAGCTGGAGCGGCTGGTTTCCGAGGACCGGAACCCGAAAACCATGGACATCGATCTGTTGCCGACCCTCGAGGTGCTGCGCAAGATCAATGACGAGGACAAAGGCGTTGCGGCAGCCGTCGAGAAGGTCATCCCCGATATTGCTGCGGCCGTGGACCGGATCGTGAGCGCGTTCCAGAACGGTGCACGCCTTGTCTATATGGGGGCTGGCACCAGCGGCCGGCTCGGCGTCCTCGACGCGTCGGAATGTCCGCCGACCTTCGGCGTACCCGAGGACATGGTGGTGGGCCTGATCGCCGGCGGCGTCGACGCGCTGGTGCACTCTGCGGAAGGCGCCGAGGACGATCCGAAACAGGGAATAAAGGCGCTGCAGGACATCAAGCTGACCGCTGGCGACGTGGTGGTCGGCATCGCTGTCAGCGGACGCACACCTTATGTGATCGGTGGCCTGACTTATGCCAAGGAAGTGGGAGCCACCACCGTGGCGTTGTCCTGCAATCCTCGATCGACCATTGCCGGCATTGCCGATATTGGCATCTCTCCGGTGGTTGGCCCGGAGGTCCTCACCGGCTCGACCCGGCTGAAATCGGGAACCGCGCAAAAGCTGGTGCTCAATATGCTGTCCACCGCCAGCATGATCCGCATCGGCAAGAGCTATCAGAACCTGATGGTTGACCTCAATCCAAGCAACAAGAAGCTTGTAGCAAGGGCGGTCAGGATCGTGATGCAGACGACCGGCTGCGCGGCACAGCAGGCACGACAGGCACTCGACCAGACCGGCAATGATGTAAAACTGGCAATCCTGGTGACGATCACCGGCATGGGTGTCGAAGAAGCACGTAAGGCGCTTGCCAACGCGGGAGGTTTCCTGCGCAAGGCGATAGGCGAAAAGACGGTGTAAGACCGCATGGATACTGGGCCGATGTTCCGGGGCGTGTGTCCCTTTGAAGCGGTCCGGGGAACTGCAAGGCATCTGGTTTAACAATAATGGGAGACGACAATGGTACGGCACATTGGCAAGAAACTGCTTACCGGCATGACGCTCGCGGCAATGGTTGCCATCGCCGCGCTACCGGTGCAGGCGAGTGCGGCGACGCTGCATATGGCGTGGTCGCAGGACGCCACCGGGCTTGATCCGCACAAGCAGACCGCATTCTCCTCACTGCGGCTGCTGGAGCTGATCTACGAACCGCTGGTGCGGCTCGACGCAAACCTGCAAATCACGCCCGCGATTGCCGATTCATGGCAGTTCTCGCCGGACGGCAAGGAGCTGAGCTTCAGGCTCAATCCGAAAGCAAAATTCCAGAACGGCGCCGCCGTGACCTCGGCCGACGTCAAGGCATCGTTCGAGCGCATACTCGACGAGAAGACGGGTGCTGCGGCGCGCGCGAACTTTCTCTCGATCGCCAGCATCGACACGCCCGATCCCGCCACCGTCGTGTTCCACCTCTCCCAGCCGGACGTGCCGATCCTGACGGCGATGAGCGACGTCAACGCGGCGATCGTCCCGGCAAGCGAAATCGCGGCCGGCTCGATCGGCACGACAACGATCGGCTCGGGTCCGTTCAAGCTCGAAAAATGGGATCCGAATTCCAAGGAAGTGCTTGTCGCCAACAAGGACTGGGCAGGCGGCGCGACCGGCGTCGACGGCATCGATATCAGCGTGCTGCCGGACGAGACGGCGATTCTGGCGGCGATGCGCACCAAGCAGATCGATTTTGCCCTGCTCAACGATCCGCTTGTCGCCACGCTGGTGCCCAAGGAAGCCAGCCTGCAGTTGAACCGCGTGCCGGTGCTTGCCTATCACGTGCTGCAGCTCAATCCCTCCCGCAAGCCGATGACCGAACTCAAGGTGCGTCAGGCGATTTCCTGCGCCATCGACCGGCAGGAAGTGCTGGACACCGCCTCGCTCGGCGAAGGCAAGATCACCGGCCCGCTGACCATCCCGGCACTGGCGACCGATCCGAAGCAGTTGTTCTGCTATAAGCGCGACATTGAGAAGGCCAAGCAGTTGATGGCCCAAGCCGGCTATGCCGACGGCTTTTCGGCGACCGTGATCGGCGCCACCGGCGAGCCGCCGACGGCAGCGGCGGAAGCCCAGGTCATCCAGTCGCAACTCGCAGAAATCGGCGTCAAGCTCGACATCAAGATGATGGAGCTCAACGTCTATGTCGACGCCTGGCTGAAGGGCGATTTCGACATGGCCGTCGCGCTGAACGGCGGCAGGGCCGATCCCTACACTATGTACAACCGCTACTGGACCAAGACGGGCAATCTGCAGAAGGTGGCGAACTATATCGACGACACGCTGGACAGTCTTATGCAGAAGGGCCGCACCGAGACCGACCCGGCAGCGCGCAAAGCGATCTTCGCCGACTTCGAGAAGCACATCACTGAGATGTCGCCCTGGATCTGGCTCTACACGTCCTACAGCTACACGGCACAGCAGAAGAATATCGCAGGATTCGAACCGGTGCCGACAGGCTCGCTGTTCAGCCTCGCCAAGGTGACGATCCAGTAGCTGCTTTGATGCCGGACGAGAGGATATTCTTCGAGTGAACTATCTGATGCGGCGACTGGCGACCTTCCCTCTCGTCCTGCTTGGCGTGTCCATCGTGGTGTTCCTGGCGATCCGGATGATTCCGGGCGATTCGATCACGGCAATGCTGGGGACCGAAGCCGGCCTGCTGACGCCGCAGCAGCGCGATGCGCTTGCAGCTTATTTCGGCATCGACCAGCCCTGGTTCATCCAGTACTGGCGCTGGCTGCTTGGTCTTTTCCAAGGTAATCTCGGCATTTCGTCCACCTATGGCAGGCCGGTGCTCGACGTCATCCTCGAGCGTTTCCCGCTAACGTTGGAACTCGCCCTGCTGTCGATGGTCATCGCCCTGGTTGTCGGCATGCCGGCGGGGATCTTTGCCGCCACCCATAACGAAAAGCTGTCCGACCTCGGCGTGCGCGTTGTCGCAATGATCGGGCAGTCGACGCCGAACTTCGTCCTTGCCCTGCTGATCATCTACACGCTGTCGGCGGGGTTTGGCGTTTTGCCGGCGATGGGCGAGTTTTCGCCGCTGTGGCAGGATCCGCTGCGCAATCTCGGCCAGCTGTTGCTGCCTGCGGTCACGCTTGGATTTGCCTTCGCGGCTTCGGTGACCCGCATATCGCGTTCGGCGATGCTCGACGTGCTCAGCGACGACTATGTCAGGACGGCGCGCAGCAAGGGCGTTTCGGCGCGCGGCGTCATCTGGCGGCATGCCTTGCCCAACGCGCTCATCCCGGTCGTGACGCTGAGCGGCATAGAGTTCGGCTACCTCCTGGGCGGAGCTGTCATCGTCGAGCAGATTTATGCGCTGCCCGGTCTCGGCCGCATGGTGCTGGATGCCATCCTGCAACGCGACTACGCGCTGGTGCAGGGAAGCGTGCTGTTCATTGCCTTCAACTTCATGATCGTCAATCTCCTCGTCGACCTTGCCTATGTCGCGCTCGACCCGCGTATCCGGCTAAGCGAGCACTGATGGCGACATTGCGGGCTATATTTGCGCATCCCAGCGGCCGCATCGGCGGTGCGATCGTTGCGCTTTATCTGCTGCTTGCCGTGCTTGGCATGCTGGGGCTGACGCCGCACAATCCGCTGACGCAGCACCGGGTCGAACGGCTGCATGCGCCTGATAGCACCTACTGGATGGGCACGGACCTATTCGGCCGCGATGTCGCAAGCCGGCTGATGACCGGGATCGGCCAGTCCTTCATCGTGGCCTTCTTTTCGGTCGCCGTCGCGACACTGGCCGGCACCGTGCTCGGGCTGGCGGCAGCCTGGTTCGGGCGCCGCTGGGACGGCCTAGTGATGCGCATCATGGACGTTGTGCTGGCGTTCCCGGCGATCCTGCTGGCGCTGCTGATCGTCGCGGTTGCGGGACCGGGAACCTCGACCAGCGTCATTGCCATCGCCATCGTCTACACACCGATCTTCACGCGCGTCGTGCGAGGTCCGGCTCTGTCGCTCAAGGCGCGCGAGTTCGTCGACGCGGCCCGCACGTTCGGCAGCAGTGCGGGCTATATCGTAACGCGGCATCTGCTGCTCAATCTGGTGGCGCCACTGACGGTTCAGGTGACGCTGGCGCTGGCCTGGGCACTGCTGACCGAAGCCGGCTTAAGCTTCCTCGGGCTCGGCACGCAGCCGCCCGCCGCGTCGCTCGGCCTGATGCTGAGCGACAGCCGCAATCTGATGGAGACAGCTCCCTGGCTGATGATCTTCCCGGGCGTGGCGATCATGATCGGCATCCTCGGTTTCAACCTGCTCGGCGATGCGTTGCGCGATGTCCTCGACCCGAAGATGCGGAGATCGATCGCATGATCCCGCTGCTGTCCGTCAGCGGATTGCGCGTCGGCTTCGGTCGCAACCCGCAAGCCAATGAGGTCGTGCGCGGCGTCAGCTTCGATCTCGCCGACGGCGAAACGCTGGCCATCGTCGGCGAAAGCGGCTCGGGCAAATCGGTTACGGCGCTGTCGATCAATCGCCTTGTCGATTATGGCGGCGGCCGCATCACCGGCGGGTCGATCAAGCTGAGGCGGGCCGACGGCAGCACCTTCGACCTGACCGCCGCAGCCGAGCCGCAATTGACGAAGATCCGCGGCGGCGAAATCGGCATGATCTTCCAGGAGCCGATGAGCTCGCTCAATCCGGTGCTGACCATTGGCTGGCAGATCGAGGAATCATTTCGCCTGCATCGCGGCCTGACCGGACGACAAGCAACGGCGGCGGCCAAGGACGCGCTCGACCGCGTCCGTATTCCCGACGCTGCACGGCGGCTGAAATACACGCCCAACCAGCTGTCGGGCGGCATGCTGCAGCGGGTGATGATCGCCATGGCGATTGCGTGCAACCCGCGCCTGCTCATTGCCGACGAGCCAACGACGGCGCTGGATGTTACGGTGCAGGCGCAGATCATGGCGCTGCTCGCCGAGTTGAAGCAGGAAACCGGGATGTCGATGATCTTCATCACCCACGACATCGGTCTGGTTGCAGGCATCGCCGACAAGGTGATGGTGATGCAAGGCGGAGAAGCTGTCGAGCAGGGCGCATTGAACCAGATATTGGACGATCCGCAGCATCCCTATACGCGGCATCTGCTACATGCGGTGCCGCATTTCGCCGGCGGCAGCGCGACACGCAGGGACGCGCAACGCGAAAAACAAAAAGCTGCCGAGCCGGCGCTGAAGGTCGATGGCCTCGTAGTGCGATTTCCAGTCAAGGGTGGCTTTCTCAGCCGTACCAGCGGTGCCGTCCATGCCGTGGACGGTGTGGATTTCGAGCTAATGCCGGGCGAGACATTGGCGGTCGTCGGCGAGAGCGGTTCCGGAAAGTCCACCACCGCCCGCGCGATTCTGGGGCTGGTGCGCTCGACGCGCGGCACAATCTCGGCCGGCGCGCGCAAGGCCGCCGCCGGGCAGAGCGCCCTTCCCGTGCAGATGGTGTTCCAGAATCCCTATGGCTCGCTCAATCCCAGACTCACCGTCGAAAACCTCCTCGCAGAGCCGGTGATCGCTACCGGCGGACGGATAACTGCTGAAACACGGGCGAAAATGGCCGCGCTGCTGAAACGCGTCGGCCTTCCGGAAAACAGCCTGCAGCGCTATCCGCACGAATTCTCCGGCGGCCAGCGGCAACGCCTGTGCATCGCTCGCGCGCTGATGCTCAATCCTTCGGTTATCGTCCTCGACGAAGCGGTTTCGGCGCTCGATGTGTCGGTGCAGGCCAGGGTGTTGAAGCTTTTGATCGAGCTGCAGCGTGAATTCGGGCTGGCCTATCTGTTCATCTCGCATGACATGGCTGTCGTCGAGCGGATCGCCCATCGCATCGCGGTCATCTATGCCGGCCAGATTGTCGAGATCGGCGATGCCAGATCGGTGCTCTCGGAGCCGAAGCACTCCTATAGCAAACAGCTTATCGCGGCCGTTCCTACTATAGACCGACGGCATAAACGTTTCGAGCTGGACACGCGCCAGGTCCCCTCGCTCGTGCGTCCGCTGGGGTTTGAGCCGGGCCCGGCCAATTGGCAGCAATTCGGGCCGGATCATAGAGCACAGGTGGAAGTGTGATGATTGTCGCCCAAGGATATGAAAGGCCGGAGGGACAGCCCCATCGCTGCCTTCCAAACGGAGGCGTAGTTGATCGACCATGATCTCTTCTCCCGCGCATTCGCCCCGCTCGAAGCGGCCGTGGCCGCATCGCGCATTCCGGGCGGCGTGCTCGGCATAGTTGACGGGGACGGCGAACGCATCGTCCGGGCAATCGGCTCAGCCCAAGTCGTGCCCAAGATACGGCCGATGCATGTCGGGACATGGTTCGACCTGGCATCCCTGACCAAAGTCATCTTCACCACGTCGCGTATCCTGGCACTGGCGGAAGAAGGCGTCATCGACCTCGACGCGCCGCTGATTTCCGCCCTGCCCGACCTTCGCCAATATGACGAAAAAGCCTGGGAACGGAACGTAACGTTTCGCCAGTGTCTCGGCCATCAGACACCATTTCCCGCCGTCGCGCCAATCTACACCTATGGGCGTGACCCCGAGCTGCTGCGCGCCTTCATCCTGCAGCGCGAATGGCAGGCTGGCGAGCCGGTCTATTCCGATATCAACTTCATCCTGCTCGGCTTCGTCCTGGAGCGCCTGTCTGGCAAGACCATTCGCGACATAGATCCCGGTCCGGGCTTCGCGTTCTCCGCCGAACCGGATCAAGCGGCGGCGACCGAAGACTGCACATGGCGCCATCGCGTGCTCTGCGGCGAAGTCCACGACGACAATTGCTCGGCCTTGCAAGGTGCCGGTCACGCCGGCCTGTTCGGAACGGCGGCTTCGGTCCTCGACTTTGCGCAAGGGCTGCTGGACGGGACCGGCGCGTCGCAGCGTTCGATCGCGCTAATGCGCACGCCCTTGTCGGCAACCCGCACCCATGGCTGGGAGCGACCCTACGAAGGCTGGTCCGGCGGCCGGTTATGCAGCCCCGAAACCATCGGGCATACCGGCTTTACCGGTGTCGGGCTGTGGGTCGACTTCGACAAAGGCAGAGCCTGGACCTTGCTCACCAACCGGATCCATCCGACACGTCATTTCAACAGCGGGATCGCAGCGCTTCGCCAAGCGGTCGGCGATCTCGTCAACGGAGCCTGACAACCATGAATCCGAAAAATGGCGAACCCATGTGGGCCGTCGGCCTGATGACCGGCACCGTGCTGGACGGCAATATCGATGTCGCGCTGATCAAGACCGACGGCGAACGGATTGACGACTTCGGCATCTACACGCTGGCCCCCTACCCGCAGTCGATCCGGACCTTGCTGGAAGAGACGCTGCGGCAGGCAAGGAGCTGGAATTTCACAGGGCCGGAACCGGCAATCTTCCACGAGGCAGAGGAAGCGCTGACGCGCGCCCAGTCCGCGGCGGTCAAGGATCTGGTCGAAAGCCACGGGCTGACGATGGCCGATATAGGGGTCGTCGGCTTCCACGGCCAGACCGTGCTGCACCGTGCCCCGCAAGTGGGCCGACTGGGCCAGACCCGCCAGCTTGGCGACGGCGAGCTGATGCATGCCATCCTTGGCACCAGGGTCGCCTATGACTTCCGCTCGGCCGACATGCGCGCCGGCGGCCAGGGCGCGCCGCTGTCGGCCGCCTATCACGCCGCGCTGCTGCGCGAAGCCGACGCCACCGGCGACACGGCGGTGCTCAATCTCGGCGGCGTCGCCAACATCACCTGGTGGGACGGCACGGACAATGTTGTTGCCTTCGACACCGGGCCCGCCAACGCACCGCTGAACGATTTCATCAAATCGAAGGGGCTCGGCGAAATGGACCGCGACGGCGCCCTTGCCCGCGCCGGCACGGTCGACGAGGCACGGCTGGCCAAGCTCCTGCAGCATCCATATTTGACCAAACCCTATCCGAAATCGCTGGACCGTTTCGATTTCGGCGCCTCGATGGCGGACGGAATGAACGCCGAGGATGGCGCAGCCCTGCTGACGGCCTTCACCGCGGCCGCCGTCGGCAAGGCGCTCGATCTTCTGCCGCGCCGGCCGAAGCGGCTGGTGGTCAGCGGTGGCGGTCGACACAACCCAACGATCATGGCCATGCTTGCCAGCCGCGCTGGCGTCGAAGCGGTTCCGGCCGAGGCGCTTGGCTGGAAGGGCGATGCGGTGGAGGCGGAGTGTTTTGCGTTCCTGGCAGTGCGCGTGCTCAGAGGCTTGCCGATCAGCTTCCCCAGTACGACCGGCGTGCCCCAGCCGATGCGCGGCGGACGCCTTGCCGGCTAACTAAGCCAACAATTTCTTCTGCAGGAAGATACGGCTGCGGCCAATGGGGAAATCGGCGAGCACGCCGAAGGGCTGATAGCCCTGGCGCTCATAGGCCTTGGCGGCCTTGGGATTGAACGTGTCGATCCAGGCGCCGTGACAGTCGCGCGCGATCGCCTCCCTCTCGGCCGCCTCGAGCATCCTGCCGGCCATGCGGTGACCGCGCAGTTTTTCATCGACCCAGAGCCATTGCACATAGAGCCAGCCCCAGGCTGTATATCCCGAGATGCCGGCGACAATAGCGCCATGCTCATCGCGCACGAACACGGCCAATGCCTTCCTGCCGGAGGCGCCGACATCACTGTCGTTGAACGCCGCAAGCCGCTCTCCGAGAAAAGCCAGCTCGTGCGGCAAGGGATCGGCGGTTGTCTCAAGCGTTGTATTGTCCATCCACCAAGCATCTATCGAAGGACGGGACCGAGAAGCAAGCCTTGCTGCGCTATAGCTATAGCTTCGGCGAACGCCACGCCGCTGCCGCAGCAGCGATTAGCATGAGCAAAGCTGCAATCACCGCCGATGCTGCAAAACCGAACGTGGAATAGAGCGGTCCGAACGCCGTGGTGCCTACGAACACCGCAAGATAGGTCACCGCGCTGTTCAAACCCATGATCGTGCCGCGACGCGCAGGGTCGAGCGCCGACAGGCGCATCACCAGGACGTTCAGCCCGAAATGATTGGCAAGGCCCCAGAGGGCTATCACCGCTATGGTCAGATGAAAACTACTGCTTGCCGCGGCAATCACTACATAGACGACCGCGACAAGCAGATAGGCAAATGGCATGACACGCCGCGCGCCTAAGCGGTCGATAACGCCGTCAAGAAGTGCCGCCGCGCCGAAGCCGGCGCCATAGGCGAGCGCGGCAAGCCCATTGGCACTGACCGGCCGTCCCAAGCCGTTGTGAAGGTGATCGCCAAGATAGCCGTAGATGCCGTAGAACGCGGTCATGAAGGCGGCGCAGGCAACCAGAAGCGGCACGATGCCCGGAACGCTCAAGGCGCCCAGCGGCGTCGGCGCCGGACCGCTCTTCCTGACATCGCTGAGCGACGTCAGAGACAGGCTGGCCAATGCGAGTGCTGCGAGCACCGCGACCGCCGCGAAAACGGCGCGCCAATGTACCAGATCGGCAAGTACGGCCGACAGCGAAACGCCGGCGACCATGCTCAGCGTCCAGCCGGTCAGCACGACGCCTATGGTGCCGCTTTCGCGGCCGGGCGGTGCAATCGCGGCGGAGCTGGCATAGATTGCCGGCATGGCGACACCTGCAGCGATGCCGGCGAGAAGCTGGGCCGCGACCAGCGCCGTCACGGTCGGCGCAGCGGCGCTGGCGACGAGCGCTATCGCCAGCAGCAGCAACGCCCCTTGCAGCATGCGGCGGGCGCCAAGCCGATCGATATAGCGCGCCAGGAACAAGGCGCTTGCCGACGTCCCGAGCCCGAACGCGGCCGACGCGATCATGACCGCCGGCACGCTTGTGCCGAAGGACGCGGCCACCGCCGGCGCGATCGGACCGAGCACCAGCGAGTTCGAGCCGATCACGGCAATGCACCCCGTCAGCACGTAAGCGAGTGCCGGGATTGGCGGCTTGGGGGCCGCTGCGAATGTGGCGACTTGATCAGTGTTCGACATATGGCAATAATGGCCGTATTAAATTCTGCATCAATCGGGAATTTTAATATGAATGAAGAAACAGATGGCATTCCGCAGAACAGGCCCGCCGCCCGCGATATCGATGCAACCGATCGAAAAATATTAGGCGTTCTGGTCGACGACGCCACGATCAGCTATGCCGAGCTCGGCGACCGCGTCGGCCTTTCACCACCGGCAGCCCATGAACGCGTCAAGCGCCTCCGGCGCAGCGGCGCCATCCGCAACACCGCGGTCATCATCGATCCCAAGGCGGTGCACAAGCCGCTGCTTGCCTTTGTCCATATCGACACAAAGGGGTGGGGAAAGACGCCGGAGCTGATGGCAATCTCCGAACACCCCGAAGTCGAGGAGATCCATTCGGTGGCCGGCGACACATGCATGCTGATCAAGGTCCGCACCGAGGACACGCGGGCGCTCGAGGGCCTGCTGTCGCGCCTCTACGAAACGCCTGGCGTCACCTCGACGCGAAGCTATGTGGTCCTGTCGACCTATCTCGAGCGGCCGGTGCAGCCGGGGATAACGACGGAATGGCCGACCCCCCGGCATATGGCCAAGCCGCTTTATTAGCTCAAACGATTCTCACGCGTATCCAAAGTCGAACCGGAAACGTCTTAGGCACTGCATCCTGTGGTCATCCGTCCGGCCGGTTCGTTTGCGCCGGTTCTTGGATCCGACGGGATGCCTGTTGCGCAACCGGAGACACGCGATGAGAAAATTGATCGTGGGCAGCTTCATTTCGCTGGACGGCGTCATCGAAGCACCAATGGAATGGGCGTCACCGTTCTTCGACGAGGAGATGAAGGAACACTCCTATGAAAAGGCCGGCGAGGCGGATTTTTTCCTGCTCGGCCGCGTCACCTACGAAATGTTTTCGGCGCGTTGGCCGCAGGTCAAAGGCAGCAAGTACATGGATCGCATGAACGGGCTGAAGAAGCTCGTCGCGTCGCGCAGCCTCAAGGAAGTGAGCTGGAACGCGTCGCTGATCGAAGGCGACATCGCTGCCGAAATTGCCAGGATCAAGCAGCAGGCCGGCGGCAACATTTTGAAGTACGGAGTGAGCAATCTCGACCAGACGCTGCTCGCCAACAGGCTTGTCGACGAGTATCAGCTCTCGATCGTGCCGACCCGCGTCGGACATGGCAAACGCGCTTTCCAGGATGTCGACCCGTCCCTGGTCAGACTGGAGCTTATAGATACCCACCGTTTCAAGAACGGCGTCATTACGTTGACCTATGTCCCGCTATGATCCGTATGCCATGAAGATGCAGCCAAGACTTGACCCGACCGGGCTTTTCGACGTCCGCTACGCCGGTTTTCTGGAGACAGTCGCGCATTTGCGTGGACGGCTGCACCGCTACTGTGCACGCATGACCGGTTCAACGCTCGACGCCGAAGACGTGATGCAAGAGGCGCTGTTCGAGGCCTATCGGAAGATCGAGAAGCTGGACGATGCGAGTGCTCTTCGCCCCTGGCTTTTTCGCATTGCACATAATCGCTGCATCGATTTTCTGCGAAGCCGGCAGGTGCGTCAGCATGCGGAGGCCAATTTCGCCGAAGACGAGATCATCCTGCCGGTCGAGCCGGCGGGCCAGGGCGCGGATCGCGCGATCGAACGGCTGGTGATCCACCTGCCGCCCAAAGAACGCGCCTGCGTCCTGCTCAAGGACGTCTTCGACTATTCGCTGGAAGAGATCGCCGACCTCGTCGGCTCGACCGTGGGCGGCGTCAAGGCTGCGTTGAGCCGTGGCCGTTCGAAATTGGCCGCCTTGTCAGGCGACCCAATCGTCCGTTCGGAGCCCCAACGCGATCCGGAATTCCTGGAATTGCTCAGCCGCTATGTCGAACTGTTCAACCGCCGCGATTGGGATGGGGTACGGGCGTTGACCAGCGCCGACGCACAATTGCGTGTCGCGGATTGCTTCAAGGGCAGGCTGTCGGAATCACCTTACTTCGTTGAATATGAAAGAGCCTCGACGACCTGGAAAATGGCGGTTGGCGAGATCGATGGCCAGGCGGTGCTGCTAGTGCTCCACCATGGCGAAAACGGTTGGAAGCCGGCCCATCCGGTTCGGATCGAAGCCGCCGGCGGGACCATAAATCGCATCGCCGATTACTATGCCTGCCCTTGGATCATGCCGGCGGCAGGTGCGGTGGTCGTTTCCAGGCCGGCCTAACCAGCGGCAGGACATGCAAGTGGCCGGCATCAACCTCATTGAAATGGGATCGACGCCGGACAAGACATAGGCGGCTTACTGAAGCTTCGCCTGCAGGGCGTTGACGTCATCCGTCGTCATTTCGCCGTCGGTCGTCACCTTGCCATCGACGATCTTCCAGAGGCGGAACGGGCCGGTGATGTCGCCGTATTTGTCGAAGGCGACCGGGCCGATGACGCCTTCGTAGCGGATCGGCTTGCCATCCTTGATCAGGCCGAGCGCCTTGGCGAACTCGTCCTTGCCGGCATAGATCGGCGTGCCGGCCGGGTCGACCGCCTTGTACATCGCGTCCTTGATCTTGGCCGGATCCTCGGAGCCGGCAATGGCGATGGCCAAGCCGACGATGGCGCCGGCATCATACGACCGGTCGGCCGCCGGGTTCGACGGTTCGATGCCCGAAAATTCCTTGTAGTTCTTGGTGAAATACTCGGTCGATGCGGTCGGACTGGTGCCGGAGGAAGTGCCGTACGCATCCTTCAGGTAATCCGCGCCAACGGATTCGATGAAGTCCGGGCTGTTCATGCCGTCATTGAGCAGGAATTTCTGGACACCGCCCTGCGAAATCCAGGTGCGGGCGATGGTTGCGCCGTCGACAGGCGTGCTGACGAGATAAAGCCCGTCGGGCTCGCCAGCCATCGCCGCCGTCACTTCCGAGGCATAGCTCGACTGCTTTTCATTGTAGGGCGTGTCGGAGACAATGGTGCCGCCGAGTGCCTTATAGGCGCGCGAAAATTCCGCCACCATGTTGACGCCGAAGTCATTGTTGACGTGGATGACCGACAGCTTCTTGAAGCCTTTGTCGATGGCATATTTGGCGGCAGCGACGCCCTGCAGCGCATCAGATGTGATGGTGCGGAAGAAGATGCCGTTGGTCTTGCCGTCGCGCCCGAGCGCCGTCAGCGTCGGCGACGAGGAAGCAGGCGACACCTGGACTATCTTGGCCGGAGCGGTGACCGAGGTCAGGATCGGGATCGACACCGAGGAGATGATGCCGCCGATGATCACCGGCACCTTCTTGACCTGCACGAGCTGCGTCGCGGCGTCGACCGCAATGTTGCCCTGGCTCTGGCTGTCGCGCGTGTCGGTCGCGAGATCGCAGCCGCGGACGCCGCCCGCATCGTTGATGTCGCGGAAGGCCATCTCGACCGATTTGGCGCCGGCCTGGCCGTACTCGCCGGCCGGGCCTGTCAGTTCCATGACGAGGCCGACGGTGATCTTGCAATCGGCGGCTTGCGCTGCGCCGGCCGCTGTCAGCAGTGCGAGCGCGGTGGTGATCTGAAGTATGGTCTTTTTCATTGTTGTTCCCCTTTCGTTACACGACTCTCATTGATGTCTTGAGCCTGTTCAGCCTTCCGGCATCTGCAGCCAGGTTTCATGCAGATGTCGCCATTCGACGCCGTTGGGCGCCGATGAACTGGTGGTGAAAACGGCACTCGAGCGGCGGCGGCTATGTTTGCCGGCGCGCTGCTGCGCTTCGATGTAGCTGACGACGATCGTGTCGCCTTGTTGCCAGCCGGCCCGGATTTCCTCGATCGAGATGGTGAAATCGCCGTCACAAGTGGCGCGGCTTGCCCTGACATGGTCGAGCACCGCGTCACGATCGAGGACCTGGCCATCCGGCACAACCATGCAGAAGCCTTCGCCCATGACGCGTTCGAAGCGCCTGAAATCTGCATTGTCCGCACTCGCCGCATTGAACCAGTCGACGAAGAAGCGGTGGAGATCGACCACCTCGGCGCTGGCGCGGGAAAGCAAGGAGGGCTTTTCGTCCATGGCCGCGTTCAGTTCCTGCCTGCATTCAAATTGTAATGCATGATCGAGCCGTGGCGGCCGTGACGGTCGCGTTCCAATGTGTAGACGTCGCCCAGCGGCCCACGGCATTGCGCGATCACGGCAGCGATCCTCGCCCGGTCGTCGGCATCGAGCGCGACGTCCATGATTCTGGCATTGGCAAGGGCGTGCGCCTGGTTGCGGGCGCCGACGATGACGGCCGCCACTTGCGGCTGCTCCAGCACCCAGGCGCTGGCGATGGTGGCGATATCGACGCCGTGGCGGTCGGCGACGGCCTTCAGTGTGCGAAGCAACTCCTGGAAAAGCTCCCAGCCACCAAAGTCGTCAATGATCAGCTTGTATTTGACCAGCGATCGGTTTTCGAGCGGCGTCTGCGGCTCGGCAGCGCCAAGCCATTTTTCGCTGAGGAAGCCGCCCGCCACCGAACCGTAGCAGAGGAAACTGACGCCGTGCCGGCTGGCGAGCGCTGCAAGGCTGTTGGCTGGCCGCTGGTCGAGCACCGAGTATTGCAATTGCTGGCTGACCAGCGGCACACCGGCGGCCAGGATCTCGGCCAACCGCGGCGTGTCGAAGTTCGTGGTGCCGATGTTGCGCACCTTGCCTTCCCTGCGGATTTCGTTGAGCCAGCCCATCGCTTCGACGTAGCCGGGCAGCGCATAGTCCCACCAGTGGAACTGCACGAGATCGAGCCGCTCGGTCTTCAGCCGCCGCAGCGACTGCTCGACGATGCCTCTGATGTAGTCGCGGCTGATATTGGAAAGCCTTTCCAGGTCAGGCACCAGCTTGGTGTGCACCTTCATTTTGGTGGCAGCGTCGAGGCCACGCTCATTGGCAAGGCGCAGGCGCGCCGCGCCGATCAGCTCTTCGACACCGGTATAGATATCGGCGCAATCATAGGTCCTGATGCCGGCGTCGAAGGTGGCGATCAGGTCAGTTACCGCCTGTTGGCGGTCGATCGCGCCGTGCCCGCCGGCAAGCTGCCAGCCGCCGCGAATAACGCGCGAGATCGTATAGCCGGGGCTGAGCTCGAAAGCCTTGGCGGTCATCTCCGGTCATTCTCCTTCGGCAGCGGCACCGCCGTCGTTTCGGCATGGCTGAACCGCCGCTTGCCGGTCCTGACGATCCGGAGCCGGCTGGCACAATTGGGATCCGGACAAGCGATCTCGGCGTCCGACGTCATCCAGTCGTTCCTGTGGGTCGGGCGCTGCTTTGCGGCCAGAAGCGGCAACACTGCCGCAATGGAATAGATCGAGAAACCTTGCCCCGCCGGCATCGACAGCATCTCGCCCTTCAACTCGAAGTAGTCGCCGGGCTTGGCGCCGCAATAGATCGGCTTGCCCTCGGGGATAACCGCCTCGACGCGAAGGTCGAAGAGTTCGAAACTGTCGTCGGTCTCAGCCATTCAGATCTCCACCCGGGTGAAGGTGATGTCGCAGGCACCGTTGCGGCGGATCACGCCACAAGCGGCTGCGAATTTATCGCGATCCTCAGGCACCACCTGCGCGACGACGCTTCCGGCAAGCCAGCCGATCGGGAACAGCAGGCGTGCACCCGCTCCGTAGAACAGGCCGACGTCAAAGATGGCATTCGGGTTGCCGCCCCACATGCGCGGCGGCACGTAGGACAACACGATGTCGCCCGGCTGCGGCGTCAGCGTTGCGTTCTCCGCCGGCAAGGGCCTGGCATAGGTTTGGCCCTCAAGTTCGGCTGATGGAACCGGGCAGGAGATTTCCGGCCCCGTCCACATAGCATGGATGCCGGCAACGACGCGCGGCTGCTCGAGATACGCCAGCAGGAAGGCAGCGTTGTCGGGCGCCTTTTCAGGCAACAGCAGCGCGGTCACGGAAAGCATCGAGTGTGGCTCGGTGATGTTGATGCCAGGCACCGTCATGCCCTCAATCCTTCCTTGCTTGTGGATTGGAGCTTGTCGCGCAGAAAGGCGAAGGGCCGGCTGATGTCGGCCACCAGCGCCTCGCGCGCCGCTTGCGCATCCTGCCTGGAAAGCGCTGCGACGATGCTGCGGTGGTAGTGGGCCGTATCGACCTCGCCGGCGTCGGAGAAGGCGTAAATGGCAACGCGGATGCAAGGCCCGGATTGCAACCACAGGCTCTCGATCATCGGGATCAGCACGGCGGAACCGCAGCAACGGTAGATCTCGAAGTGGAAGCTCTGGTTGAGCGTGGCCTCGCGGTCGATATCCTTCTTATGCTTCAGCGCCCGCATCTCGTCCCATTCGCCGAGCATGGCCTCGACCGAAGCAATCTGGCGCGGGTTCATGCGCGTGGCGGCCAGCGCGATCGCTTCGCCCTCGATCAGAGAGCGGGCGCGCAAGAGGTCGTCGATGCGCTCCAGCGTGATCGGCGGCACGCGCACCGAACGGTTGGGAAGCGCCTCCAGTGCCTTCTCGGTGATCAGCCGTCCGAGCGCCTCGCGCACCGGCATGGTGCTGGTGACCAGCGCGTCGGCGAGGCCGCGGATGGTCAGAACCTGGCTCGGCTCGAAAAGGCCGCCGATCAAGGCGCGGCGCAGCTCCGAATAGACGCGATCCTGCACGGTCTCGCGGCCGACCGGCGTAAGCTGGGCTGCGATCATCTCATTGTTCTTTTCGATGGCGGCCTTCTGCATAGGCAATCCCGGTCTTGGCCGTTTTCGGCTTGCGGAAGAAATTAAAGCCGAATAGCGTGATCAAAGCAAGCGTGATCACAAATCAAATCATAGGCGACGAAGATCGCTTTTCGGCCAGAGGAATTGATGAGCGACACGACGGAACGGCAGGAGGAGATCCGTACGCCGGTCCTCACGGCCAGGAACGTCCTCAGACGCTTCGGCGGCCTGGTCGCGGTCAATAATGTCTCGTTCGACGTCCGGCCGGGCGAAATACTTGGCCTTATCGGCCCGAACGGCGCCGGCAAGACCACGATGTTCGACCTGCTCGCCGGCAGCATTCTGCCGACCAGCGGCGAAATCCTCCTCAACGGCGTATCGGTGTCGGGGGAAGCTGCCCATCGCCGCATTGGCCGCGGCCTTGGCCGCACGTTCCAGATCCCCCGGCCCTTGCCTAACCTGACGCTGATCGAAAACGTCATGCTGGCCGCGCAAGGGCAGGTCGGAGAAAAACTGCTCGCCAATTTCCTGACGCCCCGGCGGGTCGCTGCCGAAGAAAGGGCTGCCGAGACAAGAGCCGTCGAACTGCTCGAGCTCGTCACGATCGCTCACCTCGCGCACGAACCTGCGCGCGTGCTTTCAGGCGGCCAGCGCAAGCTGCTCGAGTTGGCCCGCGTGATGATGGCCGACCCGGCGATCATCCTGCTCGACGAGCCGGCGGCCGGGGTCAACGCAACCCTGCTCGAGATCATTATCGACCGCATCCGCGACATCAATGCGCGCGGCATCACCTTCCTGCTGATCGAGCACAATATCGACATGGTGACGCGGCTTTGCCACCGCGTGCTGGTCATGGCGAGCGGCCAGCTTCTGTGCGAAGGCACCCCGGAGGAGGTGGCGCGCGACCCGCGCGTCATCGAGGCCTACCTCGGAGGCACGGCATGAGCC
The DNA here is from genome assembly GCF_040320645.1 of Mesorhizobium sp. M0633. Classification (NCBI taxonomy): domain Bacteria; kingdom Pseudomonadati; phylum Pseudomonadota; class Alphaproteobacteria; order Hyphomicrobiales; family Phyllobacteriaceae; genus Mesorhizobium; species Mesorhizobium sp. M0633. The sequence continues at coordinate 168,115 of NZ_JAMYQC010000009.1, forward strand.
AAAAGGTACTCGATGTCCGCGATCTCGAAGCCGGCTACGAGCCTGGCGTTCCGATCGTGCGCGGCGCTTCGATCACCGTCGACCAGGGCGAGATCGTCGTCGTTCTCGGTCCCAATGGCGCCGGCAAGTCGAGCCTTATCAAGGCCATCGCCGGCCTTGTCCCGATCACCGGCGGCACGGTGCTGCTGGACGGCAAGGATATCACGGCGTCGCCCGCTCACATCATGGTCCGCCTTGGCCTTGCCTTCGTGCCACAGACAGAGAACATCTTCCCGCTGATGTCGGTCGAGGACAATCTCAGGGTCGCCTGCGTCATCCTGAGGCCGCGCGAGGTCCCAGCCCGCATCGAGGAAATGTATGCGGCCTTTCCCGATCTCGCCCGTCAGCGCAGAACGGCCGCGGGCAATCTGTCGGGTGGACAGCGGCAGATGCTGGCCGTCGCGCGGGCGTTGATCGTCCATCCCAAGGTGCTGGTGCTCGACGAGCCGTCGGCCGGCCTGTCGCCGAAATTCGTGGCGATGGTGTTCGAGATGCTGGCCGGCATCCGAAAGTCCGGCGTCACCATTCTGCTGGTCGAACAGAACGCCAAGGCAGCGCTTGCCATTGGAGACCGCGCCTACGTGCTGGTCGAGGGCAAGGAGCGGCACCAGGGCGTCGCCTCCGAGCTCTGGAACGACCCGGTCGTCGCTGAACTCTATCTTGGCCAGCGCCGCCTCGACCTTGGACAAGGAAGCGCGGCATGAACCTGCAATTCGTCGTCGACGGACTGCTGGCAGGGTCGATGATCGGCCTCGGCGCCATCGGCGTGACACTCACCTATTCGATCCTGCGCTTCTCGAACTTCGCCCATGGCGACTTCATGGCCTGGGGCGCCTATGCGACGCTCGCCGTGGTTGGCGCCATTGGCGCGATTTTCGGCAAGATCGCGCCGATCGCGCCCCTCTCCTTCGGTTGGCCGCTGATCGTCGCGCTCATCATCGGCATGGCGGCCACCGGCCTGCTGGCGCTGGCGCTCGACATCGTGCTGTTCGCGCGGCTACGGGCCAAGGGTCAGGCGATCATCGTGGTGATGGCGAGCTTCGGCGCCTCGATGGCGCTGAGAAGCCTGCTCGAATTCATCTTCACCTCGCGTCCGACCTATTTCAGCCGGGCGATCCAGATCGCCATGCCGATAGGTTTCGGCATCCGCATCACCCCGGACCAGATCGCGCTGCTGTTGCTGACCGCCGTGCTGGTGCTCGGCGTGCATCTCCTGATGACGCGGACCCAGACCGGCCGCTCGATGCAGGCATTGAGCCAGAACGCGGCACTTGCCCGCATCGTCGGCATCGACGTCGCCAGGGTGGTGCGCGTCACCTGGATCATCGGTGGCGCGCTGGCCTGCGTCGCCGGCGTCATGATCGGCATTCTCATCCAGATCCGCCCGTTCATGGGTTTCGAGATGCTGCTGCCGATGTTCGCGGCCGCCATCCTCGGCGGCATCGGCAGCGTGCCCGGCGCCGTTCTCGGCGGCCTGATCATCGGCATGGCCGAAGCCGGCGCGGTGCAGCTGATCGGCGCCGAATGGCGGGCAGCCGTCTCGTTCATCATCCTGATGGCGGTGCTGTTCGTGCGGCCCATCGGCCTTTTCGGAGTGAGGGAACGCTGATGGATCTGCTCGGCTACGGCGCCTTCTTCCTGACCACCGCGCTGATTTTTTCGCTCATCACGCTCGGGCTCAATCTGCAATGGGGGCTGACCGGGCTTTTCAATGTCGGGGTCGCCGGCTTCGTTGCCATCGGCGCCTACACCTCGGCGCTGCTGACCACGCCCGACGATGCCGCGCGCCTGGGCGGCTTCGACCTGCCGATCCTTATCGGCTGGCTTGGCGCCATGCTGTTGGGCGGCGTCGCCGCCGCCATCACCGGCATTGCCACGCTACGTCTGAGATCGGACTATCTGGCGATCACTACTTTCGGCGTCGCCGTCGTCGTGCAACTGGTAGCGCTCAATGCCCAGAAGCTGACCGGCGGGCCGTTCGGCATCGGCTTCATTCCGCGTCCGTTCGGCGGTCTTGCCGAAACGCCGTTGCTGTTCAACCTTTCGAACCTTGCGATCGTCTCGGTGGTGACGCTGATCGTCTATCTCGCGCTGGAGCATCTGTCGCGCAGCCCGTGGGGGCGCGTGTTGAAGGCGCTTCGCGAGGATGAGCGGGCCGCGATATCCCTAGGCAAAAGCGCACGGTTCTACCGCGTCCAGGCCTTTGCCGTCGGTGGCGCCATCATGGCGCTTGCCGGTGCGCTGCAGGCGCATTTCACCGGCTTCATCGCGCCGGACAATTATTTGCCGGCGCTGACTTTCCAGGTCTGGGTGATGCTGATCGTCGGTGGCTCGGGCAGCAACATCGGCGCCGTCATCGGCAGCATCCTGGTCTGGGCGATATGGGCCGGATCGGGAGCCTTGACCAGTATGTTGTTCTCGCCCGAACAACAGGCCCGCGCCGCTTCGCTGCAGATCGTCGCCATCGGCGTGATGCTGTGCGTCATCCTTCTGGTCAGGCCGAACGGCCTGTTTGGCGACAGGCCGCGGCGTCCAAGGTTCGGCAAGCGTGCACGCGTGGCCTCGAGCGAGAGCGGCTCATGAACGCTGTGACCCGGCCGCACGGCGTTTCCCTTTGGCATGCCGTCAGCCGCAGTCGCCGCGACCGGCCCACCCTCGAAGGCGCACTCGATGTCGATCTGGCAATTGTCGGCGGCGGGTTTTCAGGCCTTTCCACCGCGCTGCACAGTGCCGAGAAAGGCATCTCGGTTGCCGTCCTCGAGGCGGAAATCATCGCCTGGGGGGCAACCGGCAGGAATGCCGGCTTCGTCGTGCCGAATTTCGCGAAAAGAGACCCCGACGATATCATTGCCCAGCTCGGGCCCGAACGCGGCGAACGCCTTGTCGATTTCGCCGCCGGCAGCGCCGACCTCGTCTTCGACCTGATCAGGCGGCATGCCATCGAATGCGATGCCGTCCAGAGCGGCTGGATACAACCAGCCCATTCACCGGCCGCTTTGCAAAAGACCAGATCGCGCGCCGAACAATGGGCACCACGCGGAAGGCCGGCTGTTGCGCTGGATAGACAGGCGGTCGAAGAGCTGACCGGCGTTCGCGGTTATCTCGGCGGCTGGATCGACAGATCGGGTGGCGTCCTCAATCCGGTCGAATATGCGCGCGGATTGGCCGACGCGGCGGAAAAGGCCGGAGCGCGCATCTTCGAGCATACGCGTGTCGCGTCGATCGATCACATAGGCGATGGTTGGGCTTTGAAGACGGCCTCCGGTTCGGTACGCGCAGGAAAGGTGCTGGTCGCCACCAACGCCTATGGCGGAGCGCTGGATCGGGCGTTGCAGCGAACCTATTTCCCGCTGAAAATCTTCCAGATCGCGACAGCGCCGCTGCCGCGCGAAATACGCACTCGCCTGCTTCCTGGCGGGCAAGGCGTCGGCGACACACGACGCAATCTCTTCACCTTCCGCTTCGACGGCGAAAACAGGCTGATCACCGGCGGCATGCATGTTTTTGGCCCCGGTGCCGACACGCGGGTGCCGCGGGCGATCTGGCGGCGGCTTGCCGGGCATCTCGATCTCCCGGACATCCCGCCGCTTGAATACAGCTGGTCGGGGATGGCTGCCGTCAAGCCCGACTTCCTGCCGCACCTCGTCGATCTCGGCCCCGGGCTGATCGCCGGCTTGGCGTGCAACGGACGCGGCATCGCCATGACCACGAGCATGGGCAAGGTGCTTGCGGATTGGGCTGATGGAACAAAGCCTCAGGATTTGCCGCTGCCGTTTGCGCCGCCGTCGCCGATCCCGTTCCATAGCCTGATGCGGCATGCACCAAACATGGTGCTCCCCTGGAGCATGCTGCGCGACCGGCTGGATGGCTGATCGACGTGCGTCTCCGGCCGCCGTCCTGATACCCGAACTGCTAGACTCGCCCACATCATGTTGTTAACGACAGCGGATGAAGCAGAACTATCTTTATCTCATCATCGGCGCTTTGGCCGTCGCCGTTATTGCGTTGGGGATTTACGTTTATCGCGAGGAGACTAGGCCGAAAGGCGTGGAACTTCGCATCGACGATTCCGGCATTTCAGTTCAGGAAAAATAGACCGCGTAGTCCTGTTGCCCGACTTTGCACTGGAAGTCGGCTTGTACCGCCTCACCCCAACTCCAACGTCGTTATCGCAAAAATTCCGGACTGCACGAGCTGCGGCGCCTTTCCCTTGTACATCCGAGCCGTCTCGAAGCCCGGTTGAAGGCCTGCGGACGACAGCAAGTCTGCAAATTGCCGGCTGGTTTCGGGAACGTCGAGATGGACGTTTCCGGGACCGGACATGTGCGCGAGCGCGGCGAAGAGATGGCTTGCCGCGTCCAGGCTGTCGGCAAAGAGCGGGCCGATCTTGCGGCCGTCCCGGCATTGGCGCGCGACGCCGTATCCCGCAATGGCGCCGTGCTTGAGGATCGCAAGCGCCATATGCGGCGGGCGCAGCCAGTGTTCCAGGAAGGATCGCCTCGGGCCGGGAAAGAAGCGGCGGTCATAGTCCAGTATGTCCGGCACGAGTTCCGGCCCTATGGCGCGAATGTCGTTGCCGACGGCTGCCGGGACATTCGGTGACCCCATGAACCGGATCGTCCGGTAGGCCGGTGCAAAACCCATGCTGCGGTAGTTGGCCTGCTGTTCGACGACACCGTCGAGGCCGATCGTGCGCTTGCCGAGCCGCGCCGTGCCGGCATCCCAAACGACCTTGCCATGGCCTTGGCCACGCTTGTCCGGCCGGCAGATGTAGAGGCCGATGAAGCCGAAACCGTCGCCATAGGCAACGGCCGAAATGCCGGCCGCCATCTCGCCATCGATAAAGGCGCCGATGAAGCCCTGCGGGTCGGCTGCCTGAAACAGCGCGGCATCGTTAAGGCCGGGATTCCAGCCTTCCGCCGCCGCCCAATCGACAAGGGTTTGCACTTCTTCACGTGCGAGCGTTCGGATCGTTCGGGGCATTGCGATCACTCGGCGGCGCCAGGCGCGAAGGATTTCAACGCGCCATGATAGGACTTTGCCAACGGGCTTGCATAGGCGCCGCGCTTGGATGTCGTCAGGCCAAGGGCGATCAATGCCTCGGCCTGTTTCACGGCAGCGCCCACGCCGTCGATGACCGGAAGCCCGAATTCCCCCTGCAGCGCCGCCGCCAGATCGGCCATGCCGGCACAGCCGAGCACGATCGCCTCGGCGCGATCCTCGTCGATGGCGCGCGCAATCTCGTTGCGCAGCCTGAGCAGTGCGTCGGACGCCGGATCTTCGAGGGCAAGAACCGGGATGTCGGCGGCGCGCACACGCGCGCGCCCTGCCATGCCATAGCGCTGCACCAACCCTTCGACCGGCACGCGCGAACGTCCGGTGGTGGTGACGACGGTGAAGCGCTGGGCGATGAACGAGGCCGTGCTGAGCGATGCCTCGCAAATGCCGATGACCGGAATGTTGGCCATGGCGCGCGCGGCATCGAGGCCGGTGTCGTCGAAACAGGCAATGATCGCGGCTTGCGCGCCCGAGCGTTCGCCGGCGGCGATCTCGACCAGCAGGCCGGGCACGGCAAGTGCTTCATCGTAATAGCCTTCGATCGATACAGGTCCCATCGACGAGGTGACGGCAACGATCTTCGTCGATTGAGCAGCGACCGATCGGGCGGCGACCGCGATAGTATCGGTCATGCTGGCGGTGGTGTTTGGATTGACGACGAGGATCTGCACTGTCAGGCACGCTCGCGGCGGCGGCCGACATAGACGATTGCGCCGAGCGTCAGCAGGATCACCAGGAAGGAAAACACGGTCGTCACGGTGCCCAGCGCATAGAGCACCGGCGTCGTGACATTCGTCGTCATGCCGTAGATTTCGAGCGGCAACGTGTTGAACGTGCCCGAGGTCATCAGCGTGCGGGCGAACTCGTCATATGACAGAGTGAAGCCGAACAGGCCGACGCCGATCAGGCTGGGCGCGATCATCGGCAGCACGACATGGGCAAAGGTCTGCCACGACGATGCTCCGAGATCGCGCGCGGCTTCCTCATAGGCTGGCGAGAACCGGTTGAAGACAGCAAACATGATCAGCACGCCGAAAGGCAAGGTCCAGGTCAGATGGGCGCCGAAAGCGGAGGTGTACCAGGCGGGGCGGAAGCCGATCTGCTGGAAGACGACGCCGATTCCGAGACTGATGATGATCGACGGCACGACCAGGCTGGCGACGGCCAGATAGAACAGTGCGGTTGCGCCGCGAAATTTCTGCCGGAAGGCCAGGCCGGCGAGCAGCGACACGGCGACAGTGACGACCATCACCATCAGGCCAAGGACGAGCGAGCGTTTGAAGCTGCCGCCGAAGTCGCCGACCGCCTGGCGCTCGAACAAATTGGCGAACCAGTGCAGCGACACGCCGTTCAGCGGAAATGTCAGACCGCCGTTCTCGCCCTGGAAAGAGAGGATCAGGATCGCCGAAAGCGGGCCGTAGAGGAACAACACGAAAAGACCGAAGAACGCCGCCAACACATAGAATTCGAGGGTGCGCTTGTCCTGGCTCATCGCCTCACAGCTCCTTGCGGATGTCGACGATGCGCAGGATGCCCGCGACCATCAGCAGCACCAGCACCAAGAGCACGACGGCGTTGGCGGCGGCTGCCGGATATTGCAGCAGCGACATCTGGTTCTTCATCATCAGCGCGACGGAGGCGCTCTGCCCGCCGGACATCACCTGCACCGTCGAGAAGTCGGCCATCACCAGGGTGACGACGAAAATGGTGCCGATCGCCATGCCGGGCTTGGCGAGCGGAATGACGACGTTCCACAGAACCTGCCAGCCGGAAGCGCCGGCGTCGCGCGCGGCTTCTATCAATGACTTGTCGATGCGCATCAGCGTGTTGAAGATCGGCGTCACCATGAACAGCGTATAGAGATGCACCATGGCCAGCACCACGGCGAATTCGGAATAGAGCAGCCATTCGATCGGCTTCGGGATCAGCCCCATTTGCACCAGCGTCGAGTTGACCAGGCCATTGCGGCCAAGCACCGGAATCCACGAGATCATGCGGATGATGTTGGAGGTCAGGAACGGCACCGTGCAGACAAGGAACAGCACCATCTGCATGGCCGTGGTCCTGATATGGAAGGCAAGGAAATAGGCGACCCAGAAACCGATGAACAGCGTCAGCGCCCAGACGATGGCGGCGTATTTCAGCGTATTCAGGTAGGTTTTCCAGGTGACCCAGGAGCCGAGCGTGTCGGAATAATTGGTGGTCAGGAAATCCGGATACATCGCCGCGAAATCGTAATCCCAGAATGAGACCACGGCGATCATCAGAATTGGCAGCAGGAGGAACGCGCCGAGGATCAGGGCAAGTGGTGTTGCCTGGAGATAGGGGACGAGGGCGCCGATCGAGAGCCGGCGGCGTCTGGCGGGTTTGGCGGCGGCGGTGGCGGGGCGTTCGAGCGCGGCTGTCATGAACATCTCGGTATAAGTCAGCGATGCGGCGAAGCCGCCTTTCCTTCTCCCCCTTGTGGGAGAAGGTGGCCGAGCGAAGCTCGGTCGGATGAGGGGTGTTCCAGCTTGGCACCAACAGCGCTCCGGCCGGCACCCCTCAACCGTCTTGGCGCTGCGCGCCAATCCACCTTCTCCCACAAGGGGAGAAGGGGAAGACGTTGTACCTACGCAGCGATGAACTCGTTCCAGCGCTTCACCATGTAGCGGTCTTCGTCCATGACCGAGTTCCAGCAGGCGACCTTGCCCATGCGCTCTTCGAAAGAGCCGCCGTCACGCACGGCGCCAGCCTTTTCCATGACCTTGCCGTCCGGCGACAGGATATCGCCCTTTGCCGGCTTGCCTTCGATCCAGTAGCCCCACTCGTCCTCGGACATGAACTTCTTGGCCGACACCATGTTGGCCGAGTAATAGCCCTGGCGGTTGAGATAGCCGCCAACCCAGCCGGACGTGTACCAGTTGATGTATTCATAGGCGGCATCGAGTTCGGCGCCGGAGAGATGGGCTGCCAGGCCAAGCCCGCCACCCCAGGACCGGTAGCCTTCCTTGAGCGGCTGGAACCGGCACGCGATGCCCTTGGAGCGGACCGCGGCCACGGCCGGCGACCACATTGACTGGATCACCACTTCGCCTGAAGCCATCAGGTTGACGCTCTCGTCGAAGGATTTCCAGAAGGCGCGGAACTGGCCGGCTTGCTTGGCCTTGATCAGGAAGTCGATCGTCTTGTCGATCTCCTCCTTGGTCATGTTGCCCTTGTCGGCGTATTTGATGTTGCCGGTGGCTTCCATGATCATCGCCGCATCCATGATGCCGATCGACGGGATGTTGAGGATGGCGGTCTTGCCCTTGAAGGCCGGATCCATGATGTCGGCCCAGGTGGTGATATCGCGGCCGACGAGGTCGGGGCGGATGCCGAGCGTATCGGCATTGTAGATCGTCGGCACCATGGTGAACCAGTTGGTCGGCGCCTTGGCGAAGACCTTGCTGTCCTGCGCCTCGACGTAACCGACCGTGTGCGGCGCGGTGCCCTGGGCGATAACGCTGTCCGGCGCCAGCTTGCCGGTTTTGAACAGCGGCACCAGCTCGTCGTAATATTTCAGCTTGGTGACATCCATCGGCTGCAGGACGCCTGTCGGGAACACCTTCTTGCAGATCCAGTATTCGATGTCGGCGATGTCGTAGCTGTCGGGCTGCGTCACGGCGCGCTGTGCGGCGGCGTCGGAATCGGTTGCTGTCATCTCCAGCGTGATGCCGAGATCGGCCTTGCACTTGTCGGCGATGGCATTGAGGTTGGATACGCCGGTGCCGAACTGGCGCAGCGTGATGTTCGATTGCGCCCAGATGGTCGGAAAGCCAGATATGGCGCCGGAACCGGCGGCGAAACCGACGGCGGCGGCACCTGTCTTGAGCAGCGAACGTCGCGATATTCCAGTCTTCTTGTCGGTGGTGTTGGTCATGTTCAGTTCCCCTGTTTTGATTGGTTATGCTGGATTTCAGGAATCGAGACGACCAAGGACGATCGCGTCCTCGGCGTCCCAGGCGATCGGCACTGCGTCGCCGACGGCAACCGGGCTGGCGAAGAAGCTGGTGTCGTCGACGATTACGGTGAAATCCTCGATGCCGGCGCCATTGACCGAGAGCTTCACGGTCGAACCGCGGTACTCGACGTTTGAAACGATGCCGGTGAAGCCGAGCCCGGCTGCCGGCGGCTCGCCGATGCGCACGTGGTCGGTGCGAATGGCGATGTCGATGGGTTCCCCGGTCTCCCTGCCCTGCCCGCTGGCCGCGAGCGTGACGCCGCCGGGCACATCGAAAACGACCATGCCGTCGCGACTGCCGGCGACGCGCCCGGAGATGACATTGTGGTCGCCCATGAAACGAGCGACGAAGGCCGTGGCCGGCCGCTCGAACACCGTGCGAGGGTGCGCCGCCTGCTCGATACGGCCATCGTTCATCACCACGATCAGGTCGGCCAGCGCCATCGCCTCTTCCTGGCTGTGGGTGACGTGGACGAAAGTGATGCCGAGCGACGTCTGCAGCTTCTTCAGTTCGGCTCGCATGCGGATCTTCAGGAAAGGATCGAGCGCCGAAAGCGGTTCGTCGAGCAACAGCGCCTCGGGATCGGTGATCAATGCGCGCGCAAGAGCAACGCGCTGCTGCTGCCCGCCGGAAAGCTGCGCCGGGCGGCGGCTGGCATAGGCCGCCATCTGCATCAGCTTCAGCATGTCGAGTGCCTTGGCGCGGCGCTCCTCCTTGCCGACGCCTTTCATCTTCAGGCTGAAGGCGACATTGTCGATCAGGTCGAGATGCGGAAACAGTGCGTAGGACTGGAACATCATGGCAGTGCCGCGCCTGGCCGGCGGCAGGTCGGTGACCACTGTGTTGCCGAGACGCACGTCGCCACTCGATATGCTCTCGTGCCCGGCGATCATGCGCAGCGTCGAGGTCTTGCCACAGCCGGACGGACCGAGCAGGCAGCAATAGGTACCCGCAGGGATTTTCAGGCTGATGCCTTCGACGGCAGTCGTCGCGCCATAGACTTTCGAAACGGACACAATGTCGATTTCGGCGGCTTTGGACATCCAGTTTCCCCTTTGGTCGGATTAGCCAAAGCATCATGCGTGCCAGTTGCGCGCCGCCGCACCAACCAACTGAATCCTCGAAGAAATCAGGGCCGCCTCTATATAGCTGCCGATACGTCGCCCTTGTGCAATGCACAAATTATAGGCGATTGCCGCCGATCTTCGCAAAGATCGTATGCAATCTTTTTCATCTCTGTATTCACTTTGTCTCTCGTCCAAGCGATGCGATTCAGGGTAGAAGAACGCAGGACCACTGCCATGAACATTGCCGACCAGACCTTCCCTGCTATCGAGGCCGCCAACGAGGATCGCGCGCAGGCGATCCGCGACCAGTTGCGCGACGCGATCGTCGATCGCCGGCTGGCGCCGGGAACAAAGCTTTCCGAAGGCGAAGTCGGCACGCTGTTCGATGTCAGCCGCACCGTGGCGCGTGCGGCACTGCAGATGCTTTCCTTCGAGGGATTGGTGCGCACCGAGCGCAATCGCGGCGCCTTCGTCGCCAATCCGTCGCCGGAGGAAGCGCGGCAGGTTTTTGCTTCGCGCCGGCTCATCGAACCAGGCATCGCGATTGCCGCCGCCGGACGGATGACGCCGGCGCATGTCGCCGCGTTCAAGGCCCAGCTCGACGAAGAAGGCCGTTTCATCGCCGAACGCGGACCGAACGCAAGGCGATCGGAGATCAAGGCGTCGGGGGATTTTCACCTGCTTCTGGCGTCGGTCGCGGGAAACGTCATCCTGCAGCGCTTCATGGAGGAATTGGTCGCTCGTTCATCGCTGGTGATCGCACTCTATGGCCGCTCGGGCATCTCGAGCTGCGGCCACAACGAACACACGCAGATCCTCGAGGCGCTGGAAAATGGCAATGCCGAACGCGCCAGCGCGCTGATGCTGCACCACATCGACCATATCGAGGCCGACCTCGATCTGCGCGTCAGGAGCGGCCCGGCACTCAGGCAGGCGCTCGAGTTCTGAGATCGCGTCAACGCACGATCCTCACACACATCGGCGTGCCAATATCGATGGATCGGCCGGCGTCGGTCAGCCGGCCGGTTGCGACATCACGGGCGAAAATCGAGATGCGGTCGGCATTCTGGTTGGCCGAGAACAGATGGCCGCCCGAGGGCGTCAGTGCCAGATTGCGCGGCGTGGCGCCGCCGCAAGGCGTATAGCCCACAAGGGCAAGCCTGCCGGTTTGCTGGTCGATCGAAAACACCACTATGCTGTCATGGCCGCGGTTGGAGCCGTAGAGAAAGCGGCCGTCAGGCGAGATCTGGATGTCGGCGCAGTGATTGCCGTCGCGCGCCTCGGGCGGCACGGCCGGCTTGCTGTCGATCACCGGAAGCTTGCCTGATGCTTCGTCCAGCGCCAGCGAGACAACCGTCGAATCCAGCTCGTTCATGACGAACACGAAGCGACCGCCCGGATGCAGTGCGAGATGGCGCGGACCCGCGCCTGGCGCAAGCGCCGACTCGGCGAGCTTCGTCAGGCTGCCGTCTGAGCCGATGCGATAGGACACCAGCCGGTCGATGCCGAGGTCAGCGACGATCGCCATGCCGCCGGCAACCGTCTCGGTTACGCTATGGGCATGCGGCCGCTCCTGGCGGGCAGGATCTGGTCCGGTCCCGCTATGGGCAACGCTCGACAACGGCGCTGTCAGGCCGCCATTCTCACCCAACCCATAGACCACGACCGAGCGATCGGGGCCGCCCTCGCCCATGCCGTAATTGGCGACCAGCAGCTTCGTACGGTCGCGCGTGATGGTGTTGTGCGCCGTGATGCTGCCCAGCGTCGGCTGCTTGTTGATGTAGGACAGCGTGGCGGTCTGCCTGTCGAAACGGTAGGCCGAGACCACCCCTTCGCGCCAGGTGAACACTTCTGAGTTGGCATAGATGTGGGAGCCGTCCGGCGTCACCGACAGGAAGGTGGGATTGTCGATGTCTCCCGTCTCGGCCAGTTTCTTCGTCTGCAGCCTCCCTTCGTCGAAACTGTAGACACCCAGCCCGATGCCGCGCGCGCCCTGAAAATACGGGGCGTCGCGATTGAGGCTGCCGACGAAAACCAGACAGGCATTCTGCATCACTTCCTCCCTTGTTCCGCCGGCATTGGCCCCGACGGAGCAGGCAAAATTTCGCCTGTTCACGCTTGCAACACAACCCCATATGTGAAAATACTATTCACAAAAGAAGATTGACGGGAGGATCGATCATGCATTTCGCTGGTCCGCGGCGCGCCCTGATGGACGATTCCCGCTCCCAAAGGAAGTCGTCATGAGCGGTTTCGCGCCAACCGTGGGCGTGGCATCGACACACCCCGCCAACATGCCTAGGGATCACGCCGACCTTCCCGTCTGGAACGCGGAGAACTGGTTCTACGAAGACTGGCCGGTCGGCCAGAAGATCCGCTCGCTGCGCCGGACCATTGCCGAGGGCGACAGCCATCTCTTCAACACGCTGGTGCTCGACATCCATCCATACGTGCAGGACCAGATGTTCGCCGAGACGCAAGGCATTTTCGGCAAGCGGCTGGTGGCAGGGGCCTTCGTGTTCTCGGCCGGGCTCGGTCTCGTCGCCACCAATTGCATCAACGCCTTTTCGTATGGCTACGACAAATTGCGCTTCATCAAGCCGGTGTTCATAGGCGACACGATCTATTCGATCCGCTCCAACCTCGACAAGAAGCCAAAATACAAGGAAATGGGGCTGATCCGCGCCAGCTATGAAGTCTTCAAGGGTGAAGGCGAGCTCGTGCTTTATTGCGAGCACCTGCAGACGGTGAAGTACCGCAATCCGGCCGATTTCGCCGGCAAGACGGAGAAATAGGCAATGGCTGCCATTGCCGAACTGCCGCTGACCGGGCTCATCGTTGTCGATATGAGCCAGTTCTTGTCCGGGCCTTACTGCTCGCTGCGACTGCTCGACCTCGGCGCTCGCGTCATCAAGATCGAACGGCCGGACGGCGGCGATCTGTCGCGCCGGCTCTATCTCAGCGACACCGAGATCGGTGGCGATTCCACCATTTTCCATGCGATCAACCGCGCCAAGGAAAGCCTTGCCATCGACTTGAAGGACGAGGCCGACCTTGCGGCGCTGCGCGGCCTGCTGGCCAAGGCCGACGTGCTGATCCAGAATTTCAGGCCCGGCGTCATCGAACGCCTGGGCTTCGATTACGAGGCGGTGCGCAAGATCAATCCGCGCCTGGTCTACGCCTCGATCAGCGGCTATGGCGAGGAAGGCCCGTGGGTCAAGCGGCCCGGGCAGGATCTGCTGGCGCAGGCCCGCTCCGGCGTGATGTGGCTGAACGGCGACGAGGACCAGGGGCCGGTGCCCTTCGGCCTGGCGATCGCCGACATGCTGGCGGGTTCCGCCGCCGCGCAAGGCATCCTCGCCGCACTGGTGCGGCGCGGCGTGACCGGCAAGGGCAGCCATGTCGAGACCAGCCTGCTCGAAGCGCTGGTCGACTTCCAGTTCGAGGTGCTGACCACGCATCTCAATGACGGGCGCCGGCTGCCGCGGCGGTCGAGCTTCCGCAGCGCGCACGCCTATCTCTCGGCGCCCTACGGCGTCTATCCGGCCAAGGGCGGCTATCTGGCGATCGCCATGACGCCGATCTCGAAACTCGCCGATCTCCTCGGGCTCGAGGAGCTTGCGCCCTATCGCGACCAGCCGTCGACCTGGTTCACCGCCCGCGACGAGATCAAGGCGATCATCGCGCAAAAGATCGCAACGAAGACGGTCGACGAATGGCTTGCCATTCTCGAGCCTGCCGACATCTGGTGCGCCAAGGTTTTGACCTGGCCGGAAATGATGGCCAGCGAAGGCTTCCAGGTCCTCGACATGCTGCAGACGGTGACGCGCGAGGATGACGTTTCGATCCTCACCACGCGCTCGCCGCTCAGGGTAGACGGCATCCGCGCGAAGGTCGAGCGGGCCGCGCCACGCATCGGCGAGCACAGCGCAAAAATCCGCGCTGAGTTCGGGCTGTGAGCGACGTCACGCTCAAAGGCATGACCTGGAGCCATCCGCGCGGCTATGACCCGATGGTCGCCTGTTCGGCAGTGTGGACGGAACGCACCGGCGTCGCCGTTGAATGGGACAAGCGCTCGCTGCAGGATTTCGAATCCTTCCCGGTCGAGGAACTGGCTCGTGCCTACGACCTGATCGTCGTCGACCATCCGCATGTCGGCCAGATCACCGCCGAGAACTGCCTGACGCCGCTCGATGTCGCCGGCCGGGAAGGCGAGCGTGCAGCACTTGCGGCGGGCAGCGTCGGCCGGTCCTTTCCGAGCTACAACTGGCAAGGCCGGCAGTGGGCGTTTCCGATCGACGCGGCCAGCCAGGTGCAGGCATGGCGGCCCGACATGCTTTCGGCTGCGCCGGCGAGCTGGGCCGATGCCCTCGATCTGGCCCGGCAAGGCCACGTGCTGTTGCCGCTCAGGCCGCCGCATTCGCTGATGGTGTTCTACACGCTTGCCGGCAATCTCGGCCGACCCGCCGGTGAAGGCCCTGGCGACCATGTGGATCCGGCAGCGGGCAAGCAGGTCTTCGAGATGATGCGCGAGATCGCAGCCCTCGTCGACCCGGCCTGTCTTGGCATGGATCCGATCGCGGTTCTGGAGCAAATGGCCGGATCCGGCTCGCGGATCGCCTGCGCGCCGCTGATCTATGGCTATGTCTCCTATGCCATCGCCGGGTTTCGACCCAACCGCCTGGCTTTCGCGGATATTCCGGCCGCTGGCAATGCCGGCCCCAAACGCTCGGCGCTCGGCGGCACCGGCATCGCCGTGTCGGCCTTCTCGAAGGCCGGACAGGAAGCAATCGACTTCGCCTACTGGATCGCCAGCGGTGACGTGCAGCGCGGCCCTTACGCCTCGGCCGGCGGCCAGCCCGGCCATGCGGCAGCCTGGGCGGATGCCGCCGTCAACGCCGCCGCCGGCAATTTCTACAAGGACACGCGGGCCACGCTCGAAGGTGCCTGGGTCAGGCCGCGGCACGACGGCTACATGGCGTTCCAGCAGGCGGCGTCCGATCGCATCAATCTCGGCCTGAGCGAAAGGCACAATGCCGCTCGCGTCGTTGCCGATCTCAATCGCCTGTTTCGGGAGAGCCTTTCGACGCAGGTGTCCGGCGTTGCCGGCGGAGGAGCCTGAACAACCGAACGGAGGAGAACATGAACAGCCTGATCCGCGGCCTTATGGCCGCAACCGCACTTGCATCGGTCACGACCATAGCCTGCGCTCAAGACGTTTCGGGCGTGATTGCTGGATTGCCGACCGAACTGAAGGCACAATATGACGGCGCGCCGCAAAAGGTGCTGCCGTCGGCCTGGGATAATTTCACGCCGCCGTCAAAGCCGTGGAAATGGTGCCACTCCGAGTCCTACCAGGGCAATCCGTGGCGCGTCACCGTGACCAAGGAGTTGAAGCGGCTGGTCGACGGCCTGATCGCCGACGGCACCGTGGCGAGCTTCGAGGTGTCGGATTCCAACAACGACGCCAGTCAGCAGATCAACCAGATCCGCGCCTTCATCGACAAGAAATGCTCGATCATCACCTCGATCCCCGGCTCGGCGACGGCGCTGGACGATGCCATCGATGCGGCAGCCAAAGCCGGCATCCCCTTCATCACGGCAGCTGGGTCGGTGACTAGCCCGAATGCGATCAATGTCGATTCCAACTATGCGCGCTGGGGCTACGACATGATGACGGCGATCGGCAAAGCAATGCCGGACGGCGGCAGCGTGCTTCTGGTCGAAGGCATTGCCGGTCACCCGATCGTCGTGCAGGAGCGCCAGGGCGGCGACAAGGCACTGGCCGAAAATTCAAAGCTCAAGGTCTCGCGCAGCGTCAACGGCAACTGGACGGCCAACGTCACCAAGACGGCGGTGCTGCAGGCAATCGCCACCAATCCGGCGCCGATCGATGCAGTGTGGACGACGGGCAGCGAAAGCCGCGTCGTTGCCGAGGCCTTTGCCGAGGCCGGCCGCCCTGCCCCGCTGATCACCGGCTCGATCACCGGCGATGCGCTCGGCTACTGGAAGGCCAATCCCGACAAATACCGCTTCGAAGGCCATGCGGTTCTGCCGCACTGGACGGCCGAGACGCTGTTTCGTGTCGGCGTGCGCATGCTCGACGGACAGAAACCGAAGCTCAATACGCTGCTGATCCCGATTCCGCCGGTCCACAATGCCGACCTCGGCGCCTGGTACAAGGACTGCATGACGCCGGACGCCGTCTCGATCTTCCCGGTCCCGCCGAAGGATCCGATGCCGGAGGAATGGCTCGATGCCTACTTCGCCAATCCGGCACCGACCAAGGGCTGGGACTATTCGAAGGTGCCGGACGCCTGCGCCAAGTAGCATTTATGAGGGCCGGCTCCGCACCAGCGGTGCCGGCTTTCTCCATCAGGATTGCTCATGCTGGAAGTCCAGGCCATCTCGAAACGCTACGGCGAAACGATCGCGCTGGCCAATGCTTCAATCGCATTCCGCGCCGGCACGATCCACACCATCCTGGGCGAGAATGGTTCGGGCAAGAGCACCCTGGTCAAGCTGCTGTCGGGAATCGTCCAGCCGGACAGCGGCGCGATCCTGCTCGACGGAGCGCCCTTTACCGGCCTCTCGCCGGCGGCGTTCCAGGGCGCCGGGTTCGCCACCGTGTTCCAGGAAGTGCTGATCGCGCCTGACCGTTCGGTGACGGACAACATCCTGCTCGGCCTCGACGGCTTGCTGACGCGCACCGTGCCGCGCGCCGAGCGGCGGCAACGCGCGCAAGCGGTGCTGAAGCGCTTCGCGGTGACCGAGATCCCGCTCGACCAGTTGGCCGGGCAATTGCCGCTTGCGGTTCAGCAATTGGTAGTGCTCGCCCGCGCCGTGGTGCGCAGCCCGCGCATTCTCATCCTCGACGAGGTCACAGCGGCGCTAGACTTTGCCGATCGCGAGGCGGTTTTCGCCATGATGCGCAGGCTTGCTTCGGAGGGCTGCCTGATCCTGTTCATCACCCACCGCATGGACGAGGTGATGTCGCTTTCGGACCGGATTTCCGTGCTGCGCGGCGGCAGCGTGGTGACGACTGAGGAACGCGGCACGTCCACCGCATCCGAACTTCTCAGAGCGATGGCGCCACGCACGGCGGCGGAGCTGGCGCATGGCTGATCGCGCCAGCCTTTCGGTGCGTGGCCTGGTGATCGCGCCGGGCGCAAGCCCCATGACGCAAACCATTGCGCCGGGCGAGATCGTCGGCCTTGCCGGCCTCGACGGCCACGGACAGGAGCGGTTCCTGAAAGTGCTGGCCGGCCTGGAACGCCCGGCCGGCGGCGAGGTGACCGTCGAGGCGCCAACCGGAGCGCGCGCGATCACCAATTTCCGCAAGGCGGTCGCGGGCGGCATCGCCTATTTGCCGCGCGACCGGCGCACCACCGGCATTTTTCCGACCCAATCGGTGCTCGACAATTTTGCCGTCTCGACGCTGTCGCGCGATATGCGTTTCGGTCTGCTCAGCTTCGCCGCGCGGCGGCAGCGCTATGAACGCTATCGGGACAGACTGTCGATCATCGCGCCACGGCCGGACGCCCCGATCACCACGCTTTCCGGCGGCAATCAGCAGAAGGTGCTGCTGGCCCGCGCATTGGCGCTGGAACCGGCGATCCTGCTCCTCAATGATCCGACGCGCGGTGTCGACGTGGCGACGCGCCATGTCCTCTACGATGTGTTTCGTGGACTGGCGGCGGACGGCATGGCGCTGGTCATCCTGTCGAGCGAGATCGAGGAGATCCTGCTGCTTTGCCATCGCGTGCTGGTGTTCCGCGAACAGCAGGTGGCGGCTGAAATCACCGGAGACGCGATGAAAAGCGATACGGTGATCGCCGCCATGTTCGGGCGCGCGGCATGAGCGGCTTGCGGCGCATGGCGGCGCGATGGCGCGGCGCTGGCTTTGCGGCAGTGCTGCTGGTCATCCTGATCGCGGTCAATCTGCTGCTCAATCCGGCGCGCTTCCATCCTGCCGCCTGGGGCGCGCTGATCGGGCTCGCCGCGCCGCTGATCGGCGCAGCGCTCGCCTCGGCTCCGGTGATCCTCGCCGGGCGCGGCGGCATCGACATTTCCGTCGGGCCACTGATGGGCTTCGTCAATGCGATGGTGATCCAGCTGCTGTTTCTCAGGCTTGGCATGTCTTCGCCGATGTTCATCGTGCCGGCGGCGCTGTTGATCGGCGCGATCGTCGGCGCCGCCAACGGCTTTCTGGCGACCATCGTCCGCATCCAGCCGATCGTCGCAACGCTCGGCACCTATCTGATCCTCACCGGCATGACGCTGACCATCCTGCCGGCGCCGATCGGGCCGGCGCCGGGCTGGCTGAAGGCAATGGCCGGACCCTGGTCGGCGCTGCCGCTGGCGCTGATCTTGCTGTTCTGGTGGCTGGTGCGACAGACGCCTTATTACGACCAGCTGATGGCGGTGGGCAGCGACGACCGCGCCGCCTACACGGCCGGCATTCCGGTGACGAAAGTACGTTTCATAGCCTATGTCATGACCGGCATACTTGCCGCCTGTGCCGGCCTCATGCTGACCGCCCTGATCGGTTCGGCCGACCCTAATATCGGGCCAACCTACACGCTGATCGCGATTGCCGCGGTGGCGCTCGGCGGCGTCAGCCTTGCCGGCGGGCGCGGCGGGCTCGCCGGCGCCGCCATCGGCGCTGTCGACATCTTCCTGCTGCAGAGCGTGCTGACCGCCTTCAACGTCTCCACCTATGTGCTGCAGATCGCCTATGGCGCGATCCTGGTTGTGGCCGTCATCATGACGGCGCTGCAGGAGCGGCTCTCGGGACGGAAAGGCTGAGAAGCATGAGCCGGAACTGGTTCCAGTCCACCAATGCCCGCGTCGCCGGTGCCTTTGCCGTCGCTGTCGCCTTGCATCTCCTTGGCACCTTGCTCATCCCGGGCTACTCCCAGCCGTTCGCCATCCGGGCGCTGCTGGTCATCGCCTCGCTGCTGGCGGTGGCATCGATCGGCCAGACCCTCGTCGTCATTCTCGGCGGTATCGATCTGTCGATCCCCTTCATCATCGGCTTTGCCAATGTCGTTGCCGCACAGCTCTACGGCGGCGGCTGGAATTTTGCCCTTGTCTGCGCAGTCGTCGGCGCGCTCGCCTTACTGATCGGGGCGCTGAACGGCCTGATCTCGCGTGGGCTCGATATCCACCCGCTGATCGTCACGCTCGGCACTGGCATGATCGTGCAAGGTGCCGTCCTGTTGTGGACCGGTGGCTTTCCATCCGGATCGGCGCCGCAAGCGGTTTCCGCCTTCGTTTCGATCGGCGGTTCGGTCGGACCGCTGCCGGTGCCGGGGCTGGTGCCATGCGTCGCGGTGGTGACCTTGCTGGTGGCGCTGGTGCTGGCGCGCACGCCATACGGCCGCCGTCTCTACGCCCTAGGCAGCAATCCAGGTGCTGCGCCGCTGGCGCTGATCGATCCAGTCCGCATGTGGACCGTGACCTATGCCGCGAGCGCCTTCTTCGCCGCCGCGGCCGGCGTGCTGCTGCTCGGCTTCACCGGTTCGGCCTATGGCGATGTCGGCCAGCCCTATCTGTTCCAGACGATCGCGGCAGTGGTGGTCGGCGGCGCCGCCCTTGTCGGCGGCCGCGGCAGCTATTTCGGCACCATTGCCGGCGTGCTGGTGCTGACGGAGATCAACACGCTGCTGATCGGCCTCGGCTTCCGGCCCTCGACCGTGCAGGCGGCACTTGGCCTGGTCATCGTGCTCCTGGTTTCGCTCTACGGTCGCGAGCGGCACGTGTCGGCGACGATCTAATTCACGTCGCGCAAAAGCATGCCCTCGGGCTTGAACCGAGGGTGCGCAACGGTTTTGCGCTAACGACATGCATAAAAACAAGAAACTTGAAGCGCCTCCCATGAATCCGTTCAATCAGGCGGCTGTCCGAAATGGCCGAGACGGGTGGAAAGCGGTCAACTCGAACCAGCAGAGCTCGGTAAGTCGATAATCAAACCTTCAGGAAATGGCTCGCCGGGCGAACGCAGGTGCTCGTGGATGTCGGTGTGCCCTTCCCCTGACCGGTAGAACTCGATCCGGTCTGCCGCGATCTCGAAATCCACATCGTTCCACCAGATGCAGAACGTAGGGCGATAGCCCTTTCCGATACCGGCAGGCGGAGGGCAATGGGTCTGTGTGAGGGCCACAAAGTCGTAAGCGTTTTGGATCGTCTCAGGCTCGAAGGGCTCTTCGCTCTGCGCAACAATGGTTGCGATTTGTTCGCGGATGACGGTCCAACGGTCCATTCTTAAATACCCTTTCCCTTACCGTCAGCCAATAATCGAAAGTCTGCAATGGGTGGATAGCGGTAGGTCCCCCTTTCGCCTGAAACTCAGCAAAGGCGGACATTGGCGCTAGACTTTCCACGCGGTATGGTGCTCTCCAATGCGATATGAACAGGTGCATGCAATTTGGGATTTTTACGACGGGGTTCGGACCGGCGTAGCTGATTTGGATGGCGCTCCCCACTATTTCGCTTCTCAGTTTGACGAAGGCGCGGACGACTACTCTGACAATTTCAAGCTCTATCCCATTGGGCCTGAGTTCATGCGACGCGCAATGCGCAATTGGGACATCTATCGGGCTTGGGAGCGCAAATTTCATAGCGGCGACGCTGAACTTGAGACCCATCCGGGCCACGGCGGCGACGCTGAATACGACGAACTGCAGTTCTGGCTCGACGAACAGATAGCGCGACTTCAGGAACTGCCGACCCTTTATGGGGCAAGGTTCCGCGCATTACCCGGTCAAGATGGTCTTCCCGGCGGAATGCTCCGCGAGCTTGAAGTCGCATGGTCGCCTTCGCCTGCTTAGCGTACCGAGCAGCCGCCGCCTCGCAAAGCCGAGGGTCCGGCTCTGGAAATTCCTAGCTGACCGACCTACGACCGAAATGGTCGAACTCGGCCGTTCGGAGTGATTGAGTTTTGACCCTAAAGTAAGCCGGCTTACAAACGCCACAGCCGCTTCGCATTGCCGGACAGCAGTTGTTGCCGTTCATCGGCGCTGGTGCCGGCAAGCAGCGCGTGCGTTGCCGCAATCCAGGTCGCAAGCCCGCCGCCAAGCGTGCAGACCGGCCAGTCGCTGCCCCAGACGACCCGGTCCCAGCCGAACCATTCGATGGTGTGCTCGACATAGGGAAGCAGCGTTTCGACAGTCCAGGATCCGGCATCCGCATAGGCGACCACACCGGAAATTTTGCCGACGACGTTCGGGCGCCGCGCGATCTCCGCCATGTGCTCGCGCCAGGGGTGCTCGGCACCACCCTTGATGTCGGGCACGCCACAATGGTCGAGCACGAACTGCACGTCCGGCGCGAGGTCAGCGAGTGCAATCGCCTTGGGGATCTGGTGCGGCAGAACGACAAGGTCGAAGGTCAGGCCGGTGCCGGCAAGCCGCTTGATGTTTTCACGAAACAGCGCGCCCTCCGAAAGCTCGTCCGGCATGACGTGCAGCACGCGGCGAAAGCCCTTGACGAAACGATCGGCGCGCTGGCGCTCGAGATAGGCGGCAAAGCCGGGCTCTTCCGGACGGCAGGAGGCAATTGCCCCCCGCAGCAAGCTGGCCTTTTCCCGCGACAGCGCTTTGACACGGCTGGTTTCAGCCGCGATGTCGGCAGGATCGACATCGACCTCCATATGCAATGCGCCCTCGATGCCGGCGCGGCAGGCCTGGACTGCATATTCGTCGTAGGGGAAATCGCGGTTGAGCGCCGGCACGCCGGCCAGCCAGGGATAGCGCAGCGCGGACTGGTCGATCAGGTGCAGATGGGTGTCGAAGATCATGGTGGCGCGCTCCTCCTTGGCGACTTCGAGATCATCTCACGGAGAAATTCTTCATTCAAATAAGAATTCATCGCGATTGCTTGACGGTCGATCCCGCCAGTTGCGACAGCTTTTCGGTCGCTGCCAGCAGCAGCTCAATCGTCCTCGTAATGTCGGGCGCCTTGGGTGCGTTGACCAGGGTTATGTAGGGGATCGACAGCGCGGCGATCGCCCTGCCGTCCGAACCAAGAACCGGTGTTGACAGGTTGAAGACACCGGCGGTCTGCATCGATGCCATCATCTCGTAGCCGCGTTCCCGGATCTGGTCGAGGCGGGCAAAGAACTCCGGCGATTGCGGTGGCTTGTCGGTGCTGCGCAGATGTTCTGAGATCATCATCTGCCGCTCTTCCGGCGGGCGGAACGCCAGCAACACATGGCCGGAGCCGGTGTCGAACAGGCTGATATGCGAGCCGACGCGGATGGAGATGCCCCAGTAATCCGGCGCTTCCTGCTGGGCAATCACCACAGCGGAGCCGCGATCGAAGACGACGAGCTGATTTGCCTGCTGTGTGGTTTCGGCCAGTTCGCGCATCAGCGACGTCGCATAGGAAACCAGCCGGCGCACCGGCGCGTGCAGCTGCGCCAGGCCAAACAGCTTGAGCGTCAGCGAATAACGGTCGCCATCCGGCCGCGTGACGTAGCCGCGCCGCACCAGCCGGTCCAGCATGCGGTAGAACTCGTTCGGGCTGCGGTCGAGCTTCTTGGCGATTTCCGCCTGCGTCAGGCCGCCGTCGACGCCGGCCAGCAGCTCGAGAATGTCGAGCCCCTTGTCCAACGCCGGGGCTCGATAGCGGTCGTCTTCCTCGTCCTCTGCCATTGGGCTTCTCCAGTGAATTTCATCTTTCATATACGCATAACGGCATTGCTTCCGGAAGAACTTTCGGCTTGACGATCCTATAAATGTTTTGTTTGTATATGAATGACGCTGCCGATCCGCCCTCGCTATGGATCGACGCAGACTCTTGGGAGGATACCATGACGAAACTGTTTTGCGGCCTGTCGGCCGGCGTAACGCTGCTCGCACTGGGTGCGACTGCCCTTGCTGCCGACCTGCCCGGCGAATTCGACGGCGTCACGATCGACGCCAAGCTGATCGGCGGCCAGCAATATGAAGGGCTGTACGCGCGCATCGGCGAATGGGAAAAACTGACCGGCGCCAAGGTCAACGTGATCTCGAAGAAAAACCACTTCGAGCTCGATAAGGAAATCAAGTCGGACATCGCCTCCGGCAGCATCAACTGGTGCGTTGGGTCGAATCACTCGTCCTTCGCGCCGCAATATCCTGATATCTACACCGACCTCAACAAGCTGCTGCCGAAGGAGGAGATCGACGCCTTCGTGCCGTCGACGATCAAGGCCTCGACGCTCGACGGCAAGCTGGTGATGCTGCCGCGCGCGCAGTTCGACGTCTCGGCGCTCTATTACCAGAAGAGCCTCTATCAGGACGAAGCCAAGAAGGCCGCCTACAAGGCCAAGTACGGCAAGGAGCTGACACCGCCCGACACCTGGGACGAGGTCGCCCAGCAGGCGGAATTCTTCGCCAGCCCGCCCGATTTCTACGGCACCCAGTTCGCCGGCAAGGAAGAGGCGATCAACGGCCGCTTTTACGAGATGCTCATCGCCGACGGCGGCGAATACCTCGACAAGGATGGCAAGCCGGCCTTCAACTCGGAAGCCGGCGTGCACGCGCTCGACTGGTTCGTCAATCTCTACAAGGCTAAGGCGGTGCCGGCCGGCACCACCAACTATCTGTGGGACGATCTCGGCCAGGGCTTTGCCTCCGGCACCGTCGCCATCAACCTCGACTGGCCGGGCTGGGCAGGCTTCTTCAACGATCCGAAGTCGTCGAAGGTCGCCGGCAATGTCGGGGTGAAGGTGGCGCCGAAGGGATCGGCAGGCATTCGCACGGGCTGGTCGGGGCACCACGGATTTTCGGTCACCGAAAACTGCGCCAGCAAGGAAGCCGCGGCGTCGCTGGTCTGGTTCCTGACCAATGAGGACAGCCAGAAGCTCGAGGCGGCAAGCGGCCCACTGCCGACCCGCACGGCGGTGTGGGACTGGGATATCCAGCAGGCGGCCAGCGATCCTTACAAGAAGGAAGTGCTGGCGGCTTTCCAGGAAGAGGCAAAGCACGCTTTTGCCGTGCCGCAGACACCTGAATGGATCGAAATCTCCAACGCCGTCTATCCCGAATTGCAGGCCGCCATCCTTGGCGACAAGACCTCCAAGCAGGCACTGGACGACGCTGCCGCCAAGGCCATGCAAATCCTCGAGGACGCCGGCAAGCTTTGACCATTCTCCCAAGGGGGCGCCGCGCTCATCGAAGAGCGGCGCCCCCGAACTTTTTGCGAACCATGCGCAACACGCTTTGTCTTGATCCCAGCTCGCCGATGGCGGCCTTCGGTGTCCGGGCACCAACCAGAACCGGATAGCCATGAAAGGCTGGAGACCTTCGCCGCCATTGCTGCTCCTGCTGCCGGCGGTGATCGTTCTGGCGGCCGTGGTGGTGGTGCCGCTGCTGCTTTCGCTCTATTCCAGCTTCACGCCGTTCCGGCTGACCAGGCCGGAGACGTTCTGGGTCTTCATCGGCGCGCGCAACTACGTCACCATTCTGACCAGCCGCGCTTTCTGGGTCGCCTTTGCCCGCACCGTGGTGCTGCTGACGGTGGCGCTCAACCTGGAAATGCTGATCGGGCTCGGGCTGGCGCTGCTGGTGGAGAAGGCATCGCGCGGCCAGCGGATCCTGCGCACCATCATGATGTTTCCGATGATGTTTTCGCCGATCCTCGTCGGCTTCCAGTTCAAATTCATGTTCAACGACAATATCGGCCTGGTGAACAACGCCCTGCAGGGGCTCGGCCTGACCGATCGCGCCATCCCGTGGCTGATCGACGGCAATCTCGCCTTCATCGCCATCCTGATCGCCGAGATCTGGTCGTCGACTTCGGTGTTCGCGATCCTGATCCTGGCCGGGCTGCTGGCGATGCCGCGCGAACCGGTCGAGGCGGCCCGCGTCGACGGCTGCACGCCGTGGCAGACATTCCGCTATGTCACCTGGCCGTTCATCATGCCGTTTGCCTTTATCGCCATGACCATCCGCTCGCTTGACGTCGCGCGCGCCTACGACATCGTCAAGATCATGACCGACGGCGGCCCCGCCGGCCGCACCGAACTGGTCTGGACGCTGGTCGCCCGCACCGCCTACAGCGATGCCAGGATGGGAATGGCCAATGCCATGGCCTATTTCTCGATCCTGCTGTCGATCCTGTTCACCGTCTATTTCTACCGCAAGCTCGCCGCAGCGCGCACGCAGATCGCGGCGGAGTGGTGAGGATGGACCAGAACAGCCTGCATCGCGTCGGCAACAAAGCGCTCGGAATCGTTCACGGCATCGGACTGTTCCTGGCCATGCTGGTCATCTGCCTGCCCGGCATCTGGATCGTGCTGTCGTCGCTGCGGCCGACCGTCGAAATCATGGCCAAGCCGCCGGTGTGGATCCCGCAGCAACTCTCGCTCGACGCCTACATCGCCATGTTCAGCGGCGTCGGCCAGGGCGGCATTCCGGTGCTCGACTACTTCCGCAATTCGCTGATCATCTCGGTGACCTCGACGGTGATCGCCATCGTCATCGGCATGGCCGGCGGCTACGCCTTTGCGCGCTACCGCTTTCGCGCCAAATCGGCGATGTTCCTCGGCCTGATGCTGACGCGCACGGTGCCCGGCATCGCACTGTCGCTGCCGCTGTTCTTCGTCTTTGCGCGGCTCGGCATCATCGACACGCATTTCGGGCTGATCCTGGTCTATGTCGCGCTGAACGTGCCGTTCACCGTCTGGCTGATCGACGGCTTTTTCCGCCAGGTGCCGAAAGATCTCGCCGAAGCCGCGCAGATCGACGGCTGCACGCGCTGGCAGGCCTTCTGGCAGGTCGAGTTTCCGTTGGCCGGGCCGGGCATCGCCTCGGCCGGCATCTTTGCCTTCCTCACCTCCTGGAACGAGTTCGCGCTCGCCTCGCAGCTGACGCGCTCGATCAACTCCAAGACCCTGCCGGTGGGCCTGCTCGACTATACAGCCGAATTCACCATCGACTGGCGCGGCATGTGCGCGCTCGCCGTGGTCATGGTCATACCGGCGCTCACGCTTACCTTCATCGTCCAGAAACACCTCGTCGGCGGCCTCACTTCCGGCGCGGTGAAAGGCTGACATGGCAACTGTATCGCTCAAGAACCTCACCAAAAGCTACGGCCCGGTGGCGGTGGTGCACGGCATCGATCTAGAGGTCGCCGACCGCGAGTTCATCGCGCTGGTCGGGCCGTCCGGCTGCGGCAAGTCGACAACTCTGCGCATGATCGCCGGCCTCGAGGCGATCAGCGACGGGATCATCGAGATCGGCGGCCGCATGGTCAACGACCTGCCGCCGCGCTCGCGCAACATCTCGATGGTGTTCCAGTCCTACGCGCTCTACCCGCATATGACGGTGCGCGAAAACCTCGGCTTCTCGCTCAAGATAGCGGGCGCCGCGAAAGAAGAAATGGACCGTCGCGTCGCCGAAGCGTCCGGCATTCTCGGCCTTGACCAATTGCTCGACCGCCGGCCGTCGCAGCTGTCGGGCGGACAGCGCCAGCGCGTCGCCATGGGTCGCGCCATCGTGCGCGATCCCGACGTCTTCCTATTCGACGAGCCGCTTTCCAATCTCGACGCCAAGCTTCGGACGCAGATGCGCACCGAGATCAAGAAACTGCATGCCAAGGTCCGGTCGACGGTGATCTACGTCACCCACGACCAGGTCGAAGCGATGACATTGGCCGACCGTATCGTCATCATGCGTGACGGGTTCATCGAGCAGGTCGGCACACCCGACGAGGTCTTCCGCCGGCCGCAGACCCGCTTCGTCGCCGGCTTCATCGGCTCGCCGCCGATGAATTTGCATGAGGCGGTTGTCGACGACGGACAGTTGCTGTTCGCCAGTGGCGAGAGATTGCCGCTGCCCAGCCAGTTCAAGGCAAATGTCGGGACTGGGGACAAGGTCGTGTTCGGCCTCAGGCCCGACGACATTTATCCGACCGGGCATGGCATCAGCTCCGGCGAAGACGTCGACGTCCACCAGCTGGAGTTGCCGGTGACCGTCACCGAGCCGCTCGGCAACGAGACGCTGGTGTTTGCCGAATTCAACGGCAGCGACTGGGTATCGCGGATGCTCAATCCAAAGCCGCTGAAAGCCGGCGACCGGGTCAAGATGAGCCTGGACCTGTCGCAGGCCCATCTGTTTTCCGCCGAAACAGGCAGGACATTGCGAGGTTAAAATCATGGCAAAGATCGAGAAAATCGAACTGCGGATGGTCGACCTGGTGCCGAAGGTCAAGCGCACCGATGCCATCCAGAGTTTTGTCAGCCAGGAAACACCGATCGTCACCATCACCGACGCCGACGGCGCGGTCGGCACCGGCTACAGCTATACGATCGGCACGGGCGGCTCCTCGGTGATGCGGCTGCTGGCCGACCACCTTGCGCCGCGGCTGATCGGCCGCGACGCCGACATGATCGAGGCGATCTGGCACGAGCTGGAGTTCGCCACCCATGCCACGACGATCGGCGCGATCACGGCAATCGCGCTGGCGGCCATCGACACTGCCCTTTGGGACCTGCGGGCCAAGAAACAGAGGCTGCCGCTGTGGAAGCTTGCCGGCGGCGCCAAGGACCGCTGCCCGCTCTACACGACCGAAGGCGGCTGGCTGCAT
The DNA here is from genome assembly GCF_040320645.1 of Mesorhizobium sp. M0633. NCBI lineage: Bacteria > Pseudomonadati > Pseudomonadota > Alphaproteobacteria > Hyphomicrobiales > Phyllobacteriaceae > Mesorhizobium > Mesorhizobium sp. M0633. Next base: position 195,836 of record NZ_JAMYQC010000009.1, read on the forward strand.
ATCGAAACCGAGGCGCTGGTCGCGGATGCGCTGGCCGCCAAGGCCAAGGGGTTTCGCGGCTCGAAGGTCAAGATCGGCAAGCCGCACGGCTCCGAGGATCTTGCCCGGCTGACGGCGGTGCGCCGGGCGGTTGGAGACTCCTACGAGATCATGACCGACTGCAACCAGGGCTTTTCTGTCGACGAGGCGATCCGCCGGGCCGAACGCCTGCGTGAACTCGACCTCGCCTGGATCGAGGAGCCGTTGCCGGCCGACGACATTGACGGCCATGTACGGCTGTCGAGGGCCACATCGACGCCGATCGCCATCGGCGAGTCGCTCTATTCGATCCGGCATTTCCGCGAATATATGCAAAAGGGCGCGTGTTCGATCGTGCAGGTCGATGTCGGCCGCATCGGCGGCATCACGCCGTGGCTGAAGGTGGCGCATGCAGCCGAGGCGTTCGACATACCGGTCTGCCCGCATTTCCTGATGGAATTGCATGTCAGCCTGACATGCGCCGTTCAGAACGGCAGATATGTCGAGTATATTCCCCAGCTCGACGAGCTGACCGGCAAGAAAATGCGTATCGAGGACGGGCACGCGCTGGCACCGGACGAACCCGGCATCGGCATCGACTGGGACTGGGATGCGATCAAGGCGAAGAGCATCGCGGAATTCACCATGGCGATAGAAAAATAGGAGGCGGACATGCAGCGAATGGGAATGGTGCTCGGCCTCAAGCCGGAGAAAGTCGCCGAGTATGTGCGGCTTCACGCTGCTGTGTGGCCGGACGTCCTCAAGATGATTTCCGCCTGCAATATCAAGAATTATTCGATCTATCTGAGGGAGCCGGAGCACCTTTTGTTCAGCACCTTCGAGTACCACGGCACCGACTATGCCGCCGACATGGCGAAGATGGCCGCCGATCCCACGACGCAGGAATGGTGGGCGCTCTGCATGCCATGCCAGGAGCCGCTGCCGACCCGCAAGGAGGGCGAGTGGTGGGCGTCGATGGACGAAGTCTTCCATTATGACTGATGACATTTTCGATCCTGCCTCGCTTTCCCAGGCCTGGGCACAGCCGTCAAAGCCCAGGCCGATCGTGATTTTCGGCGCCGGCTCGATCGTCGGCGATGCGCATTTCCCGGCCTATGGGAAAGCCGGCTTCCCGGTTGCCGGGCTTTTCGACCCCGACCTGGCCAAGGCGGAAAAACTGGCGCAGAGATGGGGCGTCACCGCTTACCGGTCGGTCGAGGAAGCTGCGTCAATCAAGGACGCCGTCTTCGATCTGGCGACGCCCCCGGCTCACCACGCCGGCGTGCTCAGGGCGCTGCCCGATGGTGCGGTAGCGCTGATCCAGAAGCCGATGGGCAGCAATCTCGCCGAGGCGACCGAGATCCTCGAAATCTGCCGCTCCAAAGACCTGAAGGCGGCGGTGAATTTCCAGCTTCGCTTCGCGCCGATGATGCTGGCGCTCAAGGATGCGATCGCCAAAGGCTGGCTGGGCGACGTGGTCGATTTCGATGCATGGCTGGCGCTGGCGACACCCTGGCAGCTCTGGGAATTCCTGTTGCAGGCGCCGCGCGTCGAGATCGCCATGCATTCCATCCATTATCTCGACCTGATCCGGCAATTGCTCGGCGACCCCAAGGGGGTTCACGCCAAGACGCTCGGCCATCCCGGCCACAAGGTTGCGCAAACGCGCACCAGCGCGATTCTCGACTATGGCGACACCGTGCGCTGTGCACTGTCGATCAACCACGATCACAAATTCGGTCGAAAACACCAGGCCTGCGAATTCCGCATCTGCGGTACCGAGGGCGCCGCTTACCTCAAACTGGGCGTCAACCTCGACTATCCGCGCGGCGAGCCGGACATTCTCGAAATCTACCCCAAAGACGGCACGGACTGGATTGCGGTTCCACTCGTCGGCGCATGGTTTCCGGACGCCTTTGCCGGCCGCATGGCCAATGTCCAGCGCTACGCGTTGAGCGAGGACGCCGAGCTTGTCAGTTCCGTCGAGGACGGCTGGAACACCATGGCGCTGGTCGAAGCCGCCTACCGATCGAGCGCGGCGCCGGCAACACCGATCGCGGCGAGGCCCTGACATGGAGCAGACAGTCTATTTCGAGGACTACCGGATCGGCTCGTCGCGCATGACCAGCGGGCGCACGATCACCGAGACCGACTTCGTCGTCCATGCTGGCCATACCGGTGATTTCTTTCCCCACCACATGGACGCCGAGTTCATGAAGACGACGCCGTTCGGGCAGCGCATCGCCCACGGCACGCTGGTGTTTTCGGTCGGCGTCGGGCTGACGGCCAGCGTCGTCAACCCGGTTGCCTTCTCCTATGGTTACGACCGGCTGCGCTTCATCAAGCCGGTGTTCATCGGCGATACGATCAGGACCCGCACCACCATCTCGGCCAAGGAAGACGACCCGAAGCGACCCGATTCAGGCCGGGTCGTCGAGCGCTGCGAGGTGATCAACCAGCATGGCGACGTGGTGCTGGTCGCCGATCACATCTACATCGTCGAGCGGCGCGACAAGCCGAGTTGAGGCTCGACGGATGGCGCTGAAAACCTAAAGACAAAAAAACCGCCTTGCGGCGGGTTCTCGGTGCGAATCAGCACCATACCCAAATTAGTAGCATAGCTGCCGGCACAAAGCAAGAACAAAATGTGGCGCTGTCGGCAAAAAATGCGAATGCACTTCACCCGTTCCCGTCTTTATCCGCTTGCCGAGGTCGGCTCAGGGGGCGCCTGCCCCGGAACGTTAAGGTGGAACTGTCGACAGGCAGCGGGTGGTGCCGACATCGGGAATTGGTCATATCCGGTTGACCGGATATACCGGCTTGCCGCCGCGCAGGACCGATGCGACATCGGCAAACACCTTGTTGCGAACCTCCGCGTAAGACTGGGTCGAGTAGTGCGCCGCGTGTGGACTGACCAGGACGGTGTCCAGCGCCAGCAGCGGATTGTCAGGCGAAGGCGGCTCCAGCTCGAACGTGTCGATGCCGGCGCCTGCCAGATGGCCGCGCCGGATCGCGTCCGCCAATGCGACCTCGTCGACCAGGCCGCCGCGGGCCACGTTGATGAGTATCGCCCCTTCCTTCATCCGCGACAGGGCTTCCGCCGACATGATGTTTCTGGTCTCCGGTGTCGCTGGAACGTGCAGCGAGACGATGTCGGCCCTGGCCAGCAGCTCGTCGAAGCCGACCGGTTCGGCACCACCGGCCGCGATGCGCTCGGCCGGCATATGCGGGTCGTAGGCGATGATGTGGTAGCCGAAGACCCGCGCCCGCTCGGCAGTCAGCCGCCCGATCTGGCCGAAGCCAATCAGGCCGAGGATCTGCCTGTCGGGCCGCGTGATGCCGGCGCCGTCGGTCATTGCAGCCCAGCGGCCGGCGTGCACCGCGCTGTCGAACTGTTTCAGCCTGCGCGTCAAGGCCAGGATCAGGGCCATGGCGTGGGTGCTGACTTCAACCAGATTGGCGTCCGGCACGTAGGTTACCTGAACACCGGCACGGCTGGCGGCCTCGACGTCGATCGAATCGAGCCCTACGCCGAACCGCCCGATGACCTTGAGCCTCTTCAGTTCCGCCAAAACGCGAGCCGTGATCGGCTCCCGCAATACCATCAATGCGTCGGCGTCGCGGCAGTGTTCGATCAGGGCATCTTCCGTGAGCAGCGTCTTTTCGACAAATTCGACGTTCAAGCCGTCGAGGTAGCGCAGCTGCTCCTCCTCGACTGACAGCACACCGTCGGTCTTGATGATCTTCATGGCAAACTCTTGCTATGAGGCGCTGCGCGCCGAGGCGACCCCGGCGGCAAGGCCGGCCCCGAGAAACATCGTGTCGCTGGCCAGCATGTAGAAGCTGATGCCGTGCCGCGACCATTTGCCGACATCATCCGCCGAAGGGCGAAAGATACCGACGGCCTTGCGGGCCGCGCGCGCCGCGGCCGCGATCCTCATAATCGCTGCATTGAGCTTGTCCTGGCCGGCGGGCCCCATCGCGTCGATCGAGACCGACAGGTCGCCGGGGCCAATGAAGACCACGTCGACGCCGTCGACCTGGACGATGTCGTCGATGTTGGCGAGGCCTTCGGCCGTCTCGACCTGGATGGCGACCGTCAGGACCTCGTTGGCCGATTTGAGGTAGTCCGGAATCCTGTAGCCATAACCGGCGGCGCGGCCCGGGCCGACACCGCGGGCGCCGACCGGCGGGTACCGGCAGGCCATGACCGCCATGCGCGCTTGCTCGGCCGTGGAGACGCGGGGTACCAGGACACCCGACGCGCCGGCGTCGAGCGCGGCCGCCATCCACTCCGGCGTGTGGCCGGGAACGCGCACCATCGCGGGAATCCTGTGGACATCGGCGGCGCGGATCAGATCCTCGAGCCGTTCGCGGCCGATCTGCGAATGCTCCCAGTCGATGCACAGGAAATCGACCCCGCTGGCGGCGGCCACTTCGACCGCCACAGGGTGCGGGATGGCACAGAAGGTACCGATGAGGCGATCGAGAGAGATACATTTCTTGCGAAAGTCGTACATGAAATCTCCAGAAATTTTCGGCGTCGGCAAAACCTGTGTGCGCTATGTGGCCCGCGCCAAAGGATGCACGGCTTCCGTCGACATCGGGAAATGCCGGCTGCCGCCTGAAAACGGCGGGAAGGTCTTGTAGTCGGCGCGCATCTCCAGCCGCGCCGGCGATTGCAGCGCGTGCGTCAATGCCGCGGGACTGTCGAACATGACCCGATTGCGCTGCATATGGTCGATCCGCGGCCAGGGAAGCGAACCGCACCAATCCAGTCGCGACAGAACCTCGATGTGGCGAATGCCGGGGAAGCCCCGCATCAATTGCGGATGATGCGTCACATAGTGGTAGAGCCAGGCATTCATGTCTTCGGCCGGCCCGGGATAGTGGACAAGATAGCTGCAGGGGAGCTCGGACGTCTTGACGCCAGCGTCATCGACGGGAAACGGACGCATGCACATTGCCTGTTGCGTCGGCCCCGAAGCGGCGATGCTCGACAGCATACCAGGTGCGGCAAGCGCCTGCAGATGGCCGGACGGCGCCAGCGCCGCCTCCATGTCCGCCAGTTCGTCGAAATAGAGCTGGAAGCCAAAGACCGGCGGTGGACCATCGTTGTTGAACATGTCCGTCGCCACTTCGGGCAGATAGATGTTGGCAAGCGCAAGGCCCGGCGTTGATGCAATCACACGCCGCACAGCGTCAACATCTTCGCCGGCGATGGCCAAATTTGCCTCGCGGTCATCATGGAAGAAAGCAAGATAGGCAAAGCGCATGTGGACACCTGCTGGATCGAGTTCGACTAGATCAAATTCGGAAGAAAGAGAGCGATCTGCGGAAAGAGGACAATCAGCTGGATCAGCAGAAGCGTCAGCGCGATGTAAGGCGCCGCAGCCATGGCAACCGTCTTGAGCGATGTGCCTTTCGGCGCAACGCCGATCATGATGAACAGCAGCAGACCAAACGGCGGCGTGGTGAAGCCGACCTCATAGGCGAGCAGCAGGATCAGCCCGAACCATACCGGCTCGTAGCCGAATTGCTGGGCGATCGGCAGGAAGATCGGCAGCGTGATCAGCATCATCGAGACCTGATCCATGAACATGCCGAGCAGCAGGATGACGAGCACCATCATGAGCAGCATGGGATACGGTCCAAGATCGTAGCCCACGATGAACTGGATAAAGCCGTTGGAGGCGCCGGAGAAGGCGAATATCTGCGAGAACGTCGTCGAAGCCGAGATGATCAGGAAGGTCATGCCGGTGACCTTCATCGCATCATCCAGCGACTTCCAGACAACCGACCAGCTGAACCGTCGGTAGACAAACAACAAGGCGAAGACGGCGGCACAGCCGAGTCCGGCCGATTCCGTCGGCGTCGCTATCCCAAGGATGATCGTGCCGACCACCATGAACACGATGACGCTCATCGGAATGATGTTGACGGCAACCGCCCTCACCTTCTCGGCCGCGGGAACGGCGGGTACCGGATAGTGCGGAGCGGCGTCCGGATCGATCTTTGTCTGCGCGAAGATCAGCGCCGCGTACATGACAACGAGCAGCAGTCCGGGCAGAGCCCCCGCTATGAGCAGCGCGCCGACGTCGATCTGGGCAAGCGAGCCGAGCAAGACGGCCAGCGAGGATGGCGGGATGATGACGGCAAGGCTTCCGGCGCCAAGCACCGGGCCGTAGGCCATATGCGGCTTGTAGCCTCGCTTCAGCATCTCGGGCACCATCAGCGAGCCCATCATGCCGGTATTGGCAAGGCTGGAACCTGACAGCGCCGAAAAGATCGTGCCGGCGGCGAGGACGACATAGGCGAGGCGTCCGCGCAGATTGCCGACGCACAGGTCGAGCGCGTAGATGACTTTCTCGCCGAGGCCGGAGCGGAAGAACAGGCTGCCCATGACGAGAAACATCGGCAGCGGAGCAAGCGCATAGGTCGAGACAGCGTCGGAGAAGTTGGCGACCATCTGCGTCACGCCGATCGAACCGCCGAAGAACAGGTACAGCCCGATCACATTGGTGACGAAGAACGCGAAGGCGACCGGCAGCCCAAGCCCCATCAACACCAGGATGGTGCCAACGAGCACGGCGAATGGAAACAGCCAGGCCACCGGTCAGAGCCCTTCCATTTCCAGCGGATCGAGCGTGTACAGCGTGTCACGGCCGAGCAGATATCTGAGCCATTCCAGCGCCGAGAGATAGAAGGCGAGCATGATGGGCAGAAAGACCAGCCATTTCGGCATATCGAAACTGCGCGTTTCGTATTCGCCGCCCGCAACGGCACTTGTCAGCGAAGACAGAGCGACGCTGCCGAGGTAGAGGCTGACGGCAATGCAGGCGAGATAGACCAGCTTTTCAAGCACCGCCCGTGCCCGCACCGGCAGCGCCTGGCGCAGGAACTCGACGAAGACATGGCCCTTGCTGTGGACCAGCCAGGGCATCGGCAGAAATGCCGCATAGAGCAGACCGTATTCCGTTGCGGACACCGCCCAGGCAAGCGGCCTCAGGCCGAGATTGCGGACGCACACATCAGCAACCACCGCGACGATGATGAGGCCAAGCACCACTTTTGCCGCCGCCGCCAACGCAAGGCTCAGCTTCCCGATCGCTGCAAACAATCCGTCCATTTCCGACGACCCTCATGTCCACCTTGATGAAGGGCGCACCAGCACCCTCGGCTCGGGCTACTGGAAGAATTTCTTCAACTGATCGATGTTGGTGGGATCGCGTTTGGCCATTCTCGCCCAGCTCGCCTGCGTGGCAGCCGCCAGGAATTTGTCGCGGCCGGCGCCGGTCAAGCTGATCACCTTCTGCCCGCCGCCGATCATTGCCTGTGCCTGCTTTTCGGACTCGGCGAGATTGGCGTCATAGCTCACGCGCTCGTATTCGACGGCCGTGTCGGCAAGCAGCTTCTGCGCCTCGGGTGACAGCGTGTCCCATTTCGCCTTGTTGATCGAGATCAGCACATCGGTTTTGAAGAATTGCGGGTCGACACGGTATTTGGTGAATTTGTCCCAGCCGAACGACGCATAACCAAATACCGTGTAGGCGTTGGCATTGACGACGCCGCGCTCGAGCGAGGTGTAGACATCCCCCGGCGCCTGCACGATCACCGTCGCGCCTAGCGATTCGAGGAAATCGCGGTAGAGCGGCGAGGAACGGATTTTCAGGCCACCCCAGTCGATGCTGCCTTCGCTATTGAGCTTGGGTTCGTCGACGGTGAAGACGTTGAAGCCCGAACCCGCGTCGACATGCGCCAGCAGATGGGCATTGGCCTTCTTCTCGAAAATTCCGTTGATGAAATCCCAGCCGCCATTGTCGCGGACCTCCCACGGCGTCTTCGACGATGCGGAGAAAACCTCGCCTTCGGGCACGAGCTCCAGGAACTGCCCTGCCGGTGTGTCGATCACATCGATCAGGCCCCTCCTGAGCGCCGCGCCCTGCTGGATCGGCGGAATGACCTCCGGCCCGCCACGGACGTTGATCTGGACCACGCCCTTGCCCTTTTCGTTTACTTTCTGAACGAATTTCAGGAAGCTCTGGGCGTAGCCGTTCTGCGTCGGCGTAAAATGCACGGCGTTGAGGACGACCTCTTCGGCCGTGGCGATACCCGCTACACCCGACATGAGTGCAGCCAAAACAAGGGATTTCCAAATGCGCATTGCCGTACTCCCTCTGATAGTTCGCCCATGATCCGGCCCATGATCGGGCCGATCTGAAATTGCAATCGCTGCGCCGCCGCGTGAACGGCGGTTAGTTGGCATCATCTCCTACTGTCAGGAACCGTCCATGCGCGTAGAAGACCGGCGATCGGTCAGCGCGGTCCAGCGCGACGCCTGAGACGATGCCGATGACGATCATGTGCGACGCCCGCACAATGATTTCGGCCACCCGGCATTCGAATATTGCCCGTGCGCCGACAAGCAAGGGCGCGCCGGTTTCGCCACGCACCCATGATCCGGTCGAGAACCGCGCGGCGCCCTTGGCTTTGGTCATGCCGCCAAAGGCACGTACAACGTTCTCCTGGTCGCCGGCGGGAAGATTGACCGAAAACGGCAAACCTTCGCGAATGGCCGAGGCAAAGGTGCTGCCGCGGTTGACGCAGGCCAGCAGCGACGGCGGCTCGGCGCTGAACGAGCAGAGAGCCGTCGCCGTGATGCCGCAAAAACCGATCTCGTCATGTTCCGATGCGAGGATGGCGACCGAGCCCGCCACGGCCCGCATCGCCTGCTTGAAGGCGCGCGGATTGATGGCGTCGTGCCCATGCACCCACGGGGTCGGAATGGCGGCCGCCGGCATCAATTGACTCGAAGCCCGGCCTGGCGCATCAGCGGCAGCACGCGGTCGCAGAAGAAGGGCAATTCGTAGGTGTAGTTGACGAATGTGAGGGCGGCGCCGGAATAACCCTGGTCCATGATCTCGGTGAGATCGTCGACGATCTTTTCCGGCGTTCCGATGAGCGGGAACGTTCCGGCACCACCGGCGAACCTTTGCCGATATTCGGTGAAAGCCTTCGCATCGTGCGAGTTCGCGAATTCCTTCTTCTTGCGCATGTGCTCGTCGACCGCACCCTCGTCCGCGCATTCCAGCGCGTAGTGCCGGTAGTAGTCCTCGGCTTCCTGCTGGGTCTCCCGGCAGACGACGTGACAGACCGTATAGACGCCGACTTCGCGCCCGACTTCGGCCGCGCGGTTGGTAATGTCGACCACATGCGCACGGCCGTCGGCAATTTCGGAAAAAGTCGAAAACAAATAGTCGCAGTGGCGCGCCGCATAGTTGCGCCCCGGCGCGCCGAAGGCGGCGTTCATGGTCACCGGTCGTGGCGCCTGCAGACTTGGCGGGCGGCTGACCACCCCCTTCAGATCATAGAACTCGCCGCCGAAGTCGAACGGCTCCCTCGATTGATAGGCACGCACGATGATGTTGATCCATTCCTCCGCTTGATCGTAGGTTCGATCGCCGACCGTCTGCCCGAACATCGCGAACTCGTCGGGGTTCCAGCCGCAGACAATGTTCAAGCCAGCCCGCCCGTTGGAGATGTGGTCGACCGTCGCCAGCGCTTTTGCAGCCTGCAGCGGATGTACCAGCGGCACATGCACGGTCATGAACAGGCCGATGTTCTCGGTGGCGACAGCAAGTCCCGCCGCCCAGGTGAAAGTCTCGAACGACCATTCCCGCACATGCGTCAGACCGCCGAAGCCGCGCCATCGGGCGATCGGCAGCAGAAACTCGAGGCCGGCGCGATCGGCGATACAGGCGGAGTTGAGGTTGTCTTCCCAGCGGGCACGCCAGCGCTCGGGAACGGTGGTCATTGCCAGGCCGCCATCGGCATTCATTGAAAAGACGCCGAGCTTGAACCTGTTCGGCCCTTTCAGCGGGTGCTGCTTCCTGATCATGCTTTCCCCCGACGCGACATGCCCTCACCTTCACCGTTGGAGTTTTGAAACGGCGGGCTCAGCTTCATGAAACGCTCCTCGGCGTTCTGAATGAAGTGGGTCATGCGGTCGTAAGCGGCGACGGCGTCGCGCTTGACGAATGCCTCATAGATTGCGCGCATGCCGGCAACGATAACGGCCTGCGTCGGCTGGTGCGACAGCGTCCTTAAGCGGACGACGAGCACGTGATCGGCGAACCTTGCAATCGTTTGTGAAAGGCGCTCGTTCGCGACGGCGCCGAGCCAACAATTCCTGAATGCCGAATTGGCCTGGAAAAAGCGGTCGGCATCGCCGGCGGCGGCCGCAGCCTCGGCCTCCCGAAGCGCGGCTGCCAGCGTCTTGAGGCCAGCGGCGTCAAGTGTCCGTGCGGCGTGCGCGGCGGCACGCGGCTCGAGCAAGCGGCGGACCTCGAAGATGTCGGCGACATCCGTCGCGGTAAGCGTGGGCAGGGTGAAGCCGCGTGTGGTGCCGACGAGATAGCCCTCATGCACCAACTGCATCAAGGCGTCGCGAACAGGCATTCTGGAAATACCGAGCTGGGCGGCAATATCGACGTCGACGAGCTTCTGGCCAGGCGCCAATTCGCCATGCTGTATCGTCAACCGGATTTGTTGATAGACCTGGGCACGCAGATTGCCATCGCCAACCCGTTTGAGCTCTATCGTTTCCGTCATCCACGCCTTCCCATGCGAAGATTTCGTATATCGTTTGAGGCTGTGTTCTCGTAGTCGTGCCGTTTGAAATGCAGCCACGTGTCGTCAGAAATCGACCTATCAGCCATGTTCCCGGCTCAAGTGGAGCATAGGCTGGATCACCTGGCAAGATGTTTTAAGTTTATAATGTATACTGTTTGAGTTCGCTGTCCGGAGGGCAATGGATCGCGCCATCTGTGCTGCCGCGCCGCGCGACGGCGGGGACAGCTAACGATCCGTGCGGTTCGGTAAAAAACGTACAGACGTTTTTCCGTGACACATCGAAGTTGACGGATTTAACTAAAATTACTTGCGATCTGCGCGCGCCGGCACGCCCACCCCGATCCCCTCGCCGGTACGCATTACTGGATCGCCCGCCGTGTCGAAAGGTGCGGCGGGCTTTTCGTTTCGTTTGGCGGGGAGGCGCTTATGCGAGACTTGCCCAGGAATATCGACGCCGACGTCGTGATCGAAATCAGCAAGCTGCTCGACGACCGGGCGAAGTCCGTGCCGGTGCCGGTGCACAAGCTGGCGGCGATGATCCGGCTGGGCGTCGAGACCCGTCTGACCGATCACTCCATCGAGGAGCTGATCGTGGAAATGGCCGCGACGCGCGGGCTTCCGATGCTGTTCGACTTGCCGGTGGCAAATGTCGACAATGTCGTGCCGTTCGCCTCGGCGCGGCGTCCCCGCTGACACTTCGCTCGAACCACACCGATCATCGCGTCGCCGCCCGACTTCACTTGCCCTGATGCGCGGGCCGAGTGTCGCCTTTCTTTTCGGGGTCGTGGGTATGGTGGCTGTCGCGTTCGCCGCCGCCGCCGGAGACCTTGCTGTGGCTGCGACGGTCGGAGTCGGCCGGCGGCTTTTCGACGCTCAGCGGCTTCTTGGCGTTTTCGTGCGCGGCGCCGGGACCGCCCTGGCGGATGCTGGCAGGAGTCTTCTTCGACGTGGACATGACCTAGCGATCCTGGACGTTGCCTTGATGGGTGGTGTTGACCTTCGTATTGCCTTGCTGGCCCTGCTTGTCGGGATCCGGCACGGTCGATTGCGGCGCCTGGTCGGCTGCTACCGATTTTTTGTCACCGGCGCCCTTTGGGCTCAGATTCTTCGGCGGCACAGGCGGAGGTTTTGTGCTCATGGCGTTTCTCCTTCCGCCACCCAAACAAGCGGCTCGGGAGAAAGGTTCCCGAGGGTCCGATACTAACGGTGATTGCCGCAACGAGCCGGGTCCACAGGCCGTGGCTTGGGGCCGGCGGGATCCAGGATTATTTCTTGATGATGTTTCCGTTGTTCAGATCGAAGGCCTGGGCACCGAACGCCTGCCTGAAGAAATCCTCCTGCAGATCGCCCCATTCGCCGAGATAGGCGCCGCAATTGCTGCAATGGATCGGCGTCGAATCCTTCGGGTTGTCGGGAATCTCCATCAGGATCGTCCCGCACGCCTTGCAATCGAGCTTGTCATCCAAACGGCGGCCCATTGGCACATGATCGCGCGTTTTCGGCCGCGCGCCAATTGTCGTTTTCGTACGAGGCTGCGAACGGTACTTTTCCACCTGCAGGCGGGCAGTAGGCTATCGGTCTGCCGGATTTCCGAACGCCGGATCTCGCCGCCTCGAATACGTCCCCACCCGCGGCAGCTCGTCTGGAAAGTCGACCCAGGGAAGCCTCATGTCCCAATATGCGTGAGCCTGCGGCGGAAACCGTTCGGGATGATCGAGGAAGCCGATCGCCAGATAGAGTTCGTCGGGCAGGCCCTGGTCGACATAGCCGATCGATGTTCCGCAATCCGCACAGAAGGACCGAAGCACGCCTGGGGTTTTCGAAAAGGTCTTCGGCGTGCCGGTGAGCAACGAGAATTCGGAAGGCCGATAACCGACCCACACCGTTAGTGGGCTTCCTATCGCCTTGCGGCAGTCGTCATCGTGATCGGAGCAAATCCAGAAAGGCTCGCCGCGCATCTCCGCCGTTATGGCGCCGCAAAAACAGGACCCCGTTTCAGTTCGTGGTATTGCCTTGCTGCTGGATTTCATTGCTGGCCTTACGTCATTGCTGGCCTGGCATTTCGGTATTTTCCTTGGGGTTCTTTTTGATGCCGGCGGCAGGCGAGGTGTCGGCTGGAGCATTGCCACCCTGGTTCTGCTCAGGGGCTCTTTTGAGCGGCGAGGTTTGCCAGCCCATATCGCCGTACAAAAAGCCTATGAGAAAGCCGACGATAATAATGGCCGAAATCACCATCGCAATTAACGCGTTACGTCGCTCCATTTCGCGCGGCTCCTTTCTTCGAGCCGAACAAACGATGGCGGAAATGGTTCCGGCGAGACGGACCGGCGTGACGGTACGGACCCAGCCCGGAACATTCAGCCTCACCGCGGGGTTCGTATGAGTGCTCTTCTACAGGGAGTGGCTTGCATGAAACCCGCCGTAACCGATCGCATCCAAACCAAGAAATACGACCACCCGACAGGCGGCTGGGGATCGCTCAAATCCCTGGTCCGCAAGGCGCGCGGCGAAGGCCTGCTATTGTCCGGGATATGGAGCACGCTGCTCAAGCAGAACAAGGCCGACGGCTATATGTGCGTGTCTTGCTCATGGGCAAAGCCAGCCCAGCCGAGACCGTTCGAATTCTGTGAAAACGGTGCCAAGGCGACGATGTGGGACCAGACCAAGCTGCGCTGCGAAACCGCTTTCTTCGCCGAGCATTCGGTGACGGAACTGCTCGATTGGCCGGACCACGATCTGGAGAAGCAGGGCAGGCTTACCGAGCCCATGCGCTACAATGCCGCCACCGACCGTTACGAGCCGGTCTCCTGGGACGATGCGTTCCGCGACATAGCTGCCGAACTGCGGCGGCTCGATCCCAAATCGGTAGTGTTCTACACGTCTGGCCGCGCCTCGCTCGAGGCCTCGTTCATGTACCAGCTTTTTGCACGAATCTATGGGTCTTCGAACCTGCCCGATTCGTCCAACATGTGTCATGAATCGACCTCGGTCGGCTTGCCGGAATCGATCGGCTCCCCGGTCGGGACCGTGCAGCTCGAAGACTTTGCGAAATGCGACATGATGTTCTTCTTCGGGCACAACACCGGGGTGACGGCGCCGCGCCTGCTGCATCCGCTGCAAGAGGCACGTCAACGCAACGTGCCCGTCTTTACCTTCAATCCCTTGCCAGAGCGGGGACTGAAACGCTTCAAGAACCCGCAAAACCCTGTCGACATGCTGTCGCCCGGGCCTGGCACCAAAATGTCCAGCGACTTCTTCCAGGTTCGTTCGGGCGGCGATATCGCCGCGATGACGGGTATCGCCAAGGCCTTGCTGGCGCTCGACGATGCCGCCCGCGAAAGCGGCAGGACGCGTGTCCTCGACCCGGCTTTCATCGCCGAGCACACGCATGGCTTCGCCGAATTCGAAGCCTTCCTGCGCAAAACCCAGTGGAGCGATATCGTCGCGCGATCCGGCATTGCGCAGACCGACCTGGAGCATGTCGCCGAGGTCTACAGCCATGCCAACGCGGTGATCGGCAATTACGGCATGGGCTTGACCCAGCATCGGCACGGCACCGAGAACGTCCAGATGCTGTGCAACCTTTTCATGCTGCGCGGCAATATCGGAAAACCCGGCGCCGGCATTTCGCCGCTGCGCGGCCATTCCAATGTCCAGGGGCAGCGCACCGTCGGCATATCGGAAAAGCCCGAGCTCGTCCCGCTCGACAAGTTCGCCGAATTCTACGCCTTTGAACCGCCGCGCGAGAAAGGTCTCGATACGGTCGAGACGTGCGAAGGCGTCATCGACGGATCGGTCAAGGGCTTCGTCGGGCTCGGCGGCAATTTCGTGCGGGCCGTGCCGGAAACCGGCCTGGTCGAGAAAGCCTGGCGTGGGCTCGACCTGCATGTCGAGATCGCGACCAAGCTCAACCGGAGTCACCTGATCGCCGGGCGGACAACCTATTTGCTGCCTTGCCTGTCACGGCTGGAAAGAGATCATCAGGCAAGCGGCGACCAAAGAGTGTCGATCGAGGATTCCACCGCCTGTATCCACGGCTCGTTCGGATCGCGACCTCCGGCTTCGCCGAATCTGCTTTCCGAACCCAGGATCGTTGCCGAGCTTGCCAAGGCGACAGTGCCGGGCAGGAGTTCGATCCCATGGGACGAGTGGGTTGGGGATTATTCCCGCATCCGCGACGAAATCGAGCGCTGCTACCCCCAACACTTCCGCGACTTCAACGAGCGTTTCCTGACGCCCGGCGGCTTCCATCGCGACATCAAGGCGAGCAAGCGGGTGTGGGAGACGCCGAACAAGAAGGCCAACTTCAAGCTGCCAAGTGGCCTTGAAACCGATCCCGACATCGATGTCGCCGGCGATGATGTGCTGACACTGATCACGGTCCGCTCCAACGATCAGTTCAACACGACCGTCTACGGCTACAACGACCGGCTGCGCGGCATCAGCGGCACACGCATGGTGCTGTTGATGAGCGAGAAAGATATCCAGCGCCTCGGTTTGAGCGTGGGACAGGAGGTCGATCTCGAAGCCAACGCGCAGGACGGTGTGGAGCGCCGCGTGCACGGACTGCGCATCACGCCTTACTCGGTGCCGGAGGGAAATTGTGCCGGTTATTTATCCCGAGCTCAACCCGCTGGTTCCTTTGTGGCACAGAGCCGAAAAGGCTCATGTTCCGGCGGTCAAATCGGTACCGGTGCGGATATTGCCATAGGCGTTTGTCGTTCGCGGCAGGCACGCACCACGCCGATGTGACCTGGCGCGACTTTCAAATCGCGACCTCAGCCGGCTCGTGCGAGTTCATCCACGGCATTCAGGATCGCACTCTGGCTCGCCGGCTTCTGCACGATCCTGCAAGCGCGGAACCCGGCCGGAATTTCGCGTTCGCCAAAGCCGGAGAGGAAGGCGAACGGAACACCACGCGTCCGCAACGCTTCCGCAATGGGATAGCTGGTTTCGTCGTTCAACTGGATATCCAGTAACGCCGCGTCGACGCCGCCTTCGCCAATGAGCCGGAGTGCCGCCGTCACCGACGAAACAGGTCCAGCCACCTGATGGCCGGCTTTGCGCAGGTAAGCCGCCGCATCGTCGGCGATCAGCCATTCATCCTCGACGATCAGCACACGCACCTTTCCGGTCACGACGATTCCTCGCGGGTCAGAGGGAATGCGATTTCCGCCTCCAAACCATTTGAGCGGAAACTTGTTTCAACTTTTCCGCCCAGCCTATAGCCGATTTCTCCGCGCAGAAGGGTAAGGCCGAAGCCGCTGTCGGTTGGCTCCTTGATGCGAGGGCCGCCCTTCTCGCGCCAGACGAGCTTGAAGGTTCCATCCACCACCGACCATTTCACAATTATCCGCCCGGCAGGCTTCGACAGTGCGCCATATTTGGCGGCATTGGTCGCCAGTTCATGGATTGCCATGCCGAACGAAAGCCCCTGTACAGGCTTGAGGCTTACCCGCTTGCCATCGAGCTCGAACCGTTCGGCCCCGAAGGCTTCGAGTTCCTGGTGCAGCAGTTCCTCGACGGAGGCTTCCGTCCAGCTCTCGCGCGAGAGCAGACTATAGGCTCGTGACATTGCATGCAGGCGCCCGATCAAGGCTTCGGCGAACTCCTCTTTCGACGCCGAGTATTCGCGCGTCCGGTTGGTGATGCTGGCGACGACCGCCAGCATGTTCTTGACGCGATGGTTCAGCTCCGAGATGAGCACCTGCTGACGCTCTTCCGCCTGCGCCAGCGTCGTCACGTCGATCATGGTCACGACCACGCCTTGGATGCTGCCGCCTTTGTCCCGGTAAGGGTTGATGCGAACCAGATAGAACCGGCCCTTGTCGTCGCGCGCAAGGTGATGGTTCAGGGTCTCTCCCGTCTCGAACACCGCCTGGATGTGCCGCTTCAACTCGGGGTAGTCGAGCTGGCTCGAAAGATCGGTCAGCGGTCGGCCGACATCGGACGGACGCAAGTTGAAGAACGATGACGCGGCGGGAGTAAAGGTCCGCACCACAAGGTTGCGGTCGAGGAAGATGGTGGCGATTTCCGTGCTTTCGAACAAGTTTCTGAGATCGCTGTTGGCGCGATCGAGTTCCTCTATCTTGCCGGTCAGCTCCGCGTTGATGGTGTTTAGCTCTTCGTTGAGCGACTGCATTTCCTCCTTCGAGGCCTCAAGCTCATTGGTCGACTGTGCCTCTTCATTGACGGAGAACGTCTTCGTCTTTAAGCTGGAAAAGTCGTGACCGGAATGGCCGCGCAGAGTGGGGTCGATTTCATCGGCGGCCCGATCCATGTCAGCCTTGTGCTCGCCACCCCCCTCGGCCAGCCCGTTCAGCACATTGAAGCCGCGGCCAAACGCCTGAAGCTTTGCGCCGATCTCCTCGGCGGGCGCTGCGATATCGATCAGGCCGCTCGAAATCGCGCTTTGCGGCATGTCCGGGTTGCGCGCGCCGGAACCGTCGGAGGTTTGGGCAATCGTCAGTCCGCCATGTTCCTTGATCGCCCGGGCGCCCAGCGTGCCGTCCGAATCGCCCCCCGACAGGATGATGCCTATGGCGTACTCCCCTTGGTCCTCGGCCAGTGCACGGAAGAAGATGTCGATCGGTTTGCGCTCGCGGTTAAGCGTGTTCGGCCGGCGCAGCGAAAGCGCGCCCTTACGGATGGTGAGGACGACGTTTTGCGGCATCACATAGACTTGGTCGGGTTGGACCGCCATGCCCTCCTCGGCGACGATGACCGGCATGCCGGTGTAACGTGCGATAACGTCATGCAGCAGGCTTTCGCGCTCTGGGCTCAGATTAGTGACGACGACGAACGCCATGCCGGTGCCGCCGGTCAGCCCTTTGAACAGGCCCTCCATCGCGGGAATGCCGCCGTCCGATGCGCCGACGCCGACAATGGGAAATCTTCCGTTCTGGAACACCATGCCACGCCTCGGTAACAGCCGCGGCTGCGAAACCGCCAAATCGGACCTCAGACTAATGCATGTCGCGCAAAAGTGTGCAGCGGTTTTGCGATAACGAGATGAATAAAAACAACAGCCTAAAGCGCGTCGCATGAGGCCGGCAAAACGCGACGTGCTTTAGGGACCGGACCGAGCCTCATGCCAGTAAATAGTCCTCGAACGGAACAAAGCACCGCCGGTGGGCATTAACATCCGGTTTTCGAGGCGGTTCCAATGGCAAAACGACCACCTGAGATAAAGCCAGCAAAATGTCCGCGCCGACAGCCGTGACTCCCGCAGAAAGAAGGAACAATGAGGTGCGCGACCTGCAAGGCTTGCATATCCTGATCGTCGAGGACGAATGGATGCTGGCGGGCGATCTTGCACGTTATTTCAGCAAGATGGGCGCCGTCGTGCTTGGCCCCGTGGCGACAGTCGAACAGGCGTCGAAGCATACCGATGAGGCGGAAGCCGCAATCCTGGACGTCAATCTCAACGGAAGACGGGTATTCCCGATCGCGGACGAACTGATGCGCCGCGGCGTGCCGTTCGTGTTTTTCAGCGGCGACGAAGACATCGTTATTCCTGAGCGCCTTCGGTATGCCAGCAGCCTCAGAAAATCCTCGGACGGCCAGGCTGTTTTCGATGCTCTCTTCCCCTCCGAGCCCAAAGCATCAAGCGGAAATCTGGCGACCGAGCCGTCAGACGACGTATTTTCCCTGCTGCCTAAGCTCAGGCTCGCAGCGCGTCTGCTGCTGGGAGACGTTGACGCTTCCGACCGGCTGGTCGAGCGGACGCTCGAGCAGGCGATCGGCGAGATCGACAGGAGACGATCCGGTTCCTCCACTGAGGACTGGCTTAACGGCATCATGCGAAACATCGTCAAGGCACGCGGAGCAAACCTGCTGCACTGACCATGCCCGCCGGCAACTAGTATCTCTGCACATGGATTATGACTCTTTGGCGGTTGGCTTTGGATAGGCCTTGGCCAATTTGAGGCGCGCCTGTTCGGTTGAGAACATCCAGTTGCGGCGGTGCTCCGCCTGGTGTGGCCTTCACCTACGCTCGGGGCATTCATGCCGAACGGATATTGCAGGGCTTCTCCGGCATCCTGCAGGTCGATGGCTATGCCGGATACAACAGACTGATCGCACCTGACCGTGTCGGCTCGGACATCCGGCTTGCCTATTGTTGGGCACACGCTCGCCGCAAGCTGGTGGAGATAACCCGCAACGGAGCAGCACCTATCGCCGAAGAGGGCGTCAAGCGGATCAGCGAACTGGATCGGATCGAGGCCGAACTGCGTGGCCTTGATCCGGAGGCTCGCCTCGCCGGACGACAGGAACGATCAACGCCACTGGTCACCGACATGCAGACCTGGCTCGTCCATCACCGCGCCCGTGTCGCGACCAAGTCTCCACTCGGCGAGGCCTTGGCGTACATCGCCAAATATTGGGATGGTTTGAAGCTCTTCCTGACCGACGGCCGCATCGAGATCGACAACAACAGCGTCGAGCGAACCATCCGGCCGATGCCCTCAATCGCAAGAATGCACTCTTTGCGGGGCACGACGCTGGAGCCGAGAACTGGGCCACCATCGCATCGCTCATCGAGACCTGCAAACTCAACGCCGTCGATTCGCAGGCCTACCTGACCAATACGCTCACCGCCATCGTCAACGGTCACAAGCAGAGCCGGATCGATGAGCTGCTGCCTTGGGCTTACAAGGGGAAGTAATGTGGCCCCGAAGACTACAGTCGGCCCAAAGCGGACTTCGGAAGGTACGCAGATAGAGGATCGGCGAATGCCCCAAAGCCCGCACGCAGGGTGTGGACTCAGGGCGTTCCAGCGTCCTCAGTCTATGGCGAGAGAACTCGACAGTTCTCGGTACGCTTCGATCTGCTGCTGCAAGAGAGCAATCTTCTGCTCCGCCACCTGGATAGCGTCAGAGCCAGCGAGGAAGCGCCGTGGCAGTTCGTCCTGCTCAGCGAGCGTGATTAGAGCGCGTGCCAGCTTAGCGGGGTCACCGCCCTGCTTGCCGTGCTGGGACGTCCAGAAGGCAATCTGTGCCGTGCGTCGCTCGTGATAATCTTCGATCGCGATTTCCGCGTAACTAGTGGACTCCTCGGTCAGAAGCTCCGTGCGGAAAAAGCCTGGGTTGACGATCATCGTCTCGACGCCGAACGGACCGACTTCAGTCTGCAGCGCTTCCATCCAGCCATCGAGGCCAAACTTCGAAGCAGAGTAGGCTGTGCAGAATTCAAAGCCCATCAGACCTGCCGTCGAGGAGATCGAGACGATCTGGCCGGAGCGCTGCTTGCGCATGACCGGAAGGAACGCCCGCGTCACTATCATCGGACCGTCAAGGCTCGTGCTTAGCTGCAACTGCATCTGCTTGGGAGACAGTTCCTCGAAATACCCGGCGTAGAAGCTGGCCGCGTTGTTGACCAGCACGTCGATCCGTCCGAACCGCTCAAGGGTCGCCTGCGCGGCGGCGTCGGCGTCAGCGGCCTTGGTGACATCGAGTTTCACGACAAGAAGGTCGTCGGAAGCACCTAGAGCGTTCGCCACCTTGTCTGGATTACGGCCAGTCGCGACCACCTTGTGGCCGGCTGCCAGGGCCGCCTTGGCAATGTCCAGGCCGAGGCCACGTCCTGCCCCGGTGATGAACCACACTTTGTTACTCATCTCATGTGTCCTTTCATGTTGTCAGCCCTTCACCGATCTTGCGGCGCATGGGGCTGCAAGACAGTTGTTCACATCGCCTGCACGGTCGGGCGGACCAGGATCCCGTTGAGGGACGTCCGCTTCGGCCGGCTGAGAGCAAAGGCTATGATTTCGGCGATGTCTTGAGCCGGAATTGCAACGTTGTCGCGGTAGTCCTGAGCAGACTTTTTGCTTTCCTCGTGTGTGATGTGGTCGGATAATTCTGTCGCCACCGCACCAGGCTCGATGACTATCACGCGGATGTCTGGCTGGAGTTCGACGCGAAGCGCCTCGGACCAGCCGTTGATCCCCCATTTGGTTGCCGAATAGGCAGCGAACCCGGCTGGAGCTACGCGACCTGCCACAGAAGAGATGTTCACCAGATCTCCCTTCTTGGCGCGGAGTTGGTCAAGGAAAACCTCAGTCACAGTCATGGCACCCAGGAGATTGGTTTCGACCATCTGCCGATGCTCGGATCGCTTGTCCGATCCAAACGGCGCTGTGAGCATCACGCCTGCGTTGTTGACTAGAACATCGGCGCCGCCGAACTCCTGGACGCGCGCGGCGGCTCCAGCGATGGAGTCCCGGTCGGTCACGTCAGCCTGGATCGCGATAGCGCCTTCGCCGAGTTCGTCTGCGAGTGCCGCGACACGCTCGAGGCGCCGCCCTAGAAGGGCTACGCGATATCCTTCTGAAAGAAGCTCACGTGCCAGCGCCTCACCGATTCCGGAGGATGCACCAGTGATTACAGCGACCCGATTGTTGTTATTCATGGCAGTCTCCTTCGTTGTGCTCTCTGGCTGGCCCTACCGATCCGGAAAGACCGGAGCGAGGACCACAGAGGTGGCAGCGCCTCGGACAAGAAGCGCCGCAGGTACCCGGCTAGACTTCAGCCCGTCGGTTCTTGTGGGTTGGTCACCTGACCGGTGACATGCCGGTTCCGCCCTTGGAACTCGTTCCAAGTTTTGCGCCGGTATCGATCATCGCGAGCATTGGTGGGCTGAGACGCGCGCCCTGGACCGTGATCCGGGCAAAGCCGTCATCGATCTCCTTGACATCGGCCGCACTCAACTGGACCTGCAGCGCGTCCATGTTCTGGTCCATCTGGTCCTCCGTTATCGGGCCGGGAATGGGCACGATCCACGGCTTACGGGCGAGCAACCAGGCAAGGGCGACCTGGCCGGGCGCAGCCTGATGACGTGCGCCTACGCGCTGTAGCAGTTCGACCACCGGCCAGTTGGCGCGGCGGGCTTCAGGCGTGAAGCGCGGCAGGTTGGCCCGTAGGTCGGCAGGGCCATGCACGAACATGGGGGTGACTGTACCGGTCAGGTATCCCATGCCGAGCGGGCTCCATGGCACGAACCCGATGCCAAGCTCCTCGCAGGTCGCCAGAACCTCCACCTCCGGATCGCGGGTCCAGACAGAGTATTCATTCTGCACCGCCGTGACTGGCTGCACTTTGTGGGCGCGGCGGATGGTCGCTTCGCCTGCAGCGGACAGGCCGAAGTGGCGGACCTTGCCTTCACGGACCAATTCCTGCACCGCTCCGGCCACGTCTTCGACGGGCACGGTCGGATCGACACGGTGTTGGTATTGAAGATCAATGTAGTCCGTCTTCAAGCGGCGGAGCTGTTGCTCGGTCACCCGCTTGATATTGTCAGGGCGGCTGTTGACGCCTGTGACCTGGCCTTCGGGCGTGATGTCGAAGCCGAACTTGGTCGCGATGATCACCTGGTCGCGGATCGGCGAAAGCGCCTCGCCAACAATATCCTCGCCCAGGAAGGGTCCATAGACTTCAGCGACGTCGAAAAAGGTCACGCCCCGGTCATGCGCCGCCCGGATGATCCGCACGGCCTCCTGCCTGTTCGTGGGCGGGCTGTACATCCCGGCAAAGTTTTGGCAGCCCATCCCCATGGCAGAGACTTCCAGCGAGCCGAGCATGCGACGCTGAAGGTTCGATGACCTTGCACCTGTGGCTGCGGCACCCGATGTTGCCGTTTGAGCTCTCGACTCGGAAAGAGGCAGCAGCGACGCTGCGGCGATGCCTAGCCCAGCGGCGAACAATTTACGGCGGCTTGGCATCTCGGGAGCGCCTGTTTCGAAATCGTCTGCATAGTTCTTCATGGTGCTGCACCTCCACTGGGTTTGATCAACCTCCGAAACACATCAGCGTTTGCGGCTGTGTCTTCGTAAGTGAGCGCAGAATACGATGGCCGTTCTTTTCAAAAAATGGCATTCGGGTTGATGCGACATTAACCAGAGGTTCATAATGGACAAGGATCAGCTTGATGGGCTTGTGGCGTTTGCGCTTGTCGCCGAGAAGCGGAACTTCACGGCGGCGGCAGAAGCACTCAGGGTTTCGCCGCCTGCGATAAGCAAGATGATCAGACACCTCGAAACTCGCCTGGGCGTCACCCTGCTTACAAGAACGACACGAGCTACGAGCTTGACCGAAGCCGGGGAGAAATTCCTGCAACAGGCGGGACCGGCGCTGGATGCGATCCTTTCCGCTATGAAGGACGCGGGAAGCGCAGCGGACAAGCCTGCCGGTCGTCTGCGCTTGAATGTCCCGCAGACCGTCTATCCGAACTTCCTTAGGCCGCTGATCGCGACCTTTATCGAAAAGTACCCGGATGTGACGGTTGAGATCTTCTTCGAGAACGCGGCCACCAACATATTCGAGCGCGGGTTTGATGCAGGAATACGGGTGTCAGACATCCTTGCCAAAGATGTCGTGGCGCTCAAACTCTTCGGTCCCGTCCGATGGGTTGTGGCTGCTGCACCGGCCTACCTTGACAAGCATGGGCACCCTGAACATCCAAAAGACCTGTTGGCCCATCCTTGCATCTGCGCGGGAGCTGGCAATCGTGTGTACGATCGGTGGGAGTTCGAGAGCGACGGCAAGGAATTTGAGGTTCAGGTAAAGGGGCCGCTGATCCTCAATGATGTTCTGCTGGCGATCGATGCGGCCGTCGACGGCTTAGGGGTCGTTTACAGCCCTGAAGAAGCGATCAGCGACAAGTTGACGAGCGGCAAGCTCGAAGTCGTTCTGGACCACTTCACCGGGACAAGCTCGGGTGTGTACCTCTACTACCCGCAGCGGTCTCAAGTTCACCCCAAACTGCGGGCCTTCATCGAACATCTCAAAGGCCTGGAGAAGAGGTAGCGCGAGCTTCCTATTGGACGCAGCTTTCGCTTCCCACAGAACCGCTGTCAACGCGAAGAATATTGACGGCCTTCGTCACCTTGGTGCTGCGGATCGCAATCCAACAACGTCCGCTGTTGTGATGGGTTTCGGATGCCGGCCGTCTACTGAGATGGCGTGGCTCGAGGCCGGCGTCCGGAAGCCTCCAGGGAAGGAACCCGCGGGGTGGAGATTTCGGTT
>NZ_JAMYQC010000010.1:0-209807 GCF_040320645.1 Mesorhizobium sp. M0633
CCCCCCATCAAGCCCCCATCGCGGCATCCCTCCCGGCCCCCCCGGCCGGCCCGCGGAAGCAGCGGCGCGGCCTAACCGACCTGCCCAGGGTGGCCTAAGCCTACCGGGCGGTGGCCGATCCGCGGCGGGCCGAACCGGCCAAGGCCATGCAGGAACGCCAGCGCCGCAGCGATCAGGATCGTCAGTGTCAGCGCCAGGAACGGCGGCTCGACCAGAAGCTTGGCCAGATCATACTTCCGCCCCGCGCCGTGCAGCGTCAGATCGAACATCACCAGGCCGTCGTCGGGCTGGAGCAAGGCAATCAGCCCGAGCGCGGCTGCCGCCTTTTCGGGATCCTTGAGGGCGGCGTTGTTGATCAGGTCGGGGTCAGTCAGGATATAGAACGGCTTGTCGTTCAGTTCGGTAAGCACAGCCTTGTCATTGCCGGCTGCGATGAGAGGGTACTTGTCGGCCACCCACTGCAATTCTTCGGGTGCGGCAACCATGTTGCCTTCGATGTCGAGTTGCTTTGCCGTGCTCTGGCCGGCACCGATCTTCGCATCGGCGATGCGGCCAAGCCATTCGTTCACCACCGAACCGGGCAATCGCCCGAATTTCATGTTCCAGCCTTCATGCCCCTGCAGCGGCAGGATCTGCCATTTGGGCAGCACGAAAAGCGTGTTCTGATCCTGGCGAAGATTGAGGATGTGGTCGAGCGCCTCCGGATCGCTATCGGGCGAGATGGTGACGATCAGCAGTATATCTCTGGCAAGATCGTCTTCGGTCCGCGCCATCAAGGGCGCTTCGCCGGTGAGCCGCAGCCATTCCGCCAGGCCGGCGTAGCCGACGCCGCTTTTCGATAGCGGCGTGGCGCCGCCATTGCCGGGTTGCCGGAAATCGGGAGCATAGGTGGACAGCAGGAAAAAACCGGCCGCCGCAAGGAGGCTGGCGAAAATCCCCCAAAACAGTGTCTTTCGATTGAACGGCTCCTGTGCCTCGACCGTCGGTGCACTCACGTCCAGGCATCCCGGAAGGCGAAACGTTCATAGGCGCCGCGCGCCTGCCGCCAGCCTTCCGCGCCGACCGGCCGGCGCGCGAACAGCGCCGCCTCGACAATGCGGGCGATCTCGGTAAACGCATGGCGTGCCCTTCCCGGCAGGGAAGGGGCATTGGCGATGTCGCGCGCGGTGAGCGACGGGCGCAGGAAGTCCGGCAGCCGGCCGGCGATATCGGCGACGCTGCGCCGAAGCAAAAGGTGAACCGCCTCGTCATAGTCGCCGCGTGCGGCCAGCGCATCCGCTTGCGACAACAGGATCTGCGCGGCGCCGGCGTCTGGGCGCCAGGTTTCTTCGTCTTCGACTTCCGGCCGCGCGCGCTGCCACGGCAGCCGCCAGGCGATGCCTTTCACCTCAAGGAAGACCAGAAGCAGGATGATTGCGACGCCCGATATCACCGCCCCCCAGAACAGATAGATCATGTAGGGACCGAGCCACGACAAAAAATCCTGCAGCGGTTTCAGCCACTCGGGCGGCTTCGGCGGCACATAGGCCGGCAGGTCGAACTGGATCGATTCGTCGGCGATCAGCTGCTTGTGCAGATTGGTCAGCCGTTCGGCTTCCGCTGTGCCTGGCTGTGCCACCGCCACCCGCTCCCCTGCAACCTGTGGTTCCCAGCCGACACTGACAATGCAGCGGAACAATTGCAAGTGGGCTGGACGGCGACCACCAATCTTGACAGATTTACCACCGGGGCCGCCAGCCATGCGGCGGTGAGGCAGGGGGAAGCATCATGACATCAGTGACACTGGAACGGCCGAACAAATTTCGCATCGGCAGGGTTTTCAACGACAGCTTCGCTGTCATCAGCCGCAATCCAGTGCTTTGCCTTGGATTGGCCATGCTGTTCTCAGGCTTGCCTACGCTTCTTTACCAGCTTTGGATTTGGAAATGGGCGACCAACGTCGAGGCTGGCGTTCCGGAGTTCTCAGTCCAACGAATCACTGCCACGATCGTTGGCGTGTTGGTTTCCATGACACTGTCGGCAATCCTGCAGGCGGCGCTGGTGCGTGCCGCGATCGAGGATCTGAACGGCAAGCGACCATTGATTGGCGATTGCCTCAAGACGGCAATCTCTCTCCTGCTGCCGGTGATAGGCATCGCGGTGCTGGTGAGCCTCGGCGCCGCCGCCGGCGCGATGCTTCTGCTCGTTCCCGGCATCATATTGTGGCTTCGTTGGTCTGTCGCTGTGCCTGTTTTGGTTCAGGAAAGACTGGGGGTCTTCGGCAGCATGAAGCGCAGCCGGGAACTTACCAAAGGAAGCCGCTGGGCTCTGTTCGGATTCTGGATTGTCCTGTTCATAGCTGTGGTGCTGATCCAGGCCGTGCTCAGCCGTGCGATCATGGTCTTTGGCCTAACCACCGGCATATTTCTTGGCGCCCTGGTGACAGCGATCGTATCCATTGTGACGTCGATCGCCCCGGCAGTCAGCTATGT
This sequence comes from Mesorhizobium sp. M0633, assembly GCF_040320645.1. Lineage (NCBI taxonomy): Bacteria > Pseudomonadati > Pseudomonadota > Alphaproteobacteria > Hyphomicrobiales > Phyllobacteriaceae > Mesorhizobium > Mesorhizobium sp. M0633. Next base: position 2,472 of record NZ_JAMYQC010000010.1, read on the forward strand.
CGAGCTGCGGCAAGTCAAGGAAGGCACCAGCGTCGAAGACTTGGCGGAAATCTTCTCGTAGCGGCAAGGGATTTGCTGCCTTCATCGCGTCAGGATCGGTCTGGACTGGATAGGTAATATCGTGGCGTCAATAACGCTGGACCAGCCCAACACATTTCGTATCGGCAGGGTTTTCGGCGCCAGCTTTGCGGTCATCGGCCGCAATCTCGCGCTCTGCCTCGGGCTTGCCCTGATTTTCTACACCTTGCCCAGATTCGTGTTTGCGCTCTGGTTCTGGAAATCCGTTACGAATATCGAGCATGGCGTTGCGGAATTCTCGGTTCAACGGCTCGTGCTCACGGTCGTTGGCGCGATCGGCTATGTGGTCCTTATGGCTTTCCTGGAGGCGGTGCTGACGCGCGCTGCGATCGAGGATTTGAGCGGCAAGCGGCCGTCGATGCGAGATTGTATGGGGACAGCCTTGGCGCTCCTGCTGCCGGCAATCGGCATTTCGCTGATTGTCAACATCGGCTTCACAGTCGGCCTCGTGCTGCTCATCGTTCCGGGATTGTTGTGGTTGGTTCTCTGGGTTGTAGCGATACCGGTTCTGATACAGGAACGTTTGGGAGTATTCGCGAGTTTGGGCCGCAGCCGCGACCTTTCCAAGGGGAGCCGCTGGCGTCTGCTCGGTCTCTGGTTTCCCCTATTCGTGGCTTCGGTCGCAATCAATTTTGCGTCGGACCGCGTCCTATCTTCCTTGGGCATTACGCTCGGGTTCTTCCTGGACGCCTTGCGGGGCGCAGCCGAGCAAGTCGTATTGTCGATCGCCGCAGCGGTCAGCTATGTCGAATTGCGGCAAGTCAAGGAAGGCACCAGCGTCGAAGACTTGGCGGAAATCTTCTCCTGAGGACGCGTGGAGGCTTTTCACCGACGGCTCGGGGCTCTCGCGTTGCGCTACTGAGCCGAGCTTGTTCACAAAGCCTGTGTCTGCGCCGGCAACGCCGCCGCCAGCCGCTTCGCCCATTCCTCGATGCCGGAGCGGCCCGCCAGCAGGTCCTGCCTGATCTCGATGAGGATGGCCGGAATGTCGCGATCGTCGCCATGGACGGGTATGGCATAGTCGCCGTCACGGCTGATCACGTAGGGCTCGTTTGCCGCGGCGTTGAGCGCTCTGTCGGCGCGCAGGCCGGCAAGCACTGCCTGGCCGAAATCGACTGCCCGATCGTAAAGCACGCCGGCGTGCCAGGGCCGCGCAATGCCGAGGAAGACCGGCGTGAAGGAGTGGATCGTCGCGATCCGCGTCGGTCTGCCCTGCTTCGTCCGGCCATCGAGGTGGGCGGCCACGCGGTCATGAAACGGCGCGAACATGACTTCGGCACGCCGGCTTCGTTCCTCCGGATCGAGGCCGACATTGCCGGGGATGTCCGTGTCCTCCGATTGCACCGGAATGCTGCCGCTGGAACCAAGCGGCCGATTGAGATCGATCAAAAGCCGCGAATAGGAGCTGAGGAAAGCCGGAGCATCGAGCAGCTTCGACAGAGCGCGGGTCACTGCGGCGGCGCCGATATCCCAGGCGATATGGCGCTGCAAATGGCGGCTGTCGAGGCCGAGCCGCGCATACTCGGCCGGAATATGATTGGACGCATGCTCGCATATTAGAACGATATCGGAACGCCCCGTTTCGTTGATTGCGTCGACGGCGGGTGGCCAACCTTCCGGTAGGATGGCGTTGGCAACCGGCTCAGCCATCAATACAGCGTCCGGTAGAGATCGCAGACCGCCACTGGGTCGAGACCGGCGAGGCGCTCGGTCTCATGCCGCTTGAGGCCGACAAAGGTCTCGACGAACACCGGCGCGAACCATCCGGTGACGGTCTTGTCGGCGACGAGCGCGTCGAGTGCCGTCGGCAGCGTTTCCGGCAGCCGCACGAGGCCAAGCTTCTTGCGCTCGGCAACGCTCATCAGCGTCGGGTCGCCCGAGACAAGCGGCGGCGCCGGCAGCTTGGCTTTTAGCCCTTCCAGCCCGGCGCGCACGATCGCCGCCAGCGACAAATAGGGATTGCCGGTGGCGTCGGCTGCCCGGTATTCGATGTTGTGCTGCCGCGCAGGATCGCGCCCGCCGATCGTCACCGTCGGGCAGATGCGCAGGCTCGCCTCGCGGTCGCGATCGGCAAGCCAGGTGTAGGACGAGCTCCAGCTATGCGGCTTCAGCCGGTAGTAGGACGACACACTCGCCGCCGTCATGACGGTGATCGCGGGCAGGTGGCGCAGCACGCCGGCACAGAACGAAGCGGCACGGCTGGAAAGGCCGCCAGGCTGGGCCGGGTCGTAGGTCGCCGGCTTGCCGGCCTCGTCGACGAAACTGAAATGGATGTGGACGCCGTTGCCGACGGCATCCGGCGCGATCTTGGGCGCGAAGCTCGCCCGCCAGCCGGCACATCGCGCGACTTCGCGCGTGATCTCGCGGATGGCGACGGCGCGATCGGCCGCGGCAAGCGCATCGGCCGGCTCGCACGTCACCTCGAACTGGTCGGTGCCGAATTCGGCGATCACCACTTCCGGCGCGACGCCGGCTTCCGCCAGCGCCGCCATCAGATTGGCGGCAAACGGGTCGGCGCGGCGCAGTGCTGCCAACGACATCGAATGAGCCGGCCCAAAGTCGCCCTCGATATGGAATTCATGCTCGAACGCGGCGATGACGGAAAGCCCGGCCGCTGCCTTCAACTCCGCCAGCGCATCCTTGAGCATGGTCCGCGTACAGCCGACCCACGGGCTGCCGTCGAGTTCGACGATGTTGCCGGCGACCATGTCGAAGGGCGTCGCCGATCCGGTCAGCGCCGTGCGGAACCGCGCGTTGAGATCGGGAACGAGACGGACGTCGCCGGACGAGCCCCACGGATTGGGGTCGACGATCGAGTTGAACGGCGTCAGCGACAGATTGGCCTGCAGCCAGCCGACGCCGGTCGCCGCGATCTTCTGCAGTTTGCTTTCGGCGACCGAGCGGCCGCGCGTGATCGCCGAAAGATCGGTGGTGACGACGGCAACCAGCGGTTCGACGGTCATGCAGCTTTTCCCAAGGCTTCGAAACGGGCAGTAACGATGGCGGTATCTGCGACCCAGCAATAGCCGCCGAAGGCTTTTAGCGCACCGTCATGACGCTCCTGCGAGGCGGCGGCGCAAGCGTCGGATACGCAGGTGACGAGATAGCCGCGATCGGCGGCATCGCGCACCGCCATGTCGACGCACTGGTCGGTCATGATGCCGGCGACGACCAGGTAACGCACGCCGAGGTTTTTCAGGACATAATCGATGTTGGTCGAGTTGAAGACGCCCGACGACGTCTTCGGCAGCATGATCTCGTCGCCGACCGGCGCCAGCGACGGCACCGGCAGGCCTTCCGGCCGGCTCGGCGCGATATGGATCGGCGTCAGCTTGTGGTCGAGCGAGCGGTCGCGGCCGTCCTCGGTCAGGCTCTGGATGATGGTGTGGATCACCTCGACGCCGTTGGCCCGCGCCGTCGCCAGCAGGCGCTCCTGGTTGGGGATCGTTCGCGACGCCGTCTGCCGGTAGAAATAGTGGTCGGGACCGCGCTCCGGATGCGCCGGATCAGCACCCGGCTCCAGCCAGACGCGCTGCATGTCGACCAGCAGCAGCGCGGTTTCGCCGGCCCGGAACGGCTCGTTTCGTTTCGGCAATGCTGGCGTCATGCTTGGGGTCCTGCTTCGCTGATCACGTCTGGCTGATTTAGCTGATTTTGGCCCAGGCGTCCTGCGTCGCGGACACACTTATTGGGATATTCGAAGTTGCTAAATTGAGGTATACCTGCTTTCCGGCGTGGAGACGGGGGGTCTCTGTCATGATCGATTCAGATGTGTTCGACTTTGTCGAACGCTGCAGGAAACATACAGCTACCGGGCCGCTGCTGGGCGACCTTCTCGAGACCGTGCGAAATCTCGGCTTCGAGCACCTTATCCTGAGCGGGGTGCCGCTCGGTGGCCAGAAGCTTGCACCCATGGTTGAGCTGAATGGCTGGCCGGCCGGCTGGTTCGAACGCTATGTCGAGGCCGAGCATGCCGCCGTCGACGGCGTTTGCATTTACTCGGCAAAGACCCTGAAGCCGTTCCTTTGGTCGGAAGTCCCGGCAAAGTGGTCAGATACGGAGGGCTCACGACGCGTCGCCGGCGAGGCGACGGAGTTCGGCATCTGTAGCGGCTTCGCTGTGCCGATGCTCAGCGTTCATCACTGGCAATCCGTGCTTTCGTTTGCGTCGTCCGCGAAGTCCTGCACCCTGTCGCCGCGCCATCAGGTGCAACTGGTGACCATGGCGGTCTATGCGGGCATGTCGATCCAGGCCTTGGCCAATGACGATGACGACCATGAAGGCGTGCTGACCGACCGCGAAAAAGAAGTGCTCTTGTGGGCCGCGGCCGGCAAGACCTCGTCGGAAACCTCGCAGATCCTTGGCCTTACCGAGCGCACGGTCAAATGGCACTCGACGCGGGCCCGCGAGGCTTTTGGCGTCGCCACGACCACGCAAGCGGTCGTCGAGGCAGTGCGCCGGCGTCTGATCCATCCCTAATCGCGTCAACTGTCCCATCGGACAGGTGACGTATATTAGCGCGACTGCGAGTATCCCGGCGAGAACGATCGGGGGATCGCGCCATGATAACGGCCCACGTAGTCAATGCCCATAACAAGCATCTCTACGAAAACGAATTCGACGAGTTTCTGCGCCGGCGGCACGACTTCTTCGTGCACCAGAAACATTGGCGCCCTCCGAGCCCGGATGGTCGCGAACTGGATCAATTCGATACCGACGCGGCGACATACCTGCTGGGCATTGAAGACGATCGCGTAGTGACTTCGGCTCGATTGATCCCAACGAGCGAGCCGCACATGGTCTCGGAGGTTTTTTCTCACATGTGTGAAAAATCGGGCGTCCCAAGACGTCCCGATTGGGCCGAATGGACCCGCACATTCGTCGTTCCCGACAAACGCACTGCCGGACTGAGGGGCACGCTGACGCAGCTGTGCTGCGCGGTGATGGAATACGCTCTCGACGAGGGCCTCAGCGCCGTCGGCGGCATCCAGGAAACCTACTTCATGCCCCACCATGGCGCGCTCAAATGGCGGGCCGAACCGATGGGCATGGCCAGGGAAGAGAACGGCGAGTGGTACATCGTCGCGTACATCGAAGTGAACGAGGCGGCGCTGGCGAGTGTCCGGAAGATACTTAGGATTGGGCATTCGTTGCTGGTGAGGCGCGGAATACAGACGCAATTTGTTGAAAATACGAAAGACAAGACGGTCGTATTTGACATGGGTATTCCGGTCTTGGCATAGTAACTCATCAAAGCACGCGTCATTATGTCTTCAGCAGTCACCAAAATTGGAGTGGTGTCGTCGCTTATCTGGCCTCATCACCAGATTATTTTCGAAAGAAATTCTATGTAGGCCGATACGGTGTCTTGGCGAAATCACTTGACTCAGGCAGTTTCATTTAAAGGAAAGTTAAACGGGTGGCGAGTTACATCAACGGAGCTTACTTGACTCGCATCAAAAGGCGATACGCTTGAAAAGCGGTTGCATGTAGAAGACGTGTCTCACGAAGGATGAAGTTAATGCCCACAGATGTGCCTCAGAGTGTATTAACAAAATACGCAGTGGTTCGTGCACCGAAGGCCATGCCTGTGGAAGCAGAACGGTGGAATTTCGTCACTCGGCCAAGTGCGCGGACTGAGCTTTGGGATAGACTTTATTCTCTGATATCCAAAGACTCGCCCTCGTCCGATTTTGAAGAAGTATGTGCAAAATACGTGAACGAAAATCCCGTCGCGGGATCGGATGCGGAATTCCCCAAGGCATTCGACTCTGTCATTCAGGCAACTCAGGGGCTTCCAGGATCGGAACTCACGAATTCATACATATCTATACTCAGGGATAGCCCTAGCATATTCGATAGCGAAGATAAGTTGAAGCTATTTATACTATGGCTTTGGGATCAGCTGACGGCAAGAATTGTTTCAAGACGTAAATACGGCTCAGCGGGGAAATTCATCCAAGCAATCGCCTATCTGCAAGCCAAGGCTTACGCCGATTCACTTGCCGAAGATGCGGTGCCGTGCGCCCTGTCAGTTCGACCTGAGGTTTTGATGCCGCAGGCACTTACAGAGTTTATAAGAGCGGCAAGACACGACCTACGACGCGAACAAGAGGAGTCAGCCTCGAAAATCTCAGATGCCGCAAACGACAAGGCGAGAAGTGAAGCAGCCAGCATACTATGCACGGCTGCTCTGCATAAGTTCTTTGAGGATGCGTTGGATGCGATGGATTTCGCGGAGATTAGGTCCGAAATTCGTACTGACCGGACGGCTGCCAAAGCTGATGCCGCCGAGAATGCCTCGGGTGGAGTAAGCAGGCAGCCGCTGAGACTCTCAGATTCCAGACTGAAGCAGCTCGCTCCTGAACTCGTTGATTTTGCGCGTGCTAAACTTGGAATAGAGATCGTCGATGTCGATCCTATCCATCTCAATCACTTATTGAGCCGCCGCTTGGCTGACACTGAGGCCAAACTCGTACAGGGCGCCACCTTGTCCGTCGCATGGCGTGCGTCAGAGTTCGTTCGCACTGCCGCAGCAGAGATCGCCACCGATGTGAGGAACCTACCGTCAGCGGTTGAACGACTTATTTTAACAATCGGCACCGACGCTACCTACACTTTACCAGACTTCAAGAATCCTAACCAGGTGAGGGTTGCCGGGTTATGTGATCTTAAAGTGGTAAGACAGCAGCTTCAAAAATACATTCTGGGTGAAGTCGCCTACATAGAGAACGTGCTTAAGGGTGAAGAGCGATCCCGCACACATCACCGACTAGATAGAACTGAGCAGCAGATTATAATTGAGATTGAAGAATCGTCATCGATTGAGCGCGATCTTCAAACAACAGATCGTTTCGAATTGACACAAGAATTAGACAATGTCCAGAAGGAGAATAGATCATCAGATATGGGAGTGAACGTGACTGCATCTTATGGTGCCGTTACTGTAGCTGCTCACGCCAACGCCACTAGTACACAATCGGCGGAGAACGCTGAGAAAGTCGCCAGATCCACGGTAAAGGAAAATATCGCGCGAGCGGTGGAGAAGGTGCAAAAGAGCACAAAACGGCAGCAAACTATAACCGTGACGACGGAAGTGACCGAGGACAATATTCACAGGTTCACGGCGACTAGCGACTCCGTTATTGGCGTGTATCGATATGTGGAAAAGCAATATTGGGCTCAGGTGTTTAACTATGGCGCACGTCTCATGCTTGAGTTTCTGGTGCCGGAGCCCGCCGCCAGCTATCTTTTCTATCAGGGGAAGAGCCCGCGGAGCGGTGACGCGCATCTAATTGCACCAGAGCAACCGAATTTCACCGCAGATCAGATCACCGAGTCGAACTATCTTAGCCTTTCCGCACGGTATAACGCCCAAGTAACTGCCCCTCCACCAGCGTTTATGACGGGGTATGCGATGGTCGATCACATGAAAAAAGACGACGCTGATCCGAGTATTGACATAGATACTAGTTACGAAGCGATATACGCTTCACCAGCAATGTACATGATATGGACTGATCCGCAGGCGCAGCTAGCAGTTATACTTGGCGGAAATTATTGGTATATGACTACGATAGCAAAAGATCCGATACACGGCTCAACGTACATGGTCCATCCTTTACGTGGAAAGGTGATGTTTCATGTGCAGCCGTTTAGAGCTATAAGCGCATGGATGGTTGGCATTACGTTGGTCACGAGGAGGACTCAGGAAGCATTCGGAAAGTGGAGACTTGATACCTATCGCGCAATATTGGAAGCTTACAATCTCGCCAAGGATGATTATGATAAGAAGCTGGCGGCATCGCGGTCTAACTCAAGAAACATAACCCTAAGATCCGATATCGAGTACCGCAACACTGAACAGCAGGAGTTAAAGAGGGGGGTTTTAGAGATACTGACGAATCAGCACTTCAACTCTATGGGCGCAGAAAATGTCAGTAAAGACGGTGAGCCGGTTCTCGACCCTGCGAAGGCACTCGCCGAAGGCCCGACTGTACAGTTCTTTGAGCAGGGCTTCGAGTGGCCGAACATGGTTTATACATTCTACCCATACTTTTGGGGGCGGCACGACACCTGGGAGGACCGGCTCTCGGTGTCAGATGCGGATCCGATTTTTTCAAGGTTTCTTTCTGCGGGTTACGCGCGCGTTGTCGTTCCTGTTCGACGTTATTTTGAGAACAATATCAAATATTATCTTGAGCACGGTGATATCTGGGAGGGCGATGACTGTCCAGTGCCGGGAGACGCGGACTATGTAGCCATAGTTGACGAGATCAAAAGCATTGAGGCAACCAGCAGCCCTGATCTACAGGACGGCGTCCCAGACGGCGATCCGTGGCGAATCGCGCTCCCGACTCCGCTGGTTTGCCTCGACGATCCGAAGGTCAAGCTGCCCAGCTGGGAGATAGTAGTTCCATCCACCACACCGTATGTTCCATCAGTCGAGACTTGCAACGGCATTCCCTACAATGCTGCTCAATGGCCAGATCATGTCTCCATAATGGCCGAGCTAAAAGCGCTTGGCTATGGAGTTCCGGCTGACGCAGATCCCGCCAAATACTTAGAAAGCGGCCCCGGCACACGTGTCGTGAAAGCGTTCCAGCGGAGGATGAATCAGCTTGGCATTGCAGATGCGCTGGGAGCTCCTCTGAAGCTAGATGGCATAGCGGGACCCTGCACGTGCCGCGCTTTGACCCTGGCAAACGAATGGCGGCGACTTAAGCAATGGCCGGGCCCTGTGTAGTGGCTAAGCTCAAGAAGCCCACCGATGTAAACTTCCTCAGCTTTCAAGGGGGCGGGGGGCTGGGATTTGCATATTTGGGTGCCATTCAGGCCTTGGAAGACCTTGCCGTCTTGCCGTTCGGCCGCACGGGCAGTCAGCTGAAAGGTATTAGTGGCACATCAGCGGGTGCGATAACTGCGATGTTCTTGGCTCTCGGTTGCGGTTCGAAGGACCTTAAGGCTGTTTTTGACAACAATATCGACTTTGATTCCTTCTATGATCCTCCAGTGCTAGGCAAGGGGCGTGGTCTCCTACCTAATAACTACAGCGCAGAAGTGGAAATGCCCGGCAGCAAGGGTCAACTACGCGATGTAGCGAAGCTCATCCTTGAAAACAAACGACGGATAGAAAGTGGTAGCGACGACTTCCGGAAGATGCTGAGTTATTCTTGGCTTAGATCGCTTGACGTTCGAGTTTCTGGCGCCGCGCTGATCCTTGCGATGAATACCATCGGACAACTCGACGTTGTGAAGGAAATGCAGTCTATTCCATTTCTGAAGAAATTCTCTGCGCGATTTCCGGAGTATATGTATTCATTGATATATGACCGTGGTATTTTCGCTGGACTAGCCGTTCGGCATTATCTACGAAGGCAGTTTCGTAGTTTTGTGGCACGAATACCTGCATGGCAGCGGAATCCCAGGCTTAAAGATGCCTCAACAATGACTTTTTCTATGCTAAAGGATCTCACCGGCGTAAGTCTTGCCGTTTGCGCCACTAACATATCTCAAAAGAAGAGCATGGTTTTCTCCGCTTCGGGGACACCGGATTTTCCGGTGGTAGAGGCTGTGGGTATGTCCGCATGTTTTCCTGTAGTGTTTAAGCCTATATTTATAGACGCTCCGTGGAGCGACCCAGTGCTCGGTCCTCTGCGTGGTCTTTGGCTCGATGGAGGCCTGTTAAATAACATCCCGGTACACGCATTTGACAAGGAAGCAAGGCGTTCCGGACAGAGTGGGACTGCGACGCTACCTCCTGGAATGTTGGCACTACGATTGGTTGAGGGAGCGCCAAGATCCTTTGAAGCCTACGACGACCCGTCGCAAGACACTTTGCCGCTAATCGGGTTGCTCCGAGACATGTTCTCAACCTTGATGGTTCCTGGTAGGGAAGGCCAATTCCTTACCGTCGAAGAGCGCCAACAAAGCATTGATCTCTTCACGTTCGACCTCTCGCTCTTTGAGTTCGCGCCGACGCAATATAAGGCAAAGAATCCCGTCGATGTTGCACGACGCACTGTGCTGGACTATTTCCGGCGATAGTCACTAGCTCCGAGTCGGCGTAAACACCTATGCTCGCATGAACCTGTCAGCGATCGACAACAGCACGCGATCCGATTGCTGGAGAGGGATGAGTTCGCGCAGTAGACATGGATTAGGAGGGGCACCTTTCGTCGCTCGCATCGCTGACGATGAACCGCCACGACGGTCAAAAAAGTGCTCATCACACGACTTTGAGCTAAGACGCTTTGAAGGTCCATTATTGCGCTGAAGCAGCCGATGTTGATTATCGAAAAGTGGGCACACTCGTGTTTTTGCTTTGAGCGGAAAGCGCGAGCAATGAAACGAAATGTGGGGTGATGCACACTTTATTCTCTAACACCGACATCTTTATCTGGCCTCAGGTGGAACCATGCGAGAAACACAGGAACCGGCTAAAGGGAGGGCGTAGAGGTGCCTTTTGGAAACAGCCGACGAATCCACCAAAAAAGGGGAGGATCAAAGCATGAGTGAACCCAAGCCGATCGGGTCTGGAGTCTTTGCTGCTGTGTGCGGAATACTGTTCTTCCTTGCGTTTGTTGGCTCGTTTTGGGTCAATGTCGAGCAGCTAACTCCGGATCGGCTAATTAGGGCATGGTTTCTTTTTGTCGCGGCAGTCCTCGTCTGGTGGGGCACTAATCGTATGTGGGGTGGCAGGCGGGACCTAACTGTTGGCCAAGAGACCATCAACCTCGTTGTTGGAATCGTTGCTGCGACCATCGCTCTCCTCAGTCTATTAAAGGATTAGCGGAAGGAACAATATTCCTAATTTTCGCTAACAGAGGATGTCATGGCGCTAAGCAGGGTCGTTCCGAAAGAAGCTTCCCTACGCCAAGACCAGCGCTGACGCTTTGCACCCAAGACGCGACATTTTGGCGTCGCTCTTGCTACGGACTTCGCTCGATTTCGGATTTTGTGTTGAGGTCCAAAATAGACCAATCAATTGGCTGGGGAACCTGGATTCGAATCAGGACTAACGGAGTCAGAGTCCGTGGGTCTACCGTTAACCCATTCCCTAGCAGGCGCGATTACGGTGACAGTGCACTATTTTCTTTTCGCCGCCTGCCCTCGTTTTCCGGGTTTCACGGCTTTGCCGATTTGCCCCGCGATGCGGCAGACCGGGAACGCCGGCAAGGTGCATCATGCGACGGGGGCGACATGGTAAAAAGTGCACTCACCGTAATTCTGATCTATACTCCGGACACCAGCCCGAACGCCTAGGCGAAGGGCGGATGAAGTGTTTGATAGAGTTCTCTTTTTAGTCATGTGGCGATGTTAAGATGTTGGCCTCCGACCTGACGAAATTTATCGAGCAGGATCATCTGGCTCTGGATGCCTTCGTAAAGGGCGATCCTGAGCCCTTGAAAAACCTCTACTCGCGACAGGACGACGTCATTATTGCCAATCCCTTTGGCCCGCCGGCGAAGGGATGGAGAAAGGCCGCTGAGACCATGGAACGGGCCGCCACCAATTACCGGCACGGCAAGGCCATCGGCTTTGAGCGCATATCGGAGTATGCGACAGCCGATTTGGGATACATCGTCGAGGTCGAGCGGTTCCAATCCAAGGTCGGTGGTGGCAACAAACTGGTGCCGATTGCGCTTCGAGTCACCACCATATTCCGGCGCGAGGAAGGCGCGTGGAGGATCGTCCTTCGTCATGCCGATCCGATAACCTCGGCACGCCCGTCGACGTCCATTGTCGGGGAGTAGAAGGGTTGCCGGAGAGGTTTTAGGAATTACGGTGACAGTGCACTAATTTCCTTTCGCCTGTCTCGTTTTCCGCGTTTCTCGGTTTTGCCGATTTGCCCGGCGATGCTCTCGGCCCACAGCTGCATCGAAACCCGCGACATCGGCGACGCGGTAATGCTCGATCAGCAGTTCTTATGGAACACATAGTCTTCGGACGTGAAAACACTTTGGCTCGCCGGTACGGTGCCGGGGAGACGCGGCAGACCGGGAACGCGGGCAAGGTGCACAATGCGGCGGAGGCGACATGGTAAAAGTGCACTGTCACCGTAATTCATCCTTAGCGGCCAATTTCCGGCGTCGCATCAACAATCTAGGTCATTTTCGGTTTCGCTTTAGGCAGCGCGGCCAGCAAGAGCTGGTGCTGTTTCTTCTTTCTCTTCGACGTGAGGGCTCACCCATTCGTCGGTTATCACGCGGCTGGCCAAGGTGCCCGGCACCGCTTTTCTCAAGGCACGCAGCAAAAAGTATCTAACCCGCTCGGACAGTCAAGAGGTGTGGCAGGCAGGCCATGCGCAGCCAGCCGCAGCGAGCCGCCAAGACGCGCGAAGCACCTTCGGCGGTGTAGGACAGCGGCACGCCAGAACGCGCGCAGGCCAGGCGTTGGCTTGCCCAATTGTGTTTTGACTATTTGGCTGAACGGGAGCGTAAAATATCAGGTTCGCCCGGTCGGGCGAACTAACTCAGGGAGGATGTTATGAAGATGAATCGACGTAATGCTCTCGCCCTTGGTGCCACCTCGTTGGCGGCCCCGCTATTGGTCGCAAAGCCCATTCCGGTAGCGGCCAAGACCTACGGTCCGACTGATGGCAAAGAGATTTTTCCCGGCGTTCGGCTCGTCGAACTGGGAACACGAGACTCCCATATCAAGGGGTACAAGAAAATTGCCATGGAAGACGTCGTCTACCAGCCAAAGGCAACTAGCCCGCTCGGGGATGTCATGGCCGACGATATGGTCTGCACGGTCACTGAAGGCGAGCTGCAGGTCACGGCCGGAGACATGCAGTTCACGGCCAAGGAGGGTGACGTATGGAGCTGCGGCAAGGGTAGCACGAAGGAGGCTGCTACGAACAACGGAACAGCGGTCGCAGTGATGCGGGTGATTAACCTGAAGGCTGCATAAAGTTACCCACACTCTGGCGACTGCAGACGCTCCAGCCGGCTTCGGCCGGCGGGCTTTTCCGGTGCGCCACGGCCTCGATGACCGGACATTTCTGCCGGCGCGCTGTGGCCAGCGCGGCGGCAGACTGAGGCCTTAGCGCACGGGCGAGCCGCCCTTCAGTGGTGGTGGGCGGAAACGCTCTTGACGTATTCGGACACCAGTTCCCTCGGTGCCGACTGACTGACGTCGCCGACACTAAGGATGCCGACCATCCGCATATTCTTGTTGATCACCGGCAACCTGCGGATTTTCAGTTCTTCCATGTGCCGTACGGCCTTGGCCAGATCGTCGTCTTCGCGGCAGCAGTGAATGCCGGCCGTCATAACATCGCGCGCCGTTGCGATGCGGCCGTCGAAACCATCTTCTGCCAGTCCGTTGCAGACAATATCGCGGTCGGTCACCATTCCGATCAGTCGGTCGTTCTCTCCAATGGGAATCGACCCGATATCCTGGGCTCGCATCATTTTCGCCAGTTCGGTGACAGCGGTTTCGGGGCTGACCCAGTCGACACCCTTATGCATTGCGTCTTTGACCTTCATGGCGGACCTCCCTTGCTGGGTTGGTGAATGTCCCCCTGTCCCATTCTAACGCGGACGGGGTTTGGCTGCCAGAGGTCATCATCCAGACCCGCATTTTGCGGTGGTTGTCATGCGGAATTACGGTGACAGTGCACTTTTTACCATGTCGCTCCCGCCGCATGGTGCACCTTGCCCGCGTTCCCGGTCTGCCGCATCCCCCAGCATCGATAACCGCAACATCGGCGACGCGGCAATATTCGATGAGCGGTCCTTGTGGAACGCATAGTCTTCGGACGTGAAAACACTTTGGCTCGCCTGTACGGTGCTGCGGCAGACCGGGAACGCGGGCAAGGTTACACGATGCGGCGGGGCGAACATGGTAAAAAGTGCACCGTCACCGTAATTCCGGTGCACTATTTTCTTTTCGCCGCCTGGCTCGTTTCCGGGTTTCTCGGCTTTGCCGATTTGCCCGGCGATACTCTCGGCCCCCGGGTGCATCGAAAAACCGCGACATCGGCGACGCGGCAATACTCGATGAGCAGTTCTTGCGGAACACATAGTCTTCGGACGTGAAAACACTTTGGCTCGCCCGTACGGTCCGGGGATGCGGCAGGGCGGGAACGCGGGCAAGGTGCACCATGCGGTCAATCTAGACACGGGGCGACATGGTAAAAAGTGCACTGTCACCGTAATTCCTAGATGTAGTGTGCTCAGCCGTCCAGCAAGTATAAGGATCAACGTCGTGCGCGGACGCAGGCACTTGACAGCTTCGATCGCGAGTGGCTCACGCGCCGCCGCTCTGTTGCAGGCTGTGCCATTGTTCAATGCTATCGCATAGGAACTTCACAAATCCACTGCACAGCAACGGCTCAGCTGCACCGTCTGGCGTGAATTCATATATCGCGTCCGACTCATCGATTCCCCAAGTTCCGAGATATTCGCCTTCCTGAGTGACGACAGCGCCGTCCTCAAGCAGGTTTATTGACCATCGAAGATTCATGCCACCTCCCGGTCCGAATGATGCGGATAGAATACCATGCGGATCATCCGCATGGTTGTAACACATGCCATTTTCGGGAATGATCTAAGTAATTGTTTCTATTGAAAAAAAGAAGCTGGCTGGGGAACCTGGATTCGAACCAGGACTAACGGAGTCAGAGTCCGTGGGTCTACCGTTAACCTATTCCCCAGCAGGCGCGGCTGTTGAAAACCACACGGGCAGGGCGGCGACGTCGCCGCGCGTGCCTTGTAGCCGCCGCCGGAAAATAGTCAACCCTGTGTCTGGGTTCAATCGTCGGCTTCCCGCGCTTCAACTCTCGCTGCGGCTGTATTGCGAGTGCTCGAAGAACAGCACCACGCCGAGTGCGATCAGCAGCGGGATGATCAGGTAGAACAGCCGGAACACCAGCAGCGCCGCCAGCACGCCGACCTGGTCCATATGTGACAAGCCCGCGAGGAACACCACCTCGAAGACGCCCAGCCCGCCCGGCGCATGTGAAATCTGCGCGATCGAGAACGACACCAGGAAGACGCCGAGCACTACGAAATAGCCGGGATTGCCGGCGGCGGGCAGGGCAAAGAAGATGATCGCCGCTGCCGCCAGGAGCTCGATCGGGCCGACCAGCAATTGCCGCGCCACGATCGGCAGCGCCGGGTAGTGCAGCTGAAAGCTGCCGATCCTCAGCGGCCTGAGATGCAGCCAGCTGCCGAAGACATAGGCCGCCACCACGAGCAGCATGGCGAGCCCTCCCGCCTGCGCCAGCCGGTGATGCGGCGTGCCGGAAAACCGGTCGATCACCTCGGGCTCGAGCAGCAGGACGATGCTTGAGACGAACAGCGTCGACAGCACGAAGGTGATCCAGCAGATCGCCACCAGAATGCCGACGTCCTGCCCGGTCAGGCCCTTGGTGCCGTAGGCGCGGTAGCGGATCACCGCACCGGAAAACACCGAGCCGCCGATATTGTGCGACAGCGCGTAGGTGGTGAACGAGCAGAAGGTGACGAACAGCCACGAGACTTTCTTGCCGATGTGCAGCAGCGCGATGTGGTCGTAACCGGCGAGCGAGGCATAGGCGATGACCGAACTCAGCGCCGCCAGCACCCAGCCGCGCGCCGGGATGGCGATTATGCCGGCCCAGACATCGTCGAGCGAGATGCCGCGCAATTCGTGCAGCAGCAGCCACAGCGAGAACACCACCGCGGCGATGCCGATCACGGGCCAGAAATAACGCCTCCAGTTCATGGCCTGACGATCATGCGTTGCAGCCCGTACCGTTTTCCGGTTCGCAGCAGGCAAACCGCCCGCGTTGCCGAATGATTTACCCTCCATTTCAGAAATGCCTCATTGAAGCCGGCTATTCAACCGGGAAGGCGCGTTGTGGCGAGAAGGAAAGCGTGGCGTTCCTTCGCGCCCCCCTCTGTCCTGCCGGACGGCGAAGGATCGTGGCTTTATTCCAGCTTGGGTTCCTCGCCCCACGAAGTGGGGAGAGGTGGCTCGGCGAAGCCGAGACGGAGAGGGGAAACCGCGCCCTACGAAGGCCCCCTCTCCGGCCGCTTTGCGGCCACCTCTCCCCCGCTTGGCGGGGCGAGGAACCCACATCTTGAGAGGCCGGCATCAAAGGCTCTCATCGGGTCGAGCACAGGGCGAGACAATGCCGCCGGCAAAATTCGCCGCGAGCACTCTTGGTGATCCGGCCCGGCGCTGATAGTCTGGCCGCAACTTGAACATGTAAAAGCGCCTGCTGCGTCCGGTCTCCGGTTCGCGCGGCGCCGGAAGGAACGACAGTGGAAGACCACGAAGCCGGCGCTGGTGCGCCGGAAGTGGGCGTGTCCAGGGGTTCGCCGCCGCCATCCGGCCAGGCAAACCCATCCGCCGGACGCTACGGCCGTCAGGTGCAGCCCCGGTCCGGCAATGGACAGGCTGGCGACACGTCCCACGATCACAAGGGTCAGAACGGCCCGCATCAGAACGGCAAACCCAAGAAGCGGCGCAAGCGGCGGCGCGGGCGCAAGGTTTTCGCACGCGACGAGGCTCGTCCGGTGATAACAGGCACTTCGGTGCCCGCCGCCGGCGGGGCCCCGGCCGCTCGCCAGCCCCAGCCAGCGGCTTCGATCGCGCCCCAGTCCTCGATCGCGCAATCGGCTTCAATCGCGCAATTGCCTCCTGCCTTGCCAAGGCCAGGGCAAGGTGCCCGCACGCCGCCACCGCTGCAGGAATTGCCGGTGTTTGCCGCGCTCGACCTCGGCACCAACAATTGCCGCCTTCTGGTCGCGGTGCCGACGCGTCATGGCCAGTTCCGCGTCATCGATGCGTTCTCGCGCATTGTCAGGCTGGGCGAGGGCCTTACCGCCAATGGCCGGCTCGGCGACGCCGCAATGGACCGCGCGGTCGAGGCGCTGAAGATCTGCGGCGACAAATTGCGCAACCGCAAGGTCAGGAAGGCCAGGCTGATCGCCACCGAGGCCTGCCGAACCGCCGCCAACGGCGTCGAGTTCCTCGAGCGCGTCGAGCGCGAGGCCGGCCTGAAGCTCGAGATCATCGACCGCCAGACCGAGGCGCGGCTCGCGGTGTCGGGCTGCGGCTCGCTGGTCGAGCGCGACACGCAAGGTGTCGTGCTGTTCGACATCGGCGGCGGCTCGTCCGAAATCGCGCTGATCGACCTCACCGGCCAGCGCTCGCCAAGGCTCGCCAACCATATCGTTTCATGGACTTCGCTGCCGGTTGGCGTCGTCTCGCTGGCCGAGCGTTTTGGCGGCCGCACGGTGACACGCGAGATCTTTGGCGCCATGGTCGAGGATGTCGCAATGCGGCTGCGCGCCTTCGACGGGCGTGACCGGCTGAGCCACCTCCTGGCCAGCCCGAAATTCCATTTGCTCGGCACATCGGGCACTGTGACGACACTGGCCGGCGTTCATCTCGACCTCGAACGCTATGACCGCCGCCGCGTCGACGGGCTGTGGATGGATCGCGACAGCGTCGACCGCATGGTCGAAAAACTGGTCGGCTGGGATTTCCAGCAACGCGTCGCCAACCCTTGCATCGGCGCCGACCGCGCCGACCTGGTTCTGGCCGGCTGCGCCATACTGGAGGCGATCCGCGCCGTCTGGCCGTCCGAACGGCTGCGTGTCGCCGACCGCGGCCTGCGCGAGGGCATATTGAGCGAATTGATGGCCGATGACGGCGTCTGGCGGCGAGGCAGAGCATGATCCCGAAAAGTGGCTGCCGGTTTTCGGACAAGATCATGCTCAAACAAGCAATCAAGCAATGACCAAGAAACCGGAAAGACCGAGCTCCGCCGGCATTCGCGTGCTGAAGACGAAGATCAAGAAGAAAAGCGGCTTGAAGGAATCGTCGCGCCGCTGGTTGCAGCGCCACATCAACGATCCCTATGTCCAGCGCTCGAAGGCCGACGGCTATCGCTCGCGCGCGGCCTACAAGCTGATCGAGATCGACGACAAGCACCATCTGCTCAAGCCTGGCATGAAGGTGATAGACCTTGGCGCGGCACCCGGCGGCTGGTGCCAGGTCGCCGCCGCGCGTACCAAGTCGACCGCGGAACACCCTAACGTCGTCGGCATCGACTATCTCGAGATGGACGCCGTGCCGGGCGCGCCGGTGCTGCTGATGGATTTCCTCGATCCGCAGGCACCCGAAAAGCTGGCCGAGACGCTGGGCGGCCAGCCGGACATCGTGCTCTCCGACATGGCCGCACCGACCACCGGCCACAAGCGGACCGACCACATCCGCACCATGCATCTTTGCGAGGTGGCGGCCGATTTTGCGCTGTCGGTATTGAAGCCGGGCGGACATTTCCTCGCCAAGACGTTTCAGGGCGGCGCCGAGAACGAATTGCTGGCGAGACTCAAGCGGAATTTCCGCTCGGTCCATCACGTCAAGCCGCCGGCCTCACGCGACGAGTCGGTGGAGCTGTATTTGCTGGCGAAGGATTTTAAGGGGTAGCGCCCTTTCCTTCTCCCCTTTGTTTGGACTGGGGACATCGCGAACAGATGTGCGAGGACATCGCGAACAGTTTTGCGCTTTTGCGCGAGGGGGTTCGGGATGCCATTCGAGGACAGAAGCGTGATGAAGCAGAAGCTGGAGTTTGTAAGGCTGGCGTCGGCGAAAGGCGCGAATGTAAGCGTGCTGTGCCAGCGCTTCGGTATCGGCCGGACCTGTGGCCACAAGCTGCTTTCGCGCTATCGGATCGAGGGGGAGGCTGGGCTGGTCGAACAGTCGCGGCGGCCACGATCGAGCCCGGCGCGCAGCGCGCCGGAGGTGGAAGCGGCGGCCCTTGCTGTGCGTATGGCGCATCCGGCTTGGGGTGGACGCAAGATCGCGCGTGTGCTTGTCCGCGAGGGCATCGGCACGCCGGCGGCCTCGACGGTAACCGGCATCCTGCGTCGCAACGGCATTGAGTTGGGAACGTCGGGCGGTGGAGCGCAGCCCTTCATCCGCTTCGAGCATGCCGCCCCCAACGATCTGTGGCAGATGGACTTCAAGGGTCACGTCGCCTTGCGTTGCGGCCGCCTGCATCCGCTCACCGTGCTTGATGACCATTCGCGCTTCTCGGTCGCGCTGTCGGCCTGCGCCGACCAGACCACCGCAACCGTAAAAGCCCGGCTGGTCACCGCCTTCCGCCGCTATGGCTTGCCGTGGCGCATCGCCACCGATAATGGCCCGCCCTGGGGCGATGGCGGCCGCAACGACTTCACGCTGCTCACCGTCTGGCTGATCGAAACCGGCATCGCCGTCAGCCACTCCAGGCCTTGCCATCCCCAGACCCTCGGCAAGGACGAGCGCTTCCATCGCTCGCTCAAGGCCGAGGCGCTGCAGAGAGCCCTTCGCCGATCTCGCCAAGGCCCAGGACGCATTCGACCAGTGGCGCCATGTCTACAACGCCCAGCGTCCCCACGATGCGCTGGACGGCGGCGTGCCGCTCGATCGCTACTGGGCATCGCTGCGCCCTTATCGCGAAACGGTCGAGCCGTTCGAATACGCCAAGGGCGATCTCATCCGCCGCGTACAGCAGCATGGCTTCGTCTCCATTCTTGGCCGCACCATGCGTTTGTGCAGGGCCTTCACAGGAAAATCCGTCGCTTTCAGGCCCACCGCCACAGACGGTGTCTTCGACGCCTGGTTCAGACATCAGAAAATAGAAACCATCGACCTCAATGTCCTGGCGCGATAGCATGCAAAACTGTTCGCGATGTCCTCGCACATCTGTTCGCGATGTCCCCAGTCCAAACACCCTTGTGGGAGAAGGTGGCCTCACGAAGCGAGGTCGGATGAGGGGTGTTCCAGCTTGGCAACACGCTTGCAGTTATCATCGCCTCATTTCTTCCAACACCCCTCAACCGTCTCGGCGCTGCGCGCCTATCCACCTTCTCCCACAAGGGGAGAAGGGAAGGGGTCCTCAACTCCCCGACGGGCTCACCGGCTCCAGCGTCTTCGGCGGCGTCAGCCGGCCATGTCCAGACACGGCATTGCCGGCCTCCGGCGCCAGCCGCATGAACGACAGCGAGGCTGCCGCCGACACCGCCGCTACAATGAAGAAGGCGGTGTGGAAGTCGCTCAGCGTCAGCGGGCCGCCATGGATATTGGTCGACACTTCCAGGATGCCGCCGGCCAGTGCCACGCCGAGTGCGATCGCCAACTGCTGGAACACCGCCGTGATCGGCGTGGCCTTGCTGGTGTCGGCGGCCGAAATCTCGGCGTAGGCAAGCGCATTGATGCCGGTGAAGAACATTGAGCGGATGAAGCCCCCGGCGAGCAGCATGGCGAGGATCAGCCCGTAGGGCGTTTCCGGGGTGAAGAGGCCGTAGATGGCGATCGACCCGGCCGCGATCAGCGAGCCCGAAATCAGCACCCGGCGGAACCCGGCGAGCCGGAAGATCAGCGCGGTGACGAACTTCATGCCAATGGCGCCGATCGCCGAGACGAAGGTGATCATGCCGGACTGGAACGGCGTCAGCCCGAAGCCGATCTGGAACATCAGCGGGAGCAAAAACGGCACCGCGCCGATGCCGACGCGAAACAGCGAGCCGCCGAGCACCGAGGAGCGGAACACCTGGTTGCGGAACAGTTCCAGCGCCAGCAACGGATTCTGTGCCCGGCGCGCATGCAGGAGATAAAGCGCGCCCGAAACCAGCCCGACCGCCACGGTAATGAGGCCGGTTGCAGGTGGCAGATAGGGCAGGCTGACGACCGACAGGCCGAAGACGACGCCGGAGGCGGCCAGCCCGCTCAGTACGAAACCAATGAAATCAAGCGGCGGCGTCTCCATCGATTCCGTCTCCGGCAGGAAGCGGGTGGCGAGCCAGATGCCCAGCAGGCCGATCGGCACGTTGATCAGGAAGATCCAGTGCCAGGTGAAATAGGTGGTGATGAAGCCGCCGACCGGCGGCCCGACGAGAGGCCCGACCAGCGCCGGCACGGTCAGCCAGGACATCGCGGCGACGAGTTCGCTCTTCGGCGTGGCGCGCACCAGCACCAGGCGTCCCACAGGCGTCATCATGGCGCCGCCAATGCCTTGCAGGAAGCGCGACACCACGAAGGCCGGCAGCGAATTGGAAAACGCACAAGCGATCGAACCGACGATGAAGACGGCGATTGCGGCGCGAAACACGTTCTTGGCGCCGAAGCGGTCGGCCATCCAGCCGCTGATCGGAATGAAGATCGCCAGCGACACCAGATAGGCGGTCAGCGCCAGCTTCAACGCGATCGGGCTGGTGTGGATGTCGACGGCAATCGCCGGCAGCGATGTCGCTATCACGGTCGAATCCATGTTTTCCATGAAAAGTGCGACCGCCAGGATAAGCGGGATGATGCGGTTCACGATGGATCCGGCCTTGAAATGTGCGTCGCGATTGCTTGCCGGCCTTGGGGGCCAAACCGACAGGTAGGGCGGTTATCATGGCTGGGCCCGAATGTCGCATTAATTTGCTGTCACGTTTGTGCGACCGCAAGTCTTGCATCACCTGCGGCAAATGCAGCTTCGCCACTACACAACCATCGGCTTTTCAACGGCGACGGGACGTGTTACGAGCCAGCGCCAATCCTGAAAGGGAAGAAGACGAGTCGGCGCTGTCCATCAGGGCGAGCGCCTTTCCTGCATTCCGAGGGCTGGCCATGGCAAAAATCATCGAGACGTCCACCGGCGCATTGGCGCTGACCTTTGACGACGTGCTGCTGCAGCCGGGTCATTCCGAGGTCATGCCCGGCGAGACCGACATCCGCACCCGCATCGCTGGCGACATCGACCTCAACGTGCCGATCCTGTCGGCCGCCATGGACACGGTCACAGAGGCGCGGCTCGCCATCGCCATGGCCCAGGCCGGCGGCATCGGCGTCATCCACCGCAATTTCTCGCCGGCCGAACAGGCCGAGCAGGTACGGCAGGTGAAGAAGTTCGAGTCCGGCATGGTGGTCAACCCCGTCACCATCGGTCCCGAGGCGACGCTTGCCGATGCGCTGGGTCTGATGCGCACCTACAGCATCTCGGGCATCCCGGTGGTCGAGAACGGCGGCACCGGCGGCCACACGGTCGGCCGGCTCGTCGGCATCCTGACCAACCGCGACGTCCGCTTCGCGTCCGATCCGGCGCAAAAGGTCTATGAGCTGATGACCCGCGAGAACCTGATCACGGTCAAGGAGAACGTCGATCAGGACGAGGCCAAGCGGCTGCTCCACCAGCACCGCATCGAGAAGCTTGTTGTGGTCGATCGGGACGGCAATTGCGTCGGGCTGATCACGGTCAAGGACATCGAGAAGTCGCAGCTCAACCCGCACGCCACCAAGGATGCGCAGGGACGCTTGCGCGCCGCTGCCGCCACCAGCGTCGGCGATGACGGCTTCGAGCGGGCTGAGCGCCTCATCGACGCCGGCGTCGACCTTCTGGTGATCGACACCGCGCACGGTCATTCGCAGCGCGTTCTGGATGCGGTGACGCGGGCCAAGAAGCTGTCCAACTCGGTTCGTATCCTGGCCGGCAACGTCGCCACCGCGGAAGGCACCTTGGCGCTAATCGATGCCGGCGCCGACGCGGTCAAGGTCGGCATCGGACCAGGCTCCATCTGCACCACCCGCATCGTCGCCGGCGTCGGCGTGCCGCAGCTCTCGGCGATCATGTCGGCGGTCGAGACGGCGCAGAAATCCGGCGTTTCGGTCATCGCCGATGGCGGCATCAAATATTCGGGCGATCTCGCCAAGGCACTGGCCGCCGGCGCAAGTGCTGCGATGATCGGCTCGCTGCTGGCCGGCACGGACGAGAGCCCGGGCGAGGTCTATCTGCACCAGGGCCGCTCCTTCAAAGCCTATCGCGGCATGGGCTCGGTCGGCGCCATGGCACGCGGCTCCGCCGATCGTTACTTCCAGGCCGAGGTGCGCGACACGCTGAAACTGGTCCCGGAAGGCATCGAAGGGCAGGTGCCGTACAAAGGACCTGTGTCTGGCGTGCTGCACCAGCTTGCAGGCGGCCTGAAAGCCGCTATGGGTTATGTCGGTGGCCGCGACCTTGCCGATTTCCGCGAGCGCGCCACTTTTGTGCGGATATCCAATGCCGGACTTCGTGAAAGCCACGCCCATGACGTCACGATTACCCGCGAAAGCCCGAATTATCCTGGCGGAGCCTGATCGCCATGCGCTTTGGCGCAATCTGGCGGCAATGATCCTGCGGCTGTCGCGCCACGCGGCCGCACTCTGTACCGCCACCGTGGCGGTTTTCATCATCATGACGGCGATGGAGTTCCTCTATTTTCGCCGATTGAGCGGCGGTCTGCCGTCGCTCGACATGCGCTATACCGGTTTCACCCCGGATGAGGGCATGGCCTGGCTAACAGCCCTCGGCCGGCGCGGCAGCGAAATTATTCTCGTCTGGCATTACCTGACCTTCGACCTGCTTTTTCCGGCGCTGCTATCGCTGACGATGGTCAGCCTGATCCTGGCCACGGGCCGGCGGCTGAAGAATTTCCGTGCACTGCCTGCGCAAACCCAGTCGATATTCGCGGTTGTGCTGGTGCTGCCCTACCTGCTTACCGACTATGCTCAGAATATCGCCGTGGCTCGTCTTTTGTCCGATTTTCTGTCGGCCAATCCGGATTCACTATCCTTCGCCTCGGCGCTGATCGTCACCAAATTCGCCCTACTGGCGATACCAGTGACTGTCATTGCGGCTTTCACTCTGATGGCTCAGAAACGGCCTTGAAGGCTGGGTGACAACGACAGGGGGGCGTCTTGAACCAGACCGCGATCTTCTGGCCGATGCTGGCGCAGGTGCTGCTGGTCTATATCGTCTATATCGTAATGGGCCGGCGCCGCTATGGTGCGGTCAGGTCGGGCGAAGCCAAGACCGGCCAGTTCAAGACGCGCTCGACGGAGCCTGGGTCCAGTATCACCGTCACCGACAATCTGAGCAACCAGTTCGAACTGCAGGTGCTTTTCTACGTCTTGTGCTTGACGCTGCACGTGACCAATGGCGTCAATTATCTGACCTTGGCTCTGATGTGGATCTTTGTCGTCTCCCGCTATCTTCACGCGTCGGTCCACTTGACCAGCAATCGGCTAATCCTGCGCAGCAGGGCATTCTACCTGGGCGCGGTAGTTCTTGCACTTGGCTGGATATGGCTAGCGCTGCATCTGCTCGGCTTGGTCTGAGCAAGCTCAAGGCTACAAATCGAACACAGCGATCTTGCGCTTGTCGAACCTGATGGCGAGTTCACCGCGCACCAGCTTGAGCGCGGCCTCGCCGAAGACGGCGCGCCGCCAGCCTTGCAATGCCGGCACGTCGGCTTCCTCGCCCTCGGCAGCGATGCGGTCGATGTCGTCACTGGAGGCGAGTACCTTGGATGCGACGCCCTCCTTTTCGGCAACGATCCGCAGCAGCACCTTCAGCAACTCCGCCGCGGCGCTCGACCCCTCCGGCGGCTGGAAGCTCTTCGGCAGCTTCGGCATCTCTTCCCTGGGCAGGGCAAGGGCGCCGTTTACCGCGCCAAGCAGTGCCGTCGCCGTCGACGAGCGCTCCCAGCCCTTCGGCGTGGTACGCAGCTTGCTCAGCGCCGCAGCGTCGCGCGGCGCCTGCTGCGCCACTTCGTAGATCGCATCGTCCTTGAGCACCCGGCCGCGCGGCACGTCGCGCTCGCGCGCTTCGCGTTCGCGCCAGGCGGCCACCGCCTGCACGATCGCCAGTTCCTGCGGCTTGCGCAGCCGCATCTTGAGCCGCTTCCAGGCATCCTCGGGATGCGGATCATAGGTCTCGCGCGAGGTCAGCACGTCCATCTCCTCGTTCAGCCAGTGGGCGCGGTTTTCCCGCACCAACTCGGCGCTGAGATGCTTGTAGACCTCGATCAGGTGGGTGACGTCGGCGAGCGCGTAGTCGAGCTGCTTTTCGGACAGCGGACGGTGGCGCCAGTCGGTGAAGCGCGAGGACTTGTCGAGCCGCGCTCCGGTGATGCGCTGCACCAGCTGGTCGTAGGAGACGCTGTCGCCGAAGCCGCAGACCATTGCCGCGACCTGGGTGTCGAACACCGGATGCGGCACCAGATCGCCGAGATGCACGATGATTTCGATGTCCTGGCGCGCCGCATGGAAGACTTTGACGATCGCCTCGTTGGCCATCAGCCTGAAGAACGGTTTCAGGTCGATGTCGGGCGACAGCGGATCGATCAGCGCGGTCACCCCGGGCGCTGCCATCTGGATCAGGCACAGGATCGGCCAGAAGGTCGTTTCGCGAATGAATTCGGTATCGACGGTGACGAATTCCGCCTTTTCGAAAGCGGCAATAGCGGTCTCGAGTTCTTTCTGGGTGGTGATGACGTGCATCAAATCGCTTTTGGCAAGGGATAGGGTCTCTTTCAATTTCAGCCGCGCGCCCTTTCGTCAAGCACCAGCACCTCTATCCAGGCTTTGCGGGTTCATCGGGATCGGCATTCCGCTTCGCCAGCCGGGCAAAAACCGTCGAAGTGCGCAACAGCGCCGTAAAACGGCT
This sequence comes from Mesorhizobium sp. M0633, assembly GCF_040320645.1. NCBI lineage: Bacteria > Pseudomonadati > Pseudomonadota > Alphaproteobacteria > Hyphomicrobiales > Phyllobacteriaceae > Mesorhizobium > Mesorhizobium sp. M0633. The sequence continues at coordinate 28,003 of NZ_JAMYQC010000010.1, forward strand.
GCGATGGGTGGCCGGCACGGCGGAGCGCGCCTGCATCCGGTAAAGGATGACGGCCACGAAGATTGCATAGACGGTGGCGCTGAACACGAACAGCGCGCTCGGCCCGAAAAATTGCATCACCGTCGAGGCTGCGAACGGCCCGCCGATGGCGCCGAAGGAATAAAACAGCATCAAGGCAGCGTTGATCAGCACGAACTCGCCCTTGTCGGCGCGGTCGTTGGAATGCGCCGCTGACAACGAATAGAGCGGCATGGCGAAGCAGCCGAAGATGAAGACGAGCAGGAAGTTGAGAAACGGGCTGCCGCCTGCCACGAATGCCAGCGCCAGTGCCGCCACCATCGCACAGCACGTCGTCATCAGCAGCACCGAGCGCCGGTCCCAGCGGTCGGAGAGATAGCCAAGCGGGTATTGGATGATGGCGCCGCCGAAAATACCGACGCTGACGAAGGTGACGACGTCGGCGACCGACATGCCGATTTGCTCGGCATAGACCGGCGACAGGGTGCGGAAGGCGCTGTTTGTGACGCCGACGGCGATACAGCCGAAGCAGCCGAGCGGCGAGATCCGCCAGACGCGCGCCAAATCGAGCTTGACGTCTTCCGGCGGCGTCGGATTGGAGCGGTCGCCGAGCGAAACCGGCACCAGCGAAACGGTGATCATCATCGACATGATGGCGAAGATGGCAAAGCCGCCGGCGCCAAAGATCGGGATCAGGAACTGGGCGCCCGTCACCGAGCCGATGTCGACCATCCGGTAGATGGCAAGCACCCGCGCCCGGTCGGTGTTGGTGACGCCGGAATTCAGCCAGGCTTCCATGATGGTGAACAGGCCGGCAAAGCAGAACCCGCCGGCAAAGCGCACGGCGCACCACATCACCGGATCGATGACCAGCACCAGAAGCAGCGTTCCCGCCGAGGCGATCGCCGCGAGTGCCGAAAAGGCGCGCACATGGCCGACGGACTTCATGATGCGGGTCACGGCAAGGCAGCCGAGCAGGAAGCCGGCGAAATAGAACGTGCCCATCAGGCCGATCGAGGAAGCGGGAAAACCTTCCTGCGCACCACGCAGCGCAATCAACGTGCTCTGCAGGCCGTTGCCGCCGAGCAGGATGCCGGCGGCGATCAGGAGGGGGATCAGCGGGCGGATGGAGGACATGAAGGAAAGCCTGTCGTTGATCCTTCTTGAACTATCGCCTTCGCCAATGCCAGCGGCAATTCCCGGTGGCGTTGGGGCCAGCCGGGGGCCTTAATGCATGTCGCGCAAAAGTGTGCAGCGGTTTTGCGATAACGACATGCATAAAAACAAGAACCTAAAGCGCGTCGCATGAGGCCGATCGAACGCGACACGCTTTAGGTGCATTACCGAGGGGGAACTTGCGCTACCGCGTGGCGCCGGACCCTCCGTGTTGGGAACCAAGGCGTATCTTTGTAGTTCAGTGCTGGTGGGCGAATACGCGTCTTGTGAGCCGCCGGTGTGCGGAGACGGTGTCAGGCATCGACGTCGTTTCTGCTGCCCGGCCTGAAGCTCCAAAGGGAGGTCCGCCATCATGAAATTTCATTCCGCATTTGCGGCATTTGCCGTGGCCGCAGTTCTGGCGGCCGGGCCGGCGCGGGCTGTCGACCTCGCCATGGTGTCCGGAGATACCGGCAACGGCCAGAGAATCCTTCGCGAGATCCTCGATCAATACGAGAAGAAGACCGGCAACAAGGTTAGCGTCGTTCCGCTGCCTCCCTCGGCGACGGACCAGTTTGGCCAATACCGGCTCTGGCTTGCCGCCGGAAGCAGCGACGTCGACGTCTATCAAACGGACATCATCTGGGCCCCCCAGCTTGCAAGGCAGTTCATCGACCTGACCGAAGCGACCAAGGATGTCGTTGGCGCCCATTTCCCATCGATCATCAAATCGCAGACCGTGGACGGCAAGCTCGTCGCCTTGCCGATATTCACCGACGCTCCGGCGCTCTACTACCGCAAGGATCTCCTCGACAAATACGGCGCCAGGGTCCCGGCCAGCTGGGCTGAACTTGCCGATACCGCCAAGCTTGTCATGGACAAGGAGCGCGCGGCCGGCAACAAGGACATGTGGGGTTTCGTTTTCCAGGGCAACGCCTATGAGGGGCTGACCTGCGATGCACTCGAATGGGTGAAGTCGAACGGCGGCGGCCAGATTATCGAGCCGGACGGTACGATCTCCATCAACAATCCGCAAGCAGCTGCGGCGCTGGAAATGGCGAGGAGCTGGGTGGGAACCATCTCGCCGCCCGGCGTTCTGGCCTACCAGGAAGAAGAGTCGCGCGGAGTCTGGCAGACCGGCAACGCCGTCTTCATGCGCAACTGGCCCTACGCCTACGCGCTTGGCAACAGCGAAAGCTCCCCCATCAAAGGCAAGTTCAAGGTGACCACGCTGCCGCCGGGGTCGGGTGAGGGCGCGCGCCCGGCAGCAACGCTTGGCGGCTGGAATCTCGCGGTTTCCAAATATTCGAAGAACCCGGATGCAGCGATCGAGCTGGTCAAATGGATCGCCTCGCCTCAGATGCAGAAGTACCGCGCCTTGAAGGGGGCATATCTGCCGACCATCCAGGCACTCTATGACGATGCCGAGATCGCCAGCGCCCAGCCGGTGATTCCGCGCTGGAAGGAAGTCGTCCTCAACGCGGTGCCGCGTCCCTCGGCCCAGGCCAAGACCAGGTACAATGAGGCATCGAGCGAGTTCTGGACCGCCGTCCACAACACCATGTCCGGCGAGGGCACGGCCGCCGACAACCTTGCCGATCTGGAGTTCTCCTTGACCAGGCTCAAGGGCACCGCCTGGTGACCTCGCCGCGCTCAGGCTCGCTGCTGGCGCGTCAGCGTGTGCGCTCGGCATGGCTGCTGCTTGCTCCGATGCTCATCGTGCTCGCCGCCGTTGCCGGTTGGCCGTTGATGCGCACGATCTATTTCGGCTTCACCGATGCCTCGCTCGCCGACCTCGAAGCCCGCCGCTGGGTTGGCTTCGCCAACTATTTCTCCGTCGTGCACATGCCGAGCGGCCGCGTCATCTATGACGGGCTGCTCGCCGATCCGGTCTGGTGGCGCGCCGTCTGGAACACGGTGCGCTTCGCGGTGATTTCGGTGACCTGCGAGACGGTGCTCGGCATGATCGTCGCGCTGGTGCTCAACGCCAAGTTTCGCGGCCGCGGCATCGTGCGCGCGGCGATCCTCATTCCTTGGGCGATCCCGACGATCGTCTCGGCGAAAATGTGGCTGTGGATGCTCAACGACCAGTTCGGCATCATCAACGACGTCCTGCTCAAGCTCGGCCTGATCAGCACAAAAATCGCCTGGACGGCCAGCGCCGACACGGCGATGGTCGCCGTCCTCGTTGTCGACATCTGGAAAGCGACCCCTTTCATGGCGCTTCTCATTCTCGCCGGCCTCCAGATGCTTCCGCAAGAAATCTACGAGGTCGCCAAGCTCGACGGCGTCGGCGCGTGGAGAATTTTCTGGAAGATCACCTTGCCGCTCATCCGACCGGCGTTGATGGTGGCCATGATCTTTCGCGGTCTCGACGCCCTGCGCATCTTCGATCTGATCTACGTGCTTACGCCAAACAACATACATACCAAGTCGATGTCGGTGTTTGCCCGCGAGAGCCTGTTTGAGTTCGACAAGTTTGCCTACGGTTCCGCCGCCTCGACGCTGCTCTTCCTTATCCTCGCTCTGCTGACCATGCTCGTTCTTTGGCTCGGCCGGATAAGACTGGACAAGGACTATTGATCATGTGGGACTACTGACCATGTGGATCGTCAAGCGCACGGCTTTCTACCTCCTCGTCGCCGTTATCGTCGTCGTCGCGGTGTTCCCGTTCTACTATGCCACCATCACCAGCCTGAAATCGGGAACGGCGCTCTTCCAGGTCGACTATTGGCCGAAGACGATTACCTTCAGCAACTACAGGACCGTATTCACCGAGGGGACCTTCCTGCGCAATCTCGTGAACTCGCTGTTCATCTCGAGCGCGGTTGTTGTCATTTCGCTGTTCCTCGGCGTCACCGCCGCCTATGCGCTGGCGCGCATCCGCTTCCGCGGCCGCTCGGCTCTGCTCCTCACTATCCTGTCCGTTTCGATGTTCCCGCAATTGGCGGTGCTTGCCGGTCTTTTCGAGCTGATCCGCACCTTCGGCCTCTACAATTCGCCGTTCGCGCTGATCTTGTCCTACATGATCTTCACCTTGCCGTTCACCGTCTGGGTGCTCACCGCCTTCGTTCGTGACCTGCCGATCGAGGTGGAGGAAGCGGCGATCCTCGATGGCGCCACGCCCTGGATCATCATCAGCCGCGTCTTCCTGCCGCTGATGTGGCCGGCGCTGGCGACCACCGGGCTACTCGCCTTCATCGGTGCTTGGAACGAGTTCCTGTTTGCCCTGACGTTTACCTCCAGCAACGAGCAGCGAACCGTGCCGGTCGCCATCGCCCTGCTCTCCGGCAGCTCTCAATTCGAGATCCCGTGGGGCAACATCATGGCCGCATCGGTGATCGTCACCGTGCCGCTCGTCATCCTTGTCCTGATCTTCCAGCGCAAGATCATCTCCGGCCTCACGGCGGGCGGGGTGAAGGGGTGAGTGCATAGTTGAACTGCCGGCACCGAGCAGCGAACTCAGATTGACGCCTCGAGCATAAATTGATGCCGGTGGGATAGGGCGGGAAGAACGCGAACTCGACCCAGCCGCGGCTTGCCTTGACAAATGCACCCTCCCATGTGCTTTTCGCGCAAATTTTCGAGCCGGGCTCTCACGCTTCGGCACAGCAACCAACATCCGGACTTCAGCAATGACAATGCATCGTTACCGCAGCCATACCTGTGCCCAGTTGAGGAAGGCCGACGTCGGCTCGACCGTACGCCTGTCGGGTTGGGTGCATCGCGTGCGCGACCATGGCGGCCTGCTGTTCATCGATTTGCGCGACCATTACGGCCTGACGCAGATCGTCGCCGATCCGGATTCGCCGGCCTTCAAGATTGCCGAGACCTTGCGCGGCGAATGGGTCGTCCGCGTCGACGGCGAGGTCAAGGCGCGCCTCGCCGACACCGTGAACCCTAATTTGCCGACCGGCGAGATCGAGATTTTCGCCCGCGAGATCGAGGTGCTGTCGGCGGCCAAGGAATTGCCGCTGCCGGTCTTCGGCGAGCCGGATTATCCAGAGGACATCCGCCTCAAATACCGCTTCCTCGACCTGCGCCGCGACACGCTGCACAAGAATATCGTCGCGCGGACGAAAATCATCGCCGAGATGCGCAAGCTGATGGGCGAGGTCGGCTTCACGGAATTCTCGACGCCGATCCTGACCGCCTCGTCGCCGGAAGGGGCGCGCGACTTTCTGGTGCCGTCGCGCATCCACCCCGGCACTTTCTATGCGCTGCCGCAGGCACCGCAGATATATAAGCAGCTGATCATGGTGTCCGGCTTCGACCGCTACTTCCAGATTGCGCCCTGCTTCCGCGACGAGGACCCGCGCGCCGACCGTCTGCCGGGTGAATTCTACCAGCTCGACGTGGAGATGAGCTTCGTCGAGCAGGAGGATGTGTTCAGCACCATGGAGCCGGTGATGCGGGGGGTGTTCGAGACCTTTGCCGCCGGCAAGCCGGTGACGGAGAAGTTTCCGCGCATCGCCTATGATGTCGCCATGCGCAAATACGGCACCGACAAGCCGGACCTGCGCAACCCGATCGAGATGCAGGCCGTCTCGGATCATTTTCGCGACTCTGGCTTCAAGGTATTTGCCAACATCCTTGCCAACGATCCGAAGGCCGAGGTCTGGGCCATTCCGGCCAAGACCGGCGGGTCTCGCGCCTTCTGCGACCGCATGAACTCATGGGCGCAAGGCGAGGGCCAGCCCGGCCTCGGCTACATCTTCTGGCGCAAGGAGGGCGAGAAGCTTGAAGGCGCCGGGCCGCTGGCCAAGAACATCGGCGAGGAGCGCACCGACGCGATCCGACAACAACTCGGCCTTGCCGATGGCGATGCCGCCTTCTTCGTCGCCGGCGATCCGAAGAAATTCGTCTCCTTCGCGGGAGCGGCGCGCACCCGCGCCGGCGAGGAGCTCAATCTTGTCGACCGCGACCGCTTCGAATTGTGCTGGATCGTCGACTTCCCGTTCTTCGAATGGAACGAGGACGAGAAGAAGATCGATTTCGCGCACAATCCTTTCTCGATGCCGCAAGGTGGCATCGATGCGCTTAACGGCGAGGATCTGCTCGGCATCAAGGCGTTCCAGTACGACATGGTCTGCAATGGCTTCGAGATCGCCTCCGGCGGCATCCGCAACCATCTGCCCGAAACCATGGTCAAGGCGTTCGAAACCGTCGGGCTGGACCGCGCAACGGTCGAGGAACACTTCGGTGGCCTTTACCGTGCTTTCCAGTATGGCGCGCCGCCGCATGGCGGCATGGCGGCCGGCATCGACCGTGTCGTCATGCTTCTGGTCGGCGCCAGGAACCTGCGCGAAGTGACCATGTTCCCGATGAACCAGCAGGCCTACGACCTGTTGATGAACGCGCCGTCGGAAGCCAGCCCGCAGCAGCTTCGCGAATTGTCGCTGCGCGTCGTGGCGACGAAGAAAGAGGTTTAGAAAACGCTCCGAACCGGTGCTGTTGATTCATAAAAAAGCCCGGCATCGCTGCCGGGCTTTTTGCTTGAAGCCTGTCTCGATCAGTCTTCGTTTGCTGTAACCGTCACGCCAAGCGTTTTCGGCAGGTCGAGCGGGTTGGACATGGCGCCCGCCATGATCAGCGCGAACGGCACCGCTGCCGGCGGCTCGGCCGAGACCTCGATGCTTTGCGGGTCGTCGAGGAATTTGTTGACCGCGGCCGAAACCTGCGCGGTCAGTTCCGGATTGTTGAGCTGCGCCATGCCGAAGGGCACGATCGCCTTGGCCTGGTTGGCGATGTCCTTGCCGGACATGCCTTGCTGCTTGCCGGCATAATCGAGCACCTTTTTGGTCAGCGAATCGTCGTCGAAGCGGATCGAGGCGCTGTTGAACGAAAGCTGCTGCAGCAGCCCGAGCATGGCCATGCCTTGCGCCGAATTGTCCGCGCCTTCGGGCTGCGCTGCCATCTTCTTCTGCATCTCCTGCAGTGATTTGATGACGTCCAGCGTGTAGCCGCCGAGATCGAAGGTCATGCCGAGCGTGCCGGCATTGTCGACCGATATTTCGTATTTCGACAAGTCCATCCTGCCGTCGGTAGGCTGCCAGGTGCCTTCCATCTCAAGATTGCCTGATATGTTCTGGTAGCCGAGCGCGTTGATGACTTCCTTGGACTTCGGATCTTCGACCAGGGTCAGGTCGGCAGCGAATTTTTCCGTAGTGCCGGAAAACGCCATGGCCTTGCCGTCGGCCGGCGGCGTGATTGCGATGGCAAGCCCGTCCATCGAGAAAGCAGTTTTGTCAGCCACTTTGACTGTCATGTTGTCGAGCTCGGCCGATTTGTACATCATCAGCGAGCCCAGCGGACCGGTTGCGCCTTCGGCCGGAACCGTCATGTCGTGGATGACGAAGGGGCTGAGATTGAGCGTGACGCCATCTTCGCTGTGTTCGAACGGCGACGTCGATACGGTCGCGATTTGATAGCCGCCATTGGCTTCGGTCACACCTTCGAGCTTGACGTCGCCGATCTTGAGCGCCTCCTTTTCGGCCGCCGGTTTGACCGCTACGCCTTGCAGAACCATGCTGGAGGTGTCGCCGGTTACTCCGGTCCAGGAGAGGTCGACACCCTGCGCGGCGAGGGCAGCCTTCAGCCGGTCGGCGACCGCGGTATCCTGCGCGAACGCCGCATTCAGCGGCAGCGTCAGCAAAAAGGTCGAAAAAGCCAGTCTTTTAATAAGTGTCGAGTGTCTGATCGTCATCGAGAGCTCCCCTGAGAGTGTCCTGAAATTCTTTTCAAATCGTCGCGTCGTCACCATTCGGTGACGAACTGGACCGGAAAAAGGCGGGCCCCGGCACAATGGTCGAAAATCGCGGCCAAAGGCAAACCCGATCCATCAGCCTTGCGATAGAAGCAGGATGTAACGGGTTGATGTTGGCCGGCGTCGTGACGCTTCCAATTCCTGTTGCATAATGGATGTCGCGCAAAAGTGTGCAGCGGGTTTTGCGATAACGGCATGTATCAAAACAAGGACCTAAAGCGTCGCATGGGGCCGGTCGAATGCGACTCGCTTTAGGAGGATGCATACCGGTGCCTCTTGCCGCGAATCACCCGCTCGGCTAGTGCCAGCCCATGGGAAAAAGGCTTTTGCCGCCCGAGAGTGGCGGCGGCGACAATATCGAGCCGGTCGATCTGAAGAAGGCGCTGGAAGAGCGCTATCTCGCCTACGCGCTGTCGACCATCATGCACCGGGCACTGCCGGACGTGCGCGACGGGCTGAAGCCGGTGCATCGTCGCATCATGCATGCCATGCGTCTGTTGCGGCTCAACCCCGACCAGGGCTTTGCCAAATGCGCCCGCATCGTCGGCGAGGTGATGGGCAAATTCCATCCGCATGGTGACCAGTCGATCTACGACGCGTTGGTGCGGTTGGCGCAGGATTTTTCGATGCGCTACCCGCTGGTCGACGGGCAGGGCAATTTCGGCAATATCGACGGCGATAACGCCGCCGCCATGCGCTACACCGAAGCGCGCATGACCGAAGTGTCGACGCTGCTGCTGGAAGGCATCACCGAGGACGCCGTCGATTTCCGCCCGACCTACAACGAGGAAGACGAGGAGCCGGCCGTGCTGCCCGGCGCCTTCCCTAACCTGCTCGCCAACGGCTCGTCCGGCATCGCCGTCGGCATGGCGACCTCGATCCCGCCGCACAATGCGGCCGAGCTCTGCGACGCCGCGCTTCACCTGATTGATCGTCCGGATGCGCCCGTCACCAAGCTGATGGATTTCGTGCAAGGTCCGGATTTCCCGACCGGCGGCATCATCGTCGACAGCCGAGCCTCGATCCTCGAAGCCTACGAAACGGGTCGCGGCGGCTTTCGTGTCAGGGCGAAATGGAGCCAGGAGGACCAGGGCAGGGGCACCTGGAACATAGTCGTCACCGAAATCCCTTACGGCGTCCAGAAGGCCAGGCTGATCGAAAAGATCGCCGAGCTCTTGATGGCACGCAAGCTGCCGCTGCTCGAGGATATCCGCGACGAGAGCGCCGAGGACATCCGCGTCGTGCTGGTGCCGAAAAGCCGCTCGGTCGATCCCGGCATCATGATGGAATCGCTGTTCAAGCTGACCGAGCTCGAAAGCCGCTTTCCGCTCAACATGAACGTGTTGTCGCGCGGCAAGGTGCCGAACGTGCTGTCGCTGAAAGGTGTGCTCAAGGAATGGCTGGAGCACCGCCGCGACGTCCTGATCCGCCGCTCCAAGCACCGCCTCGGCGAGATCGAAAGGCGGCTGGAGATCCTCGCCGGCTATTTGATCGCCTACCTCAACATCGACGAGGTGATCAGGATCATCCGCGAGGAGGACGAGCCCAAGCAGGTGATGATGGCCCGCTGGTCACTCACCGACACCCAGGCTGAAGCCATCCTCAACATGCGGCTGAGGGCGCTGCGCAAGCTCGAGGAATTCGAAATTCGCGAGGAATTCAATGGCCTGACCGGCGAGAAGAAGCAGATCGAGGCACTGCTTGCGTCCGACGCCAAGCAGTGGGCGACGATCAAGTGGGAAGTCGCCAATGTTCGCCAGAAATACGGGCCCGAGACCGACATCGGCAAGCGCCGCACCGAGTTCGCCGACGCACCCGAGCATGACCTGACCGATATCGCCCACGCCATGATCGAGCGCGAGCCGGTCACCGTGGTCGTTTCAGAAAAGGGCTGGCTGAGGGCCATGAAAGGTCATCTGACCGACCATTCGGCCCTGACCTTCAAGGAAGGCGACAGCCTCAAGCTCGCCTTCCACGCCCAGACGACCGACAAGGTGCTGGTCTCCACCACCGGCGGCAAGTTCTACACGATCGGCGCCGACCGGCTGCCTGGTGGGCGTGGCCACGGCGAGCCGATCCGCATCATCGTCGACATGGACAACGACCAGGATATCGTCACCGCCTTCGTCCATGATCCCAAGCGCAAGCTGCTGCTGGTGTCGCATGACGGCAACGGTTTCATCGTGCCGGAAGAAGAAGTCGTCGCCAACACCCGCAAGGGCAAGCAGGTGATGAACGTCAAGGCGCCCGACGAAGCCCAGCGCTGCATAAGCGTCGCCGGCGACCATCTCGCCATTGTCGGCGAGAATCGCAAGATGCTGGTATTCCCGCTGGCCGAGATCCCGGAGATGGGGCGCGGCAAGGGCGTGCGCCTGCAGAAATACAAAGATGGCGGCGTCCTCGACCTCAAGACCTTCACGCTCGCAAGCGGCCTGTCCTGGCAGGATTCGGCAGACCGCACCTTCACCAAATCGCGTGACGAGCTTGCCGAATGGATTGGCGCCCGCGCCTCGGCCGGCCGCATGGTGCCGAAGGGTTTCCCGAGGACTGGCAAGTTCGGGTGAAGCGGTAATCTCCCCCCTTGAGGGGGAGATGGCCGGCAGGCCAGAGGGGGTCCCCGCGCATGAAGCGCCAGCCTCCTTTGTTCGTGGTAAGGTCGCGTCAGGACGTCCCGACCCCTCTGTCGCCTTCGGCGACATCTCCCCCTCAAGGGGGGAGATTAGCAGCTCCACCCAAACATTTGGGATGTCGTCACGATTGCTGCACTATATCAGGGCATAAGCGATACGATGGGCCAGGGAGAGGTAGCCGCTTGAAGGAAGTCAGGATCCAGAAGCCGGAGCGGCAGCAGCGTCTGTTTGGCCTGTCGATGCCGCTCAGGGCCGCTGTCATTCCGCCGCTGTCGGCGGCGCGCTGGCTCCTGGTGCTGATCGTTGCCGCCGGCGTTTATTTCTTCCACGGCTTCCTGTTCCCGGTTCTTGCCGCCCTGGTTATCGCCTTCGCCAGCTGGCCGCTCTATCGGCGGCTGCTCGCCGGCGTCGGCGGCAACCGCACCATCGCTGCGACGCTTGCGATCTTGTTCATCCTGACTTTCCTGGTGGTGCCGATCGCGCTTGCCGGCACCTACGCCATCAATGAGGTGCGCGAGTGGGTCAACTGGGCGATAGAGACCAACCGCTACGGTGCGCCGACGCCGCACTGGATCGCCACCATGCCCGTGGTGGGCGAATGGCTCAATGAACAATGGACGGTCAACGTTGGCCACCCCGGCGGTATCGGCGAACTGATCCAGCTGATCAGTGGCGCCAATATCGGCAGCATCTATCGCGGCGTGCTTGCCGCCGGCGGCAGCGCCTTCGGCCTTTTGCTGACGCTGCTATTCATGATGATCGCGCTGTTCTTCGCCTATCGCGACGGCGAGCATTTCGCCGGACAGGTCGATCGCCTCGGCGAACGCATCCTGCCGGCCAGATGGGAACGGATCTCACGCGTGGTGCCTGCGACAATCTCCTCGACGGTGACCGGCATGACCGTTATCGCCATCGGCGAAGGGCTGGTGCTGGGTATCGCTTACTGGTTGGCCGGCGTGCCGTCGCCGGTGACGCTCGGCGCGCTGACCGGCATCATGGCGCTGATCCCCGGCGGCGCACCGCTGTCCTTCACGCTGGTGTCGATCTATCTCGCGGCCAGCGGCTCGCCGATGGCCGGGCTGGCACTGTTCATCTGGGGCGCGGTCGAACTCTTCATCGTCGACAAGACATTGCGCCCGAAGCTGGTCGGCGGGCCGATAAAGCTTCCCTTCCTGCCAACCTTTTTCGGCCTGATTGGCGGCGTCAAGACGATGGGCTTTCTCGGCCTGTTCATCGGCCCGGTGCTGATGGCGCTGCTGGTCGCAATCTGGCGCGAATGGCTGCGCGAAGTGGAACTGACCGATGAGCTCGCTGCCGCCGAACCGGCGGAGCACGATGACGCACCGCCGCAGATCGAAATTGTCGCCGGACGCGCCGCCGCGAAAAAGAATCAGGCCGGGTGACTGACGGCGAAGGTGGCGCGGCGCTTGCGCCCCTCGTGCAACTGCCAGAGCGAATGGCCGATCAAGGTCATGATTAGGATCGCGCCGCCGATCAGGCTGTTGCGCGACGGTGTTTCGGCGAAGATCATCCACACCCAGACCGGCGCCAGCACGGTTTCAAGCAGGTAGAACATCGCCACCTCCGGCCCGGAGATGTATTTCGGGCCGTTGGCGAGGCAGAAGAACGAGATCGGCATGATGACGGCGCCGTTGAAGATGATCCACCAGGGTGCGTTGACGTGAAAACCCACCTTGGAAACCATCACGGCGCCGACGGCCAGCGGCAGGACGACTCCGATCAGCGCGGTGAAGCCCATATCCTTGCCGCTGGCGCGCGAGATGGTGATGGCCGCGGCGATCATGAAAGCCGAGCATAGCGCCATCAGGTCGCCGAAGAGATGCCCGGTTCCGACGGAATCGCCGACGATGATCACGACGCCGGCGATCATCAATGCCAGCGCTGCGAGCGTCAGCGGCCGTGGCCTCTCCTTCAGGAACAGCCACGACAAAACGGCCGCGAACATGGTGGTGAAGGCCAGGATGAAAACGAGATTGGCGGTCGAAGTGTTGTAGACGCCGGTGATGAAGGCGATCGAGCCGAGCCCGTAGAGGCCGGCAACGATGAGCCCTGACCAGCCCGGCACAAGCTGCGGTGCCTTTGCGCTCAGCGAGCGCCAGGCGGCCCAGATGATAAGCGTGGCGACGAAGGTCGTGCCGGTGCGCAACAGCAGGATCGTCCACGCCTCGCCGTCGGCGAGCCGGATCAGCGGAATGTCGACGGTCAGCGTCAGCCCGCCGATGGCGGTGATCAGAAGGCCTCTCTGGTGGTCGTTGTGGGAAGACATGCGGCAATTCTCGCGTAGGCTTGGAGGCGCAAAATTGACCGCCCGGTTTTCCAGCCGATCGGCCGGAAGCCCAGCGGCATCCTCCTCGAAACAATTTAAGAGTGAATACCGAAAGCGAAGATCAGCGCGAAACCGCTTCGTGATTGTAGCGTTCCCAGCCTTTCGGGCCGAGATGCTCCTGCGGCTGGAAGCGCATCTTATAATTCATCTTGCGCGAGCCGTTGACCCAGTAACCCAGGTAGACATGGGGCAGGCCCATCGCCCTGGCGCGGGCGATGTGGTCGAGGATCATGAAGGTGCCGAGCGAACGGTCCTCGAAGTCCGGGTTGAAGTAGGAATAGACCATCGACAGGCCATCGGCCATCTTGTCTGTGAGCGCCACGGCGATCAGCTCGCCCTGGCCCTTGCCGGTGATGAAGCTGTCAGGTCCGCGGCGACGGTATTCGATGACCTTGGTGTCGACATGGGTATCCTCGACCATCATGGCGTAGTCGAGCACGGTCATGTCTGACATGCCGCCACGGCGGTGGCGGGCGTCGAGATAGCTGCGGAACAGCGAATACTGTTCGGTGGAGGGTTCGGCGTCGTGCATGGCGCCGACCAGATCCGAATTATGCTGTATGACCCGTTTCAAGTTGCGGCTGGCGGTGAATTCCTGCGCCAGGATGCGCACCGACACACAGGCGCGGCAGGTCTCGCAGGCCGGCCTGTAGGCGATGTTCTGCGACCGCCTGAAACCGCCCTGCGTCAACAGATCGTTCATCTCGGGGGCCTTGTCGCCGACCAGGTGTGTGAACACCTTGCGCTCGAACTGGCCCTCGAGATAGGGACATGGCGAGGGCGCGGTCAGAAAGAACTGCGGCGACTGGGTCGGGTGCTGCGTCATCGAGCCTTGGAAACACTCCTGCGAATCGCTCTACCTTTGGCGCGGACGCCGAAAAATTCAACAGGATTGTGAAAGCCTGGTTGATTGGACGTCTTCACATTTGTGCGCAAAGGCTGCGGCCGCGCTTCAAAAGTCTGCTCAGCGGCCGCTGCGGCTGACGACGGTGCCGAGCAGCAGGTCGTGCAGCGTGCGCTTGCGGTCGGAAAACAGGCTCACCAGCAGGACCAGCGGCGAAAGGATGACATTGCCGGCCCAAAACAGCACCGAATGCACGACGGCGGTCAGCCCGTCGATGCGGCTGCCGTCGAGCCGGTCGAGCCGGATGCCCATCATCTTCATGCCGGTGGTGGCCTGGTCTTTACTGCCGAGCGTGTTCCAGATGTAGAGGATGGCGACGGCCGGCACGAGAATGGAAAACAGCATCCAGCCGAGGCCGAGCGTCAACAGCCCGAACAGGAACACCAGGATCGCGAATGGAATGGTGAGCAGCGCGACGATGAAATAATCGATGACAAAGGCGAGAATGCGCCGCGTGCGCACGCCCTCATAGGCGCGGACATCTTCGAGCCTGCTGGTGATGATTTCGCCGTCGAGAACGCGAGCGTTCATGTCATTTCCTCGTAATCGAACCCGGGTTAATGCACGGGGCCGCTTCTTGGTGAAATGGTGAAGGTTCGCGGCGGAATCAAGATCGAGCCTTTCGCCGCCGTGTAGATGGTGACGGAGTGCCTGGGGCCGTCTGACTTGTTGAATTCACGGCGCGGATAGCGTTAGTTTGCTGCGGCGCAACAAAGCGCGCCGAGCCGAGGGGACGGGGCGACATGGACTACGACATGCTGGTCATCGGCAGCGGCCCATCCGGGCGCCGCGCCGCGGTGCAGTCGGCCAAGCTCGGCAAGTCGGTGCTGGTGGTCGACAGAGGCCGGCGTCTCGGCGGCGTGTCGGTGCATACCGGCACCATACCGTCGAAGACGTTGCGCGAGACGGTGCTCAACCTCTTCGGCTGGCGTGAGCGCGGCTTTTATGGACGCGGCTACCGCGTCAAGCAGGACATTTCGGTCGGCGATCTGGTCGAGCGCCTGCACAAGACGCTCGACCATGAGGTCGAGGTGCTGCAGCATCAGTTCATGCGCAACACGGTCAAGAGCGCGCGCGCCGCGGCAAAATTCCTCGGCGCCAACAAGGTCAGCCTGACCACCGACACCGGCGACTACAGCGAGGCTGGCTTCTCCCATGCGCTGATCGCGGTCGGCACCCGGCCGCACCGGCCGCACGACGTGCCGTTCGACAAAACACGGATTTTCGACAGTGATGAGATGCTGGAGCTCGATCGCCTGCCGCGCACGCTGACGGTGATCGGCGCCGGTGTTATCGGTGTCGAGTATGCGACGATCTTTTCGGCGCTCGACGTGCCGGTGACGCTGGTCGAGCCGCGCAATACGATGTTGGATTTTGTCGACCGCGAGATCGTCGACGACTTCATCCATCAGATGCGCGACCGCGGCATGACCATCCGATTGGGCAGTGCCGTCAAGGAGATCGCCTCCAAACCCGACTATGCCGAGGTGACGCTGGCCGACGGCCGCACCATACGGTCCGAGATCGTGCTTTACGCCGCAGGGCGTACCGGCAATGTCGGCAGCCTGGGCTTGGAAACGGTCGGCATCGAGTCCGATTCCAGAGGCCGCATCAAGGTCGATCCGCAGACCTTCCAGACCAGCGCGTCCAACATCTATGCCGCCGGCGATGTTATCGGCTTTCCGAGCCTGGCCTCGACCTCGATGGAGCAGGGCAGGGTGGCCGCCTGCCATGCCTTCGGCGTGCCCTTGCCGCCGCCGCCCGAAACCTTTCCCTATGGCATCTACGCCGTGCCGGAAATCTCCACGGTCGGGCAATCCGAGGAGCAGGTGCGTGAGAGTGGTGCCGCCTACGAGGTCGGCGTGGCGCGGTTCCGCGAGACATCGCGCGGCCACATCATGGGCGTCAACACCGGCTTCCTGAAGCTTCTGTTCTCGATCGAAACACGCCGTCTGCTCGGCGCCCATATTGTCGGCGAGGGCGCGACCGAACTCATCCACATTGGCCAGGCGGTCATCAATCTCGGCGGCACCGTCGACTTCTTCGTCAACAACACCTTCAACTATCCGACGCTGGCCGAAGCCTACAAGATCGCCGGGCTGGACGCCTGGAACCGAATGGGGCGAGGGTAGACCATGATCCCGAATCGAAGGACCGCGTGGGCATCGGTTTTGCTGCGCGGACCTTCGGGATGGGGGCAGGACACTCAGCAGTGGCGCATTGCAACCGACATGGTGGCCGTTGCGTTTCAGCCAAACGGATTGCCGAACAGGGCAAAGCAATGACTGGGGCAGCGCCAAGGAAAACCTTCGCCTGGATTTCCCGAAACACGGTGCTTCTGGCGCTGGCGAGCCTGTTTGCCGACATTTCGACAGAGATGCTTTATCCGATCCTGCCGATCTTCCTAACCCAGACTCTGCACGCAAGCGGGAGCGTCGTCGGTCTGGTCGACGGAATCGCCCAGGCGACGCAGAACATCGTGCAAGGTTTTTCGGGCTGGCTCTCGGACAGGCTTCAGAAGCGGAAACCGATAGCCCTCATTGGCTATTTTCTGGCCTCTATCGCCAAACCGCTGATCGGCGTGGCCACGGTGTGGCCGATGGTCCTGGGCGCGCGGTTTGTGGATCGGCTCGGTGCAGGTTTCCGGTCCGCTCCGCGCGACGCGCTCCTTGCTTCGTCCGTGGCCGACGAGCACCGAGGCAAAGCATTCGGCCTAGAAGGCATTGGCGACAATCTGGGAGCGTTTCTGGGACCACTGCTCGCGGTGCTGCTTCTCATCGCCCTCAAAGTCGATATCCGCTGGATCTTCTATCTCGCGCTCATTCCCGGTCTCCTCGCCTTCCTCATGGTGGTGTTGGTGCACGAGCAGCCACTGGCCGTAGCCGCAAAGGCCAAGATCGACATCAATCTGCGGCAGTTTCCCAAAGCCTATTGGACCTATCTCTTGGTGACAGCTCTCTTCGGCATCGGCAATTCGAGCAATGCGTTTCTGATTCTGCAAACACAGGATATCGGTGCCTCTTTGGAGGCAACCATTCTTATCTACGCAGGCTTCAATCTCGTTGCGGCGCTGATTTCCTACCCGGCCGGCTTTCTATCGGACCGCTTCGGCCGCAAGGGCGTGTTATTGTCGTCCTTCGTCATCTTCCTGATCGCCTATCTCGGCTTCGTCTTGACCCGGAACATCTATCTGATCGGGCTGCTTTTTGCCTTCTACGGGTTCTATCAAGGCATCTTCCGCTCAGTCGGCAAGGCATTCGCCTCGGACTTCGTGCCGCAAGAGCTGCGTGCCAGCGGCATCGGCTGGTACAGCACCACGGTCGGCCTGCTGGAACTCGCGGCAAGCGTTGTCGCCGGACAGCTCTGGGATCGTGTAAGCCATGAGGCGGTGTTCATCTACGGCGCTGTCTTCGCCGTGGTCGGCAGTGCTGGTCTGCTTGCCCTGATCCCCTGGCGAACCGACGGTCATAGTGTGTCGGCGGCGTCGTAGTGCTGCCGGGGCGTTGCCGATGATGAGCAGCCTTTAATAAAACGTTCTACTCAAACTGAAAGGGCCCCGGTCATGACGCCCGTCAGTGTTCGCTATATTGTCGACGATGTCGCCGCTTCCATCGATTTCTACGTGAAGCATCTGGGCTTTGCCATTGAACGGGATGCGCGGCCGGCTTTCTGCTCGGTCACGCGCGGCGATCTGCGGCTTCTGCTGAGCGGGCCGGAGAGCTCGGGCGCACGGGCGATGCCGGATGGCCGCCGGCCGGTGCCGGGAGGGTGGAACCGCATCGTGCTGGTGGTGCCGGATCTGAAGCAAGAGGTTGCGCGCCTGAAGGGCGCCGGGCTCGCCTTCCGCAACGATATCATCAACGGCGTCGGCGGCTCGCAGACCCTGCTCGAAGACCCGTCCGGCAATGTGATCGAGCTATTCCAGCCCGCCGCACACTGACATTCGATGGTCGGGCCCGCGTTGTGCGTGCGCTCAATCCGCTCGTTCAGCGGTTGCCTGACCCCGCCAGCCACTGCCTGACGATTTCAGCATCCGCGTCGCCGATTTCATGGCCGGAGGCAATGGTGTGGGTCTCGACCTTGGCGCCATGCGAGCTCAGTAGAGCGGCCAACACCGGTGCGAATGGCGCGTAGGTCAGGTCGGCGGCGCCGGCGACGATCAGAGCCCGCGCCTTCGACAGGTCGGCCGGCGGCACCTCGTCGAGCACCGGCATGGGGCGCAGCAATGCAGCGCGCTCGATGAGGCCCGGATGCAGCGGCATGACGCTTGAAACCAGATTGGCGCCGTTCGAATAGCCGAGAAAGGTCGCGCGGCGGAGATCGAGGCTGTGGCGCTTCGCGACGCCGGCGACGAAGCTTGCAAACGCATCTGCCTCCGCGCGGATACTTGCCTGCTCGAATCGCGTCGGGGTGATGCACGTGAACCAGCGGAAACCGTCCTCCTGAGGGATGCGGCCACGGACCGTAACCAGCGCCGCATGCGGCGCGATTTGCCGACCAAGCGGCAGCAAGGTCGTCTCGTCGACACCCGATCCATGCAACAGGAACAGCCAGTCACCGGGTAAATTGGCGGATCGATGGAGCCGGTAGAAAAAGCCTGAATTCTCCTGCAAAATACCGTCTTCGAGGCTTTGCTCGGCCATAGTCACATCCTTTTGATTCCGCGTTACTTTCGTTAATTTGCCGGCTTCAAAACGGAATATTTTCAAGCTCCGCGAAAGTTGATTGAACCGGGCGCATTTCAGTCCGTTTCTTTGCCGATATAATCCCCGCGGGGGGATCGAAGCAGTGTGCGCCGGGTGGTCGCCCGAGGGATCGCATGCCGGGCATGAACAACCAGCTTTAAGGCCTTTTATCGATGACCATGCCAGTTTCGCCGGAACGCGATACGCGTATTGATGTGTTCCGGGCTCTCGCCCTCCTGACCATATTCGTCGACCACGTGCCGGGCACCGTGTTCGAAACGCTGACCTACAAGAATTTCGGGTTTTCAGATGCGGCCGAGGCCTTCGTGCTGATCTCCGGCATGTCCGTCGCTCTCGCCTACGGCACTAAGTTCCAGCCGGGAAACCGGCTGATTGCAACGCTGAAAATGTGGCGCCGCGCCGGTGTGCTCTATGTCACCCACATCGTCACGACGATGGTGGTGATGGCTATCTTCTGCGCGGCGGCGGTGTTTGCGAAACGGCCGGATCTTCTGACGCTGATCAACATCGAGCCGCTCGTCAGGAACCCGCCACAAGTCCTGGTCGGCATCGTCACGCTCGGCCATCAGCTCGGTTACAACAACATACTGCCGGTCTATGCGGCGCTGCTGTTGATGGCGCCGGTCTTCCTGCTGTTCATCAGCTACCGGCCACTGGCGGCGCTCGCAGTATCCGCAGCCCTTTGGCTGATTGCCGGAATCTACCAGATCGCGCCGCCGAACTACCCGGAGCCCGGCTTCTGGTTCCTCAATCCGCTGTCATGGCAATTGCTGTTCAATATCGGCATGGCCAGCGTGTTGCATGTGCGGCGCGGCGGCACCATCCCTGTCAATCGCTGGCTGGTCGGCGCGGCCGCCGCCTATGTGCTGACGGCACTCGTCTGGGTGCACAGCCCGCTGTGGGGGCATGTGTCGTGGCTCGACCTGCCGGTGGTGCTGACCGGTTTCGACAAGACGTTCCTGTCGTTGCCGCGGCTGCTGCACATCCTGGCGATGAGCTATCTGGTTGTCGCCTTGCCTTTCGTCTCGAACCTGTTCCGCACCGGCCGCGACAATCCGCTCGCCATATTGGGCAAACGCTCGCTGCCGGTTTTCATTGCCGGCACGGTGATTGCCATGGCGGCGCAGGTGATGAAGCTGGTCAACCCGGGCGGCTTTGCCTATGACAGTCTGCTGCTCGCCGCCGGCATCGCCATGCAGTTCGCGCTCGCCTTCTATCTGGAATGGCTGTCCGCTATCGGCTGGTCCGGCAAGGGCAAGCCGGTCCGCAACGAGGCGTCACCGGTCCGTCCATCCTTTGGCATCGGTCCGATGGCGGCCAATCGATAAGATTTGGAGCCGATCTGCCCAGTCAACCTGTGCCTGGCGGCGGCCCGGACGACGCCCTGACGACAAGTTCGACATCGAGCGTTTCTCGCCGCACCGTGCCGTCGAAGTCGAGGATTCTTCGCGCTGCCCGGCGGCCGATCTCGGCGATCGGCTGGGCGATGGTGGTGAGCGGAGGCTCGCAAATTGCGGCTTCAGGCACGCCGTCGAAGCCGACGACGGAAACATCGCGAGGAACCGCGATGCCCCGCGCGCTGAGCCATTCCAATGCTTCCATCCCGACCCGGTCCGACATCGCCAGGATGGCGGTCGGCGGTTCTGCCGAGGCGAAGAGGGTTTCGAGGCCGGCCTTTGTGCTGGCCTCATCGTTTTCAGTCTCGTAGACCGGCACCTTGGCGGTATCGACGCCGAACCGGGAAAGCTCTTCGAGATAGCCGAGGAGGCGGTCACGGGTTCCTGTATAGACTGCGGTCCGGACCTGCTCGGGCGAGACAAGTCCGGTGCTGTCGTCGGCGAAGGCCAGCGACAGCACGGCGAAGCGGCGATGTCCAAGTTCCGCCAGATGGCGCGCCGCGAGCCGGCCGCCGGCAACATTGTCGACGCCGATCGCGGAGACCGTGGCGTCCTGCGAGCCGAGCTCGAGCGCGACGAAGGGGAGCTTGCGTTCGCGCGTCAGCTCGACGAGGCGCGGACCGCCCTCGATGCAGAACAGGATGAAGCCGTCGACCAGGGCGCTCTGGATATTCCAGGCAAGTTTTTCCTCGTTGCCGGCCGACACGAGGGCTATTCCCGCGCCGGTGGCGTCGCATGCCTCCGAGATGCCGGCCATCATCACGCGCGCAAAGGGGTCGTCGAAGAAATAGGACAGCGGCTCGGTTGTGGCGACGCCGATCGCATTGACCTTGCCGGCGCGCAGCAGGCGGCCCTTTGGATCGGGGCCGGCGTAGCCCAGCGCGTCGGCCGCCGCCTTGACCCGCTCGCGGACTTCCTCGCGTACGATTTCGGGACGGCTGAAGACATTGGAGGCAGTGCCGTGTGATACGCCCGCGGCTTTGGCGATGTCCGCCAGCCGGATGGGCCTCCTGCCTTCGGTGAGTGATGCCATTTGTTTGTCTCCGGGACTCCGGTCCAACAGTATCGCCGACTACCTAACACCTTCGTTGGATCGATTCAAATTCTTGCTTGACATTTGTGGTGCGATGCGTATTCTTTGAATCGATCCAAGAGCGTTTTTCGTCCCCAGATTGGATCGATACAAGAGGAGAGCGCCATGCACCCCGTCAATTATCTGTTCGAGGACATTTACCGGAACGACTGGAGCATCCGTTCGAGCGCGGAGGCCCGGAAGCGGCGAGATAGGACCGGTCCGTGGATTCGCGACCTGGGTTTCCTCGTAGGACGCAAGCGGAGCTGATCGGTGGCCTATTTTTGTGCCCGCTGATTGGATCGATTCAAAAAACTAGAGGAGATTAAACCATGCACCCGATCAAGCATCTGTTCGAAGACATCTATCGCAATTATTGGGGCATCTCGCCGGCCACCGAACGGCCGGAGCGGCGGCGTGTAGTCAAGACGACCAACAGCGATGGCCAAGTCCGGCCCGAACGTCCGCGAGACTGAGCTGGCAAGACAGAGCTCGTGGATCGAGGGCGGCTGGCGAAGGAGCAGCGGCGGCCATTGGTTGCCGCATCAATGGCGGCGCGGGCGCACCAGCGCCGAGGCGGCCATCATCAGCCAGCCGCCGATGAGCAACGTGCCGCCGATCGGCGCCGACATCGGGAACAGCCGCGAGCCAAGGAAGTCGCGGGCCAAAAGATCTCCCGAGAATAGCAGAAGCCCGACGAGAAGGATGAGGCTTCCGGTTCGCAGGATGCTATTGCCACCGAGCAGCCCGACGGTAAGGAAGACCGGCGCATGCAAGAGCAGGAAGGATGCGGCCGTACCGACGAAAGCGCCGCCGAGATGTGCCGCCGCCGCCGAAAGCGCCACGCCGGTTGCGCCGCATAGGCCGCCGGCAAGAACCAGAATGCGGCCGCCTGCCGCGTGTTCATCCGTGCTCATTTCCACGCCTCCGTGATTCCTGGCGACCGCCTGAGATAGTGCCGCGAACCGTGTCAGGATTTGCCGGCTTCCGCCAGCATGTCGCGTTCGCGGCGCGACTGGACCAGCCAGTTATAGGCCGCTCCGCCCGCCATCAGAATGGATGTGCCGAGAAACACCGAGCGCATACCGAAATGGCCGCCGGCGAAGCCGCCGAGCAACGGTCCGGCGACCTGCCCGACATATTGCGCCGAGATCGACAAGCCCAGCACGTTGCCGCCGACCCCGTCGGGCACATTGTGGCGGATGACGCTGGTGATGCAGGGCAAAAGACCGCCAAGCGCCAGGCCCATCAGGAAACGCAGGCCGACGAGCTGCCAGCCCTGGGTAACGAAGGCCTGCGGGATCAGCAGCAGCGCCGAGACGGCGAGTGCGGCAACGATGACGTTCCAGTGGCCGATACGGTCGGCGAGCTTGCCGAGCCGCGACGCCGACAGGATGGCGCCTAGCGCTGCCGCGGACATGACGATGCCGGAGACCAGCGTGACCTGGCTCTGATCTTCGATGAGCTGCTGGACATAGACGGTGATGATCGGCTCGATCGACATGGTGGCGAAACTCAACAGCATGCCGGTCGCCAGCATGGCGACGACGGGGCGCTTGTCGGGAATCTGCGACCAGCCGTCTTTCACTTTTTCTTCTGACGCGGCCTTGGCGGCAACCGGGCGAGGGGCCTCCTTGATCAGCAAGGTGGTTGCCAGAAAAGCCAGGAAAATGACGCCGCCGGCGAGCAGGAATGTGGCGCGGATGCCAATCAGCGGCGGCAGCGCGCCGCCAAGCAGCGGACCGACCAGGGCACCGGCCGTGATTCCGGCCGACAGCACGCCCAGCGCCCAGCCGGAGCGATCCTTCGGCGTCTGCATGGCAACCAGGATGGTCGAGCCCGAAGAATAGCCGCCGGCAAAGCCGATCAGCAGGCGCAAGAGCACCAATTGCCAGACGGTCTGCACCATGCCGGTCAGCGACATACACAGCGCCATGCCGAAACTGGCTCGCACCAGCATCAGTTTGCGGCCGTAGCGGTCGCCTAGCCGCCCCCACAGGGGCGCGACCAGCGCGGCAGCAAGGAAGGTGGCGCCGTAGGCGATGCCCGACCACTGCACGATCGCCGCATGGCCCTCGGCGCCCAGCTGCTCGACGTAAAGCGGCAGGAAGGGCAACAGCAGCGTCATCGCTACAAGCGTGCTGAACGAGCCGGCAAAACACACGGCGAGATTGCGGCGCCAGTGGACGTTGTGCGTGCCTTGCATGGCGAGGGCGGCGTCTTGCGGCATGTCATGTCCTGTCCGGCCAGCTTGCATGAAACTTGCTACGGATACCAATTTGGGATACCAAACTGGTATCTGTCATGAACGCAAGCCCCGTCGCTGTCAATGCGGGCCTCTCAAATATGATCGACAAAGGCCGGCGTGATCGGCCAACGCCGGCCAGTGACCCGATTGCCGGAACAAATGACCTGAACGGAACGCCAATGTCGCAGATGCAGAACGTCGAAAAGCAGCTTCGCGAGATGATCCTCGGGCTCGAGATCGGTCCCGGCGAGCGGCTGACGGAGCGCTGGGTCGAAAGCCGCTTCGGTGCATCGCGCACGCCGGTCAGGGCGGCATTGCTGCGGCTCGAGACTGAAGGCCTGATCTGCCGCGACGGCCGCGGCTGGACGGTCTCGCCCATCAATCTTGCTGAACTCGAGCAGATCGCCGTCTATCGCGAGGCGGTCGAGGTCGCGGCACTCAGACTAACTTGCACCTTGCAGGACAGAAGTGCCGTCGAAATCATCGAGGCGATGCTCGATTCCTGCGACGACCAAACCCCGCGCGAGGAATGGCATCGTGTCGGCATGGATTTTCATATCGAGTTGGCGCGTCTATCAGGCAACGAGTTCCTGTTCAGAGCGGTTCGCGACGTGATGACACGCCTGTCGCGCGCCCGCTGGCTCGAGGTTCGCGACGAGGCAGCGCTCGGCCGTGCCTGGGCCGAACACCATGCCATTCTGTCGGCGGTGCGGGCCGGCGATGCCGATACCGCCGCCCGCCTGCTTTCGGCCCATATCATCGGCAGCCGCGACCGGCTGGTGACCTCGCTGCGCAACGACCGGCGCGGCCTGCGCGCCCGGGGATTTGCCGTCGTCGCTTGAGTGAGGATCGGCTGCCATTGATCACGAAAAGAGCAGATGAGCGAAGAATGCTACTTTCGGTCTCGCTTCGCAAATGCCGATGGCGTAAGAGCAGCGATGGAAAACAACCGATTTGACACACCCGTGACCGTCAAGGGCGCGGCGGGAAGCAATCAGCTCTTGCGTACGGCCCGCGAGGCTTCCGACTACCTCCTCAACAATTGGCCCGGCAAGCGCAGCCCCAAGCACCGCGAAGCGTTGCAAGCCTGTCATGATGCGCTGGCCGGCGACAAGCCGGCCATGAACGCAAGACGGGCCTTTATTGCCGCCGCGCGTGAAGTGAACGTCTTCGTCAGCGACAAGGCGCCCGCCTGAGGCATAGCGGGATTTGACCGAGGCCCGGACCGCCTGACAGGCCGGGCGTCATCACTCGGTCGTTTCGGTTTTGGTTTGGGACTCGCTCTCGCCCTCGGGCTTCGATCGCTCCTTGGCTGCGACCTTGGCAGCCTGCTTTTCCGCCTTCTTGGCAGCCTTCTGCCGGTCGCGTTCCTTGCGTTCCTGACCGTAGTTCGGTGCTCGTGCCATATCGTTTCCTTTCATTGTGCTTGGCCTTTGCCTAGGAGCATTGGACCGCAAACACAACACCGCAAGGCACGATCGGGCTCCATATCTCGGCGCAGTCCGGAGAGCCCGGCTTTTCAGGCGCCGTCGCGGTCGAGGACGAGATCGGCCGGCCCGAACCGGTCCTTTGCCGTGAATTGCTGGTGCCAGTAGGGATAGAGCACGGGCGGCCTGCTGACCGCATCGAGGCGTGTGCGCTCCTCATCGCCAAGCACCAGGCTTGCAGCGGCGATATTGTCTTTGAAATGCGCTTCGGTTCGTCCGCCGATCACCAGCGAACTGACGGCGGGCCGGCCGAGCAGCCAGGCAAGCGCCACTTGCGCTGCCGACACACCGTGGTTATTGCCGATATCGATCAGCGTGTCGACGATCCGCCACAGCCGGTCCTCGTCGCGGATCGGCGGTTCCGACCAGCCGCTGAGCTGGCGGGCGGTCGGCTGGTCACGGTGGTATTTGCCGGACAGCAACCCGCCGGCAAGCGGGCTCCAGACCAGCACGCCGAGCCCCTGGTCGACCGAGATCGGCAACAATTCATACTCGGCCTCGCGCGCTTCCAGCGTGTAATGGATCTGCTGGGTGACGAAACGTGGCTGGTGCTGACGGTCGCTGATCCCCAGCCCCTTCATAACTTGCCAGCCGGAATAATTGGAGCAGCCGACATAACGGACCTTGCCCTGCGCGACCAGCGTGTCGAGCGCGGCGATGGTTTCCTCAAGCGGTGTCAGGCCATCCCACTCGTGCAGGAAATAGATGTCGATGACATCCGTCCTGAGCCGCTTAAGGCTCCTTTCGCATTCGCGGATCAGATGGTAGCGCGACAGGCCTTCATCATTGGGGCCTTTGCCGATCCGCATGCGCGCCTTGGAGGCGATCAGCACGTCGCCCTTGCGCTTGCCGCCGAGCGCCTCGCCGATGATCTCTTCCGACACCCCGTTCGAATAGACGTTGGCGGTGTCGATGACATTGACGCCGGCATCGATGCAAAGATCGATCATCCGGCGCGCCTCGTCGAGGTCGGTCTTGCCGACCGCCGAAAACGCGCCGCCGCCGCCGAACGTCATGGTGCCCATGGTCAGCGTCGAAACCTTCAGCCCGGAACGGCCGAGAGTGCGGTATTCCATGTCGTATCCTCACAATTTATCGGGAAAGGGCGTTGCAAACGACAGCCCCTCAGTGAACCGGGCATTTGTAGGATAATTCGTTCCGCTTGTCGCCCGCCCCGCAGGGCAAGCTCGATCACATCTTGCGGATTGAACGCACAGCCGGCGCAGTAGTGGCTGCAATAAAACCGTCATTGCCGGCCTATACTAACATCGGTCCAGCGCTTCGATTTCCGGCCGCCGGGCCGGGCGGCAGAGCGCCTGACAGCGGCCGGCAAGGCCTGTAAGCGGAGCAGCGCAAATGACCGAGATAAAACAGAATTCCCCGGCCAGGGACTGGCTGGAAGCGGAACTCGCCGACACGCTCGACGAAGATTATGAGCTGGAAATCTCGGAGCCGGCGCTGTCGATGGAGATCGCCAAGATCTACAAGAATGCGCATCCGCCATCGATCGACCGCCTGCAGTATTTTCGCAATCTCATCACGCTGCAATCCGAATTGATCAAGCTACAATCCTGGGTCGCCTATCACAAGAAGAAGCTCGTCGTGGTCTTCGAGGGCCGCGACTCGGCGGGCAAGGGTGGTGTTATCAAGCGCATCACCCAGAGGCTTAATCCGCGCATCTGCCGCGTCGCAGCACTTCCGGCGCCGACCGAGCGCGAGAAGTCGCAATGGTATTTCCAGCGCTACGTTCCGCATCTGCCGGCCGGCGGCGAGATCGTGCTGTTCGACCGCTCCTGGTACAACCGCTCGGGCGTCGAGCGGGTAATGGGCTTTGCCCAGCCGGATCAGGTCGAGGAGTTCTTCCGCGACGTTCCGGATTTCGAACGCATGCTGGTCCGCTCAGGCATTACGCTTGTCAAATACTGGTTTTCGATCACTGACGAGGAGCAGCAGATGCGCTTTTTGATGCGCATCCATGACCCGATGAAGCAATGGAAACTGTCGCCGATGGACCTCCAGTCGCGCGTGCGCTGGGAGCAGTACACCAAGGCCAAGGAAGAAACGTTCGCCCGCACCAATATCCCGGAAGCCCCGTGGTTCATCGTCGAGGGCAACGACAAGAAGCGGGCACGGCTGAACTGCATCGACCATCTCCTCAAGCAGATGCCCTATGAGGAGGTGCCGCACGAAGAGATCACACTGCCGGAGCGCGTCTTCAATCCCGAATACGAGCGCCAGGTACTGCCGCGCGAACTGTATGTGCCGGAGAAGTACTGACTAAAGCGGCGAGGAAGGCGGCGCCTCCATGGCGGCGCCCTGCAACAAGCTAGGTGCGCTCGATGATGACATGCGTGGCCTTCGGCGTCGCGACCTGCTCGCTGCAGCGATAGCCGAGCTTGGGCATGTCGATGCCGGCAAAAAGGCTCTCGCCGGCGCCTAGCAGGACCGGTGAGATCGCCAGATGCATTTCGTCGATGAGCTTTTCCTTGAGATATTGCCGGATCGTAGAAACGCCACCGCCCAGCCGTACATCCTTGCCGTCAACCACTGCTTTCGCCTTCTCCAGCGCTGAGTGGATGCCGTCGGTCACGAAATAGAAGGTCGTGCCGCCCTCCATGACAATGGGATCACGTGGATGGTGCGTGAGCACGAAGACCGGCACATGGTAGGGCGGGTTGTCACCCCACCAGCCTTTCCAGCTGTCATCCGGCCATTCGCCGCGGATCGGCCCAAACATGTTGCGGCCCAGGATCCACGCGCCGATATTTTTGAAGCTGCGCGCGGCGAACGCCTCGTCAGTGTCCGTGGTCCCGCCATCCTTGCCGAGGACCATCTTGCGGAAGGTGCGGGTGCCGAACATCCATTCGTGCAGGGCTTCCCCGCCAACACCCAGCGGGTTCTTCAGGTCTTGGTCGGGACCGGCGCCGAAGCCGTCGATCGACAAGGTGAAAGCGCTGACGCGAAGTTTGGACATGAGAGCCTCCTCGATAACCAATTGTGAGATGCAAGCAGTTATCGGGGTAGCTTAACTGATTGCATTTTGCAAGCGGTATTTTGAATCGCCGGCGGGGCAATCGCTTCCAAATCATGTTGGAATAACTAATCTCAATGTCGGCGCCGCCCGTCATCCGCCTGCCGGCAGCTTCTCCCTGTATAGTGACGGGGAGAAGGGGCTGGCCGCAACGTCGATATTTTTGCAACGCTGGAGATTGGTGAAATCTTTTACGAACGCGTCTTTCTCCCTGCCACTTTACGGCGAGAAATGCCCGGCAGGGCAACGAGGGGCAGCGTAAACTTGAAGCGATGTCCTGCGGCGTTCCATGTCGCGCTTTGGACGAACGAACACTACTCGATGTAGACGCTACAAAGGCGCATCACCCCTTGAGCATCGCCGCCACTTCGGGCGCAAAGTAGGTGAGAATCCCGTCGCAGCCGGCGCGCTTGAAGGCGAGCAGCGATTCCAGCATCGCCTTTTCGCCATCGATCCAGCCATTGGCGGCGGCGGCCTTGATCATCGAATATTCGCCCGAGACCTGATAGGCGAAGGTCGGCATCTGCAACTCGTCCTTGAGCCGCCGGATGATGTCGAGATAGGGCAGGCCGGGCTTGACCATCAGCATGTCGGCGCCCTCGGCGAGATCCTGCTCGGCCTCGCGCACCGCTTCGTCGGAATTGGCGTGGTCGATGTAATAGGTCTTCTTGTCGCCCTTGAGCAGGCCGGCGGTGCCGACCGCCTCACGATAGGGGCCGTAAAAGGCGGATGCGAACTTGGTCGCATAGGACATGATCGCCACATCCTGAAATCCATTGGCGTCGAGCGCATCGCGGATGGCACCGATCCGGCCGTCCATCATGTCCGAGGGGGCAATGATGTCGGCCCCCGCCGCCGCCTGGATGACTGCCGCCGCCGTCACCTGCTCCACCGTTTCATCATTGACGATAATGCCCTCGCGCAAGATGCCGTCATGGCCATGCGAGGTGAAAGGGTCAAGCGCGGCGTCGGTGATGATGCCGATCTCCGGCACCGCGTGCTTGATGGCGCGGGTGGCACGGTTGATGATGTTTTCCGGATCGAGGATATGCGAACCGGTCTGATCGCGCAGGCCGAGCTCGACATTGGGGAAAGTGGCGATCGCCGGAATGCCAAGTTTGGCCGCTCGCTCAGCCTCCTTGACGGCGAGGTCGAGCGACAGGCGGAACACGCCGGGCATGGCGGCAATCGGTTCGCGCACTTGTCTGCCGTGGACGACGAAGATCGGCCAGATCAGATCGTCGACCGACAGCCGGTTCTCCTGGACAAGGCGGCGCGACCAATCGGCCTTGCGCATGCGCCGCAGCCGCCGGCTGCCGGTGATCTCGTCGACGCTGCGCGCGCCGGCAGGCTTTGCAGGGGTGAATTTGTTCATCGCAAAAACTCCGGATCGGGCGGCTTTTACCACGAGCTTTCGCTGCTGACCAATGCGACACGATTGTGCCAGCGGTCCTGTCGGGCGCTATTCTGGTTGCCCATTGCCCGATAGGATCTGCGCAGCACCCCGCATGGCGACGCGGAATGCCTCGTCGAAGCTGACGCCGCGCACTTGCCAATTGTAGCTCTTGCCATTCAAGGCAAGCCGCCAGTCGGCTATCCAGCCCAGTTCCTTGTCGCTCCAGACGATACTGCCGGCGAGCGCCTGGTCGGCTCCGGCCTTCCTGGCAAGCTGGTCCAGCGTCGTGATATCGGCATGGCGCAGGGCCTGGTCGTTAAGCTTTGAGGCCGATAGCAGCGACGCTTCGGGAAACACAATCCGCATGACCAGCGGACCGGTGGCGTTGACGAACGATTCGCGCATCGCCGCCCCGCGCTCATCGTCGGCGGTCAGCACGAACTGCCTTGTGCCTTGCTCCGCCGCCAGGAAAATTACCAGGCGTGGCCGCTCGCCAAGCCATGGTTTGCTGCCGAGCGTGGCAAGCACCGGATCGATAACGTCAGGCCTGTACAGACAAGTGAGATCGTGCGGCCGGTCATGGGTGCCCTGTTCGTCATGGACCGGAATGCCTTCGAGACGGTCGCGATAGCGGAATTCGGCAACGAAGCTGCCGGCCTTGTCGCGCGGCGCCGCCATCTCAGTTCTCTTCGGCAGCCGCTGATCGCCGGACACACGAACCAGCACCGCATCGAGGCAGGCCTTGAAACCGATCTGCCTGTTGACCTCGCCCTGGCCGGTGACGATGGTCTGCGATTGATAGAGCTCGTCGACGGTTCCGGCCGATACGGGAGGAGCGTTCGCAGCGATCAGGCCGACCACCACAACAGCAAGGCGCGGCAACCAAGGCATGGTTCAACCTTCCGGTTCAAAGCGCCAGCATTAGCACTGGGTGACGCCGACGACCATGCAGCGGATTGGGCGCCGCCATTGACGCGGCCATGCGCCACGCTTTAGCACTTCACTCCCGGCGGGCGCGGGGAGGGATTCTCTGGCGATGGATTTTGGCGGAGGCGACGAGATTCGCTTCGAAAGATTGGGCAGGGCCGGCGTCGTCACGCTGACGCGGCCGCAGGCGCTCAATGCCGTAACCCACCGCATGGTCAAGGCGCTGGACAAGGCGCTGCGCAGTTGGGAGCGCGACGACGGCGTCGACGTTGTCGTCGTCAAGGCCGAGGGCAGGGCATTTTCGGCGGGCGGCGACATCCTCCACATCTACGAAGCCGGCCGCGCAGGAAGGCCTCCGGTCGATTTCTTCGCCGATGAATACCGGCTGAATGCCCGCATCGCCCGCTTCAAGAAACCCTATGTCGCGGTGATCGACGGCATCGTCATGGGCGGCGGCGTAGGTATCTCCTTCCATGGCTCGCAGCGAGTGCTGACCGAGAACGCCCAGTTTGCCATGCCCGAGGTCGGCATCGGCTTTTTCCCGGATGTCGGCGCCAGCCATCTGTTGCCGGATCTCGGCGGCAGCTTCGGCATGTATCTGGCGCTGACCGGCAACCGCATCCGCTATGGCGATGCTTTGTGGTCGGGCCTCGCCACCCATACGATCAAGGCGGAGGGCCAGGCCGGCTTCCTCGACCGTCTGGCGGAAAGCGGCGACCCGGAATCGGTGCTGCGCGGCTGCTTCGTCCCGGCCAGGCGCGAGACCGACAGGCCGACGCTGGAAGCCATCGCCCGGCATTTCGCGCAGCCGTCGCTGGCCGATATCGTCGCTAGCCTGGAGCGGGCAGCCGCTGCCGACGAGTTCGCGGCAAAGACGCTGGCCACCATCCGCACACGTTCACCGACCAGCTTGCATGTTGCATGGCGCCAGATCAGCGCCGGGCAGACGTTGTCGATGGACGAGTGCATGAAAATGGAGTTCCGTATCCTCAACCGCATGCTTGCCGGGCACGACTTCTATGAAGGTATCCGCGCCGCCATCATCGATAAAGGCTCGACGCCGCAATGGCGGCCGGCAGGCATCGATGACGTCAGCGCCGCCAACGTCGACGCCTATTTCGCACCGCTCGGCGAACGGGAACTGAAGCTGTGAGCGAGGTCGCCTCGAGACGCGTGGTGCTGCAGCCCTCGACGATCGAGGTCATCTTCGCCTGGTTCCAGCGCGTCATCGCCGGCTACTGTCTGCTGTTCGGCATCTTGTACTGGATCCGGCTGATCGGCTTTTACCCCGGCCCGTTGTGGCGCTTCGACCTGATGCCGGTGCACTGGCAGGTGGCGGCGGTGGTGCTGGCGGTGTTTTTTCCGTTCGCTGCCGCCGGCCTCTGGATGCTGGCGTCCTGGGGGCCGGTGATCTGGTTCATCTGCGCGGTGACCGAGTGCGTCATGTATGCCGGCTTCCCCGAGCTGTTCGGCCACCGGCCGCTGATCGTCGCCTCGCACCTTGCGGTGGCGCTGCTCTACATAGTGTTCCGCGTGGTGATCTGGATCCAGAAGCGGCAACCCCGGCGATAGCAATTCCGGCCAGGATCGTTGGCTAAATCTTTTGGTTAATTATCCTTGCTCGGGTGACCGTCCGTTAAGCCTCTTTCGAAACCCCTTACCGGTAAGCTCTTGTTAGCCTTGGCGTTTAAGTCGAATTTTATGAGTATTCGATAGTGTCGCGATCAAGGTGAAGAACAAAAAATCACCGGGCGACAAACGAGAGGCAAAGACAATGATCAATTCGCGTCCGGCGGCGAAGACCGCCAACGTATCCGATGACCGCCGCGAGGCGATCCGTTCGCTGTACATGGAATCGCTGCAGCTGGTCGAGCGGCTGCATCGCCGTCTGCTTGACGTGATCAAGGACGAATTCGACCGCAACGGTCGCTCCGACATCAACGCCATCCAGGCGCTGCTCCTGTTCAACATCGGCAATTCGGAGCTGACCGCCGGCGAACTGCGCTCGCGCGGCTATTATCTCGGCTCGAATGTCTCCTACAATCTGAAGAAGCTGGTCGATCTCGGCTTCATCAACCACCAGCGCTCGCGCATCGACCGCCGTTCGGTGCGGGTTTCGCTGACGCCGAAGGGCAATGAGGTGGCGGAAGTCGTCGCCGGCCTCTACGAGCGCCATGTCGGTTCGATCGAGCAGGTTGGCGGCATCAACACGGAAGAGTTCAAGCAGATGAACCGCGCCCTGCAGCGCCTGGATCGGTTCTGGAACGATACCATCGCCTACCGGATGTAATCGCATCCGCCGCATCAAGATCTGAAGCTGGACTACGGAAATGCTGCCGCGGAGTGGACCAAAGGCCGGTGCCGAAAAGCACCGGTCTTGCCGTTTCGTCAGGCCGGCCGATCCAAATTCGAGCAACAGCCACGTTGCCGCCATATTCCAATGGAACCGAAGATGCGGGTGATGCTGGGGCCAAAGCCGTGCATTTGTCCTGTGCTCAAGTCACTTCCCATGTGGTTTTACACCGAAGTGATGCGGGCCATGGT
Organism: Mesorhizobium sp. M0633; assembly: GCF_040320645.1. Classification (NCBI taxonomy): domain Bacteria; kingdom Pseudomonadati; phylum Pseudomonadota; class Alphaproteobacteria; order Hyphomicrobiales; family Phyllobacteriaceae; genus Mesorhizobium; species Mesorhizobium sp. M0633. The sequence continues at coordinate 60,631 of NZ_JAMYQC010000010.1, forward strand.
TGGCTAATTGTTAAGAAGCCAACTCTAGAGTGCGGGCGAGACCGCCCGGTGGGTTGAATTGTAGCAAGAATGTCTGGAACGTCCATGAGAACCAGCCGCCGTTTCTTCCTTTCAGGAGCCTCCGCGCTCGCAGCCGCAATGGTCGCCGGCCGCGCCAGTGCGCAGGATGTGATCGGGGATATCCTGAAATCCTCGGCGCGCGGCAATTGGGACGACCAATTCGATGCGCGTGCCAGCGAAGGCGGCAAGGTTGCCTCGACGCTGCCGATCTTCAGCCTGCAGACGGTGTCCTTCACCGAGCAGGCGATCATGCAGTATCAGAATATCGTCGCGCAAGGCGGCTGGGAGCAGGTTCCAGACACCAAGAAGCTGCAGCTTGGCGTCGAGGATCCCGATGTGGTGCCGCTGCGCAGGCGCTTGATGATATCGGGCGATCTGGCGCAGAGCGCCGGGCTCTCGGAAGCGTTCGATTCTTACGTCGACTCGGCGCTCAAGCGCTTCCAGTTGCGTCACGGCTTGCCGGCCGACGGAACCACGGGCAAATATACTTTCGCGGCAATGAACGTGTCGGCGCCGGTTCGGCTTGGTCAGCTGCAGACCAATCTGCAACGGCTGCGTGAGCGGGCCGGCACGCTTGGCAACCGCTATGTTCTGGTCGACATCCCGGCGGCGCAGATCGAGGCAGTCGAGAACGACCGCGTTGTGCTGCGCCACACCGCAATCGTCGGCAAGATCGATCGCCAGACGCCGATCGTCAATTCCAAGATCAACGAAATCATCGTCAATCCGTACTGGAACGCGCCGGTCTCGATCGTGCGCAAGGACATCATTCCGCTGATGCGGAAGGACCCCAACTATCTCAAGGATAGCCATATCCGCCTGTTTGCGCCGGACGGCAGCGAGGTCGACCCAATGACGGTCGACTGGTCGACCGACGATGCCGCCAAATACCGCTTCCGCCAGGATCCCGGTTCCGGCAACGCGATGGCCTCGGTCAAGATCAATTTCCCCAGCCCGGACGGCGTCTACATGCACGACACGCCGCAGCAGAGCCTGTTCGGCAAGCTGATGCGCTTCGATTCCTCTGGCTGCGTGCGGGTCCAGAACGTGCGCGACCTCGTCACCTGGATTCTGCGCGACACACCGGGCTGGGATCGCCAGCATTTCGAGGCGGCGATCAAGACCGGGGAGAACACGCCGGTGCAGGTCACCAATCCGGTGCCGGTTTATTTTCTCTACGTCTCGGCCTGGTCGACAGGGCCGGGCGTGGTCCAGTTCCGTGACGACATTTACGGCCTCGACGGAGCCAACGAGCTGCAGATCACATCCGCGCTCTAAGCAGCTGAGTTCATTTGCAAAAGGCCGCCGGAAGGGCGGCCTTTTTCGTTGCCGAGTCTTTCGCGGCAAGCTTTGCTGGACTGATCGCCGGCAAAAGAACGCGCGGCGCCGTATTCGGAAATCGCATCATGCATGTCGCAATGTTCATTCTGGTCGTGCTTATCTTCGTCGCCGTTTCGGGCGCGCTGGTCCGGCCGGTGCGGGTTCCGCTACCTGTGCTGCAGATCGCCATCGGCGCGGCACTGGCTTGGCCGGTGCGCGGAATGCATGTCGAGATCGATCCCGAGCTGTTTCTGCTGGTGTTCATCCCACCGCTGCTGTTCAGCGACGCCTATGGTGCGCCCAAGCGCGAACTGATCGCGCTGCGCGGGCCGATCCTCGACCTCGCCATCGGGCTGGTCTTCTTCACCATTGTCGGCTTCGGCTACGCTTTGCACTGGCTTGTCCCGAGCATCCCGCTCGTCGTCGCTTTCGCACTTGCTGCGGTGCTGTCCCCGACGGATGCGGTGGCCGTCTCCTCGATCGTCGACAAGAGCCTGGTCCCGGCTCGGCTGATGCACATCCTGGAGGGCGAGGCGCTGCTCAACGATGCGTCGGGCCTCGTGATGTTCCGCTTTGCGGTGGCAGCTGCCTTGACCGGCAGCTTCTCCTTCGTCGCGGCGTCCGTGACTTTCCTCTATGCCGTCGCTGCCGGCATCCTGGCCGGCGTGGCTGCCTTGTTCGTCGCCGCCAAGGCGCTGCAATTGCTGAACCGTATCGGCGGCGTGCCGGCCGAGGTGCAGGTGCTGGTCATGGTCCTGCTGCCGTTCATCGCCTATCTCGGCGCCGAGAATGTCGGCGCCTCGGGCATTCTGGCGGCGGTCACGGCCGGAGTGCTCACCGGCGGCTCCGGGATTTTCCGCTTTCTCGGCGTCTCGGCACGCATACAGACCGTATCGCTGTGGACGACGCTATCCTTCGTCTTCAACGGCGCGCTGTTCATCCTGCTCGGGTTGCAGCTTCCCGAAATCATCGGCAACGTGCCGCCTGAGCTCGGCAGCCGCTATCCGGTCATCCAGCCAATCGCCACGGTGGTCGCGCTGACACTATGCCTGATCGGGCTGCGCTTCCTGTGGATCTGGGTCGGCGACATTGCGACGCGCGTCTCAGCGCGATTACGCGAGCAGAAGGCCGAGCCGTTCGGGCTGCGCGTTCGGATCGCCGGCTCTGTTGCCGGCGTGCGCGGCGCCATCACGCTGGCCGGCATCCTGTCGCTGCCGCTCGCCATGCCGAATGGTTCGCCCTTTCCGGCGCGCGACGTGGTGATCTTCCTCGCCGCAGGCGTCATCATCTGCTCATTGCTCATTGCCAGCCTTGCCTTACCCAAGGTGGCACGAGGGCTGGTCGAGCCGGGCGAGGATCCTGGCGCTGCCGAGGAGCGTCTTGCGCGCGTGGGCGCGGCCAAGGCCGCCATCGCCCGCATCGAGAGCATGGCCGGCGCGACCGACGGCGATGAAGGGGAAACACCCGGCGCCCGGCTTGCCACCGCCGACAGCATCGTCGCCGGCTACCGTCGCCGCATCGCTGCCTCCGACGAAGCCGACGAGGCGCGCGCCGAGGCCCGCGAGGCCGGACGGCTGGAACTCGAATTGAGGCTGGCGGGCATTGAGGCCGAACGCGCAGCGGTTCGCGCAATGTTTCGCAGCGGCCAGATTAACGACCATACGATGCAGGCGCTGTTCACCGAGATCACGCTCACCGAGGCCCTGCTGAAGGGCCGGCAGGCAAGGAAATAGAGGCTGCCAGTCTCTCTGGCGCAATCCGGCCAGCAAATTTCGCGCTGCAAACGTGGCGGGCCGAAAGCAACTGTGTTAATGGCGCGACAGACCCCGAACCTTGAGGATTTCAACCCATGGCAACAGCAGCGGCAGTGTCGAACAAATTCGAATCCTTTTTCGAAACCACGCTTGCCGATGCCGACCCCGAGATTTTCGGCGCAATCCGCAACGAACTCGGCCGCCAGCGCCACGAGATCGAGCTGATTGCCTCGGAAAATATCGTCTCGCGTGCCGTGCTCGAGGCACAGGGGTCGATCATGACCAACAAATATGCCGAGGGCTATCCGGGCAAGCGCTACTATGGCGGCTGCCAATTCGTCGATGTCGCCGAGGAACTGGCCATCGAACGCGCGAAAAAGCTGTTCGGCTGCAACTTCGCCAACGTCCAGCCGAATTCCGGCAGCCAGATGAACCAGGCGGTGTTCCTGGCGTTGCTGCAGCCCGGCGACACCTTCATGGGCCTCGACCTCAATTCCGGCGGACACCTGACACATGGCTCGCCGGTCAATATGAGCGGCAAATGGTTCAAGGTCGTCTCCTATGGCGTGCGCCGGGACGATCATCTGCTCGACATGGATGCGATCGAGAAGACCGCCCATGAGACCAGGCCGAAATTGATCCTGGCCGGCGGCACAGCCTATTCACGTGTCTGGGACTGGAAGCGTTTTCGCGAGATCGCCGATTCGATCGGTGCCTATCTGATGGTCGACATGGCTCACATCGCCGGCCTGGTCGCCGGCGGCATGCATCCGTCGCCGCTGCCGCATGCCCATGTGGTCACCACCACGACGCACAAATCGCTGCGCGGGCCGCGCGGCGGCATGATCCTTTGCAATGACGAGGATATTGCCAAGAAGATGAATTCGGCCGTCTTCCCCGGCCTGCAGGGTGGACCGCTGATGCATGTGATCGCCGCAAAGGCGGTGGCTCTGGGCGAGGCGCTGAAGCCGAGCTTCAAGATCTATGCGGAGAGCGTCGTCGCCAATGCCAAGGCGCTGGCCTCCAGTCTGCAGGAAACCGGTCTCGACATCGTCTCCGGCGGCACCGACAACCATCTGATGTTGGTCGACCTGCGTCCCAAGAACGCCACCGGCAAGCGCGCCGAGGCTGCCCTTGGCCGCGCCAACATCACCTGCAACAAGAACGGCATCCCCTTCGATCTGGAAAAGCCTTTCGTGACATCGGGCGTTCGGCTCGGCACGCCGGCCGGCACCACGCGCGGCTTCGGTCAGGCCGAGTTCCGCGAGATCGGCAAGCTGATCGCCGAAGTGCTGGATGGGCTGAAGGTCGCCAATTCCGACGAGGGCAATGCGGCCGTCGAGGCGACCGTGAAGGCCAAGGTGGCGGCATTGACCGATCGTTTTCCGCTTTACCCGTATCTTGGTTGACCGACGCGGAGTGTCGCCCGTGACAACTCCGGTGCGACAGCAAGGCAACTGCGGAGAAGCTTAATGATGCAAACTTTCCGTTTCGCCGGCTTTGGTGCCTTGCTGGCATCGGCTATTCTGCAGCTGTCCGGCCGCGCCTTGGCGCAGACCGAGCCAACCCCGGCAACACCCAAGACAGAGACCTTCGGCAGGTGGTCCACCACGATGGACGAGGTCAACACCGGTGAGGATGTGCGCAAGACCTGCGCCGCGTCGACGGTCTTTTTCGACGCAAACGGCACCAGCGGCACCCTTACACTGGCCATCTCGAATGGCGACGTATTGCCACCCGATGGTTATCCGAGCCTCATCATCGCCGTGAGAAACAGTGACTTGCCCAAGGGCGATAACATCCCGGTGGTGTTCCGGGACGTCAACGACAAGATCAAGGCCGGTTTTCGTCTTATCGCCGACGGACAGTGGATGATAGACAACAAGTCCGAGACCACGCTCGCGGTACTGCGCGCCATGCGCCGCACCAGCGCCCTCGATGTCAGCTTCGCCGACAAGCCGGTCGCGACCATATCGATGGACGGCTTCACCAAGGCCTATCGCTATCTCGGCACGTCTTGCGGCTTCCCGACCGGCGACGTCGCGCCCTGATTGGCGGACCGCTGTCAACTGATTGCCGCTCTCGCAATTTTCCTCGCGCCTCGCTATCTCTGAGACGCGATCGGTCATCGGCCATACTTTGCCACGGCGGCAAAAACCTCTAAGCCTTTCGCTCCACGAGAATCGCGAACCGAAGGCTCTCCATGCGCTGCCCTTATTGCCAGTCCGAAGATACGCAGGTGAAGGATTCTCGCCCCGCCGAAGACGGCGCGGCGATCCGCAGGCGGCGCGTCTGCCCGGATTGCGGCGGCCGCTTCACCACTTTCGAGCGGGTACAACTGCGCGATCTCGTCGTGGTGAAGAAGTCTGGACGCAAGGTGCCGTTCGACCGCGACAAGTTGCTGCGCTCTGTCGAGATCGCGGTACGCAAGCGCAATGTCGACCCGGAACGTATCGATCGGGCGGTGACCGGCATCGTGCGCCAGCTCGAAAGCTCGGGCGAGACCGAGGTGGCCTCGGGGGAAGTCGGCCGGCTGGTCATGGAAGCACTTAAGTCGCTCGATGATGTCGCCTATGTGCGCTTTGCCTCCGTCTACCGCAATTTCCGCGAGGCCAAGGATTTCCACGACGTGTTGGGCGAACTCAAAGGCGACGAGCTCAAAACCGACGAGCCCAGGGGCGAAGAGCTGAAGAGCGAAGAGGACGCCAGCTGAGCATGGCAGGGTCCGAACGCAGCACGGCTGAGCAAGAGGTCCTCGATCGCCGCTATATGGCGGCAGCCCTCAGGCTGTCGCGCAAGAATGCCGGGCGGACCTCGACCAACCCTTCCGTCGGCACGCTGATCGTGCGCGATGACGGCGACGGGCCGATGATCGTCGGCAGCGGCGTCACCGCCGTCGGCGGCCGGCCGCATGCCGAGACCGAGGCTTTGGCAGAGGCCGGCGAACTGGCGCGCGGCGCCACCGCCTATGTAACGCTGGAGCCCTGCGCCCATCACGGCCGCACGCCGCCTTGCGCCAATGCGCTGGTCAGTGCCGGCGTGGCGCGTGTGGTCGGCGCTGCCAGCGATCCGGACCCGCGTGTTTCCGGCAAGGGCTATGCAATCTTGCGTGCCGCCGGCGTCGAAGTGGTGGAAAAAGTGTTGGCGGCCGAGGCCGCGGAGCAGATGGCCGGCTATTTAATTCGATCTCTGAAAAAACGCCCGGAAGTGATCCTGAAACTTGCGCTTTCGAGCGACAACAAGATCGGCGTGAAAGGCGAGGGACAGGTCTCCATCACCGGCGATATTGCGCGGCGCGAAGTCTATCTGATGCGCGCCGAAGCCGATGGCATATTGATCGGCATCGGCACGGCACTGGAGGACGATCCGGCGCTGACGGTTCGGCTTCCGGGACTGGAGAGCCGTTCGCCGGCGCGCATCGTACTCGACCGTCAGATCAGGCTACCCGAGACTTCGAAACTGGTCGCCGGCGTCAACCGTGTGCCGCTCTATGTCGCTGCCTGCGCCGAGGCCGATCCGCACCGGCGCGCCGCGCTCGAACGCACCGGCGTGCGCTTTATCGGCACTGAGACGTATGAAGGCGATATTGCGTTGCCGGAACTGCTCGAGGATCTGGCGGCGCTCGGCATGGCCAGCGTGCTGGTCGAGGGCGGCGCCGAGGTGGCCAAGGCGTTCCTTGAGGAAGGCCTAGTCGACCGCATCGTGCTGTTTCAGGGGCCGGATGCGATCGGCGGGGACGGCATTGCATCGCCGGTCGATGCCAACAATATCCCGCCGGGATTTCGCAAATTGCGCAACATGCGTTTCGGCGAAGATACATATGCGGAATGGATAAGAGACATCTAGGACCGAACTGATGTTCACGGGGCCAAACTAATGTTCACTGGAATCGTCACCGATGTCGGCACCGTCGCTGCCGTGATGCCGCTCAGGGAAGGCGTCGGTTTGCGTATCGACACCGCTTACGATCCGCAGACCATTGCCATCGGCGCCTCGATTTCCTGCGGCGGCGTCTGCCTGACGGTGACGGGATTGCCGGAAGACGGCGCCAACGCACGCTGGTTCGAGGTCGAGGCCTGGGAAGAAGCACTCAGGCTGACGACCGCGATGGGCTGGAAATCCGGCACGCGCATCAACCTGGAGCGGGCGCTGAAGATCGGCGACGAGCTTGGCGGCCATATCGTTTCAGGCCATGTCGACGGCATGGCCGAGATCGTGGGGCGCAAGGAGGAAGGCGACGCCGTTCGCTTCACCCTGGATGCACCGCGCGACCTGGCAAAATTCATCGCGCCCAAGGGTTCCGTCGCACTCGACGGCACTTCGCTCACCGTCAACAAGGTCGAAGGCAGCCGCTTCGACGTGCTGTTGATCCACCACTCGCTGACGGTCACCACCTGGGGCGAACGCCAGGTCGGCGATCGCGTCAATCTCGAGATCGACACCATGGCCCGCTACGCGGCGCGACTGGTGGAGGCGGCTAAAGAGGGGCTTTGAGGCGCTCGTCCATAAAGCCCATTCCCTGATGCGACCGCCGCCGAGTTGGCCTTGAAAGTTCCTTCGGCAATCTTCCGCTTGCGATCAAACCGGCTTCGGCCTAAGTCACCGGCGATCCCCGGAGACATCTATGGCAGGCACATCCCAACACGGCAAAGCGTTCATCCGTCCGAAGAAGAAGGCCCACCTTCTTGTCATCGAGGCGCGCTTTCACGACGACCTTGCCGACGCGTTGCTCGAAGGCGCGACAAAGGCCCTCGAGGAAGCGGGCGCGACATACGATGTCGTCACTGTTCCGGGCTCGCTCGAAATCCCGGCGGTGATTTCCTTCGCGCTCGACGGTGCCTCCGAAGGCGGGACGAACTATGACGGCTTCGTCGCCCTCGGCACGGTGGTCCGCGGCGACACCTATCATTTCGATATCGTCGCCAATGAATCCAGCCGTGCCCTGATGGACCTGTCCGTGCAGGATGCAGTCTGCATCGGCAACGGCATCCTGACCACCGAAAACGACGAACAGGCATGGACGCGAGCAAGACGTTCGGAAGGCGACAAGGGCGGCTTTGCGGCGCGTGCGGCGCTGACCATGATCGCTCTAAAGGAACAGCTGGGAGAGCGAACGTGAGCGAACCCGCTTCGCCCGGCCAGCCTGCGGTTCGCCATGCCAACAAGCGCGGTGCTGCCCGTCTGGCCGCCGTGCAGGCGCTCTACCAGATGGACGTCGCCGGCAGCGGTGTGTTTGAGATCACCGCCGAATACGAGGCGTTCAGGCTCGGCAAGGAAGTCGATGGCGCGCTCTATCGCGAAGCCGATGCGCAATGGTTTCGCGCCATTCTTGCCGGCGTTGTCGAGCACCAGAAGACCATCGATCCAGTCATCCGACAGGCGCTGACCGAGGACTGGCCTCTGTCGAGGCTCGATTCGACGTTGCGCGCCATATTGCGCGCCGGCGTCTACGAGCTGATGCAGCGCGAGGACGTGCCGGTGGCGGTCATCGTCTCCGAATATGTCGACATCGCCAAGGCATTTTACGAAGAAGACGAGCCGAAACTGGTCAATGCGGTGCTTGATCGCGTGTCGCGCCGGGTGCGTGGCGAGGGCCGGGGCAAGGACGCCTCATGACTGCTGTCGTCGCCGTTGAGGCGGGCAAGGAAGCGCGTCGCACCGCCTTCATCCTCGCAGCCTCGCAGGCGATCATCGGCTCGGCCGCACCCATCGCCATTTCCATGGGCGGATTGGCCGGGCAGTACCTGCTCGACGCTGACAAGTCGCTGGCAACCGCGCCGATCACCGGCTTCAATGTCGGCGTGGCGCTCGGTTCCCTGCCGGCCGCGGCGATCATCCGCCGGCTCGGCCAGCGCGACGGCTTCATGACCGGCACGGGGGTGACAGCGCTTGGCGGCCTGATCGCCACGTTGGCGCTGTTTCATGACAGCTTCTGGCTGTTCGCTTTCGGCTTGGCCGTGATCGGCATCGGGGGCGCCTTCGTCCAGCAATTCCGCTTTGCCGCCGCCGACAATGCTCCGCCTGAATTCAAGGCGCGTGCCATCTCCTTCGTGCTGGCCGGCGGCATCGTCACCGCCATACTCGGGCCGCAGATCGTCATCTTCACCGGCGATCTATTCTCGCCGGTGAAGTTTGCCGGCTCGTTTGCGTCCATCCTGGTGCTGGCGGCGGTCGGCGCCGCCATTCTCTCTTTGTTGCGTATCCCAGCCAAGGCAACCGAGAAGGTGGAAATTTCCGACAGCGACGCCCGGCCGCTCTCGGAAATCGTCACCAGGCCACGCTTCGTCGCGGCGTTGTTTTGCGCCATCGGCAGCTACGCACTGATGAGCTTCGTGATGACCGGCGCGCCTCTGGCCATGGTCGGCTGCGGCCTTTCGACCGACGACGCCACGCTCGGCATTTCCTGGCACGTCATGGCGATGTTCGCGCCGAGCTTCTTCACGGGGTCGCTGATCTATCGCTTCGGCGCTGAGCGGATCGTGGCCATCGGCCTGGTGCTGCTGATTGGCTGCGCCATAGTGGCGCTGTCAGGGTTGGCACTGTGGCAGTTCTGGACGGCGCTGATCCTGCTCGGCCTTGGCTGGAACTTCAGCTTCATCGGTGCCACCGCCATGGTGGCCGACAGCTACCAGTCATCCGAAAAAGGCAAGGTCCAGGGGTTCCACGATTTCGTCCTGTTCGGCTCCGTCGCCTTCGCCTCGCTGATGTCGGGGGCAGTCTACAATGCCTGGGGCTGGGAGATGTTGAACTGGATGATTTTCCCGGTCGTCGTGCTGTGCTTCGTGGCACTGGGCGTGTTGAAGATGACGGGCTTGCGCGCGGCCAACTGACGTCACCCTGTCGGGACGTCGCGGCAGCGGATTCACTCACATCCGAACAAAATTATTGCGCCCATCCCCCCTCTTATGAAACCGTGTACCCCGACGGGGCATCGAAGCCATGCTCATATGCGGCAGCCGTATTCCGGTTCACAGCAAGGGATTTGTGAGATGTTTTCAATCAAGATTCTGGCCGGCGCTGTACTGGCGCTCGGAATTGCGTTGGCCTCGGCGAGTGCCCAGGTGGTGGTGTCGTCGAAGATCGACACCGAGGGCGGTGTGCTCGGCAATATCATCCAGCTGGTGCTGAACGCCAATAATATCCAGACTACCGACCGTATCCAGCTCGGCGGCACGCCCGTGGTACGCAAGGCGATTACAGCCGGCGAGATCGACATCTATCCGGAATACACCGGCAACGCCGCCTTCTTCTTCGAGAAGGCCGACGATCCGGTGTGGAAAGACGCCGCCAAGGCCTATGAGACTGCCAAGAAGCTCGACTACGACTCCAACAAGATCGTCTGGCTGTCACCGTCACCGGCCAACAACACCTGGGCGATCGCCCTGCGCAAGGAGGTCGCCGATACCAATAAGCTCGTCACCCTTTCCGACTTCGGCAAATATGTCTCGGGCGCCGGCAAGGTGGTGCTGGCGGCCTCCGCCGAGTTCGTCAATTCGGCGGCCGCGCTGCCCGCTTTCCAGAAGACCTATGGCTTCACGCTAAAGCCGGACCAGTTGATCACGCTGTCGGGCGGCGACACGGCGGCGACCATTGCCGCTGCGGCCAACCAGACCAACGGCGCCAACGCCGCCATGGTCTACGGCACCGACGGCGGCATCGCGCCCTCCGGCCTCGTCGTGCTTGAAGACGACAAGGGTGTGCAGCCGGTCTACCAGCCGGCGCCGATCATCCGCGAGGCGGTGCTGAAGGAGCATCCCGAGATCGAGACACTGCTGAAGCCGGTGTTCGCCAAGCTCGACCTTGTCACGCTGCAGGAGTTGAACGGCCGAGTGCAGGTCGGCGGCGAACCGGTCAAGGGCGTCGCCGAGGACTTTTTGAAAAAGAACGGCTTCCTCAAGTAAGGCGATTCCGGCGCGCCGCTTTCGAGGTGCGCCGGATCGGCCGATGGGGGAGGGCGTGCGCATCCGGTTCGACAAGCTCGGCGTGGTCATCGCGGCGATATCAGCCTATGCGGCTTTTGCGGCACCATTCGCCACCTTCCGCGCCAATCGCATTGTACCCGGCGAGGCGCGCTCGATCCTCGAATCTGTGCCTGCGACGGTCGGTCCGCTGTTGATGGCGATTGTTGTCGCAGCGGCGCTCATTGCGCTGCTGAAAACGCCGCTTGTTCTGCGCCTCGCCGCCAGTGTGGTTGCGCTTGCAGCGCTGGCGCTGCTGATCGGCGTCGCGGGCAGTTTCCTGACACCTGCCGGCAACACCTTCGCCCGTATCTCGCCGGCTTCGGGCTTTTGGCTGCTTATCTTCGCCTTCACGCTTCTGCTCGCCGACGTGCTTACGCGGCTGAACCTGTCGCCGCAGGCACGGATCGGCGTGCTTGTTGTCGCCGCCGCGGCGATCGGCCTGCTGCTCGTCTCGGGAAGCTGGAACAGCCTGTCGATCCTCAAGGAATATTTCAATCGCTCCGATAGTTTTTGGGCGGAAGGCTCCAAGCATGTGACGCTGGCGCTGGGTTCGCTGGCGGCAGCGGTGATCATCGGCCTGCCGCTCGGCATCCTCTGCCATCGCGTCGAGAAATTGCGGGCCGGCGTGCTCAACGTGCTGAATATCATCCAGACCATTCCTTCGATCGCGCTGTTCGGCCTCTTGATCGCACCGCTCGGCTGGGTCGCTTCGCATGTGCCGGGTGCTGCCGCGCTCGGCATTCGCGGCATCGGCACGGCGCCGGCTTTCGTCGCTTTGTTCCTCTATTCGCTGCTGCCGGTGGTGGCCAACACCGTGGTCGGCCTCGCCGGTGTGCCGCGTGCCGCCAACGACGCAGCGCGGGGCATGGGCATGACCGATCGCCAGCGGCTGTTCGGCGTCGAGTTTCCGCTGGCTTTCCCGGTGATCCTCACCGGCATCCGCATCGTGCTGGTGCAGAATATCGGCCTCGCCACGATTGCCGCGTTGATCGGCGGCGGCGGCTTTGGCGTGTTCGTATTCCAGGGGGTCGGCCAGACGGCGATGGACCTGGTGCTGCTCGGTGCTGTTCCCACGGTGGTGCTGGCCTTCGCCGCTGCCATCATCCTCGATGCAGTGATCGAAATGAGCGCCAGCAAGCGCAGGGTTGAAACGGCATGATCGAGATCGAAGGCATTACCAAGCGCTACGGCGAGACGACAGTCGTCGACGACGTGTCGATAGTAATCGAGCCGCGCAGCATCGCCGTCATCGTCGGCACCTCCGGCTCCGGCAAGACGACGCTGCTTCGCATGATCAACCGGCTGGTCGAGCCGACATCGGGCGTGATCAAGCTCGACGGCGTCGATAACCGCTCGGTCCCGGATTATGAGCTGCGTCGCAGCATCGGCTATGCCATCCAGGGCCCGGCCTGTTTCCGCATCGCACGGTGGCGCAGAACATCGCCACTGTGCCGGTATTGCTCGGCTGGGGCGCCAACCGCATCAAGGCCCGCGTCGACGAGCTGATGACGCTATACCAGCTCGACCCGCAAGCCTACGGGCCACGCTATCCGCATGAGCTTTCCGGCGGCCAGCAGCAGCGCGTCGGCGTCGCCCGGGCGCTTGCCGCGGAACCCAACGTGCTGTTGATGGATGAGCCGTTCGGCGCGCTCGACCCGATCATCCGCAACAAGGCGCAGGAGGATCTGCTGGCGATCCAGAAACGCTTCGGCACCACCATCATCCTCGTCACCCATGACATGGAAGAGGCCGTTCACATGGGCGACAAGATCGCGGTGATGGATGGCGGCAAAGTAGTGCAATATGCCGCGCCGGCCGAGATACTGGCGAAACCGGCCAGCGCGTTTGTCGAGACCCTGGTTGGCGCCAGTGAAAAACCGTTCCGGCTGTTGTCGCTTGGCCGGGTGCGCGACGCGGTGGAAAAAGGCACGGCCGAAGGCGAGGCGATCCCCGGTGACGCCAGCCAACGCGACGCGTTGGCCGAACTCCTGTGGTCGGGCCGCCCGGCACTTCCGGTGAAAGATTCTGACGGCAAATCGCTTGGCCGCGTCACTGTGGACGGGCTGGTTAAGCGTGCGGCGAGGCCGGCATGAAAGCCTGGCTTCCGTCGCTGCTCAGGCTGGCCTTGGTGGTAGTGCTTATTGCCTTCGTCACCAATCCCGGCTGGTTCGAACCGCTGCTGAAGCCGCTGACAGAGAACAACGCGCCGGTAATCTACAATCAGGGCAGCCTTTTGACGTTGACGCTGCTGCATCTGCGGACCGTGCTGATCGCGACGGTTGCCGCGACGATCGTTGCGGTCGCGCTCGCCATTCTGGTCACCAGGCCAGCCGGCGCCGAATTCCTGCCGCTGTCGCGCAGCCTGGTCAATATCGGCCAAACGTTTCCGCCGGTGGCGGTGCTGGCGCTTGCCGTGCCGGCCGTCGGCTTCGGCGAAAAGCCGACGCTGATTGCGCTGTTTCTCTACGGACTGCTGCCGATCTTTGAGAATGCGCTGACCGGCCTGACGACGCTGCCGGCCAACGTAGTCGAGGCGGCGCGTGGCGCCGGCATGACCGGCTGGCAAAGACTGGTCAAGGTCGAGCTGCCGCTCAGCGCGCCGATCATTCTCGATGGTATCCGGCTGTCGGTGGTGATCAGCCTTGCCACCGCGACCATCGGCTCGACGGTAGCGGCGAGGACACTGGGCGAGGTGATCATCGCAGGCCTGCTGTCGAACAACCTCGCCTTCATCCTGCAGGGTGGCCTGATCGTCGCCGCCCTTGCCGTGCTGATCTATGACGGGCTGTCGGCGGTCGAGCGCTATACCGCCCGGCGCATGGGACGCGAGCCCGAGTAGCGTCTCGGGGCGAAGTTCGCTCTTTTTTCAGTGGCCGGTCGACCGCGTCGGATGATCGAGCGTCAGTTCCAGCGTTGTGCCCGTCTCGCCGGTGATCCAGCGGCGGCGGATGATGGCGAAATCGTGCTGTGTGTCGGCTCTAACCACAGAGACCAAGTCGCCCACCGCGCAATCACTGTCGAGATCGAGGGCTTCGACAGTCTCGGCAATGTCTTGCTTGCCGGCATAATGTCTCGCAATGGCTGTGAGCACGATGATCACTGGCCCACCCGTTGCGCGATCTTCGGGACTCGGCGATTGATGAGTGTGATGCCCCGATCTTTCAGCAGGAGTTCTTGCCATGACCGCGCGTTTCTCCAAGATCGTCATGTGTTTGTGTCTGGCGGCTTTCGCCTGCCTCGTCGCCTTCGGCAACATCACCGATTACGGCTCAAACTTCGCCTTTGTCCAGCATGTGCTGAGCATGGACACGACCTTTCCCGGCAATGCACTGATGTACCGCTCGATCACCAACCCGTCGCTGTGGACGGCTGGCTACTGGCTGATCATCATTGGCGAGGCGCTGACCTGCCTGCTTTACCGCCTGGCAACTCTGGCAGGCGCGCAACGCCAGCGGACAGGCTTTCAACGATGCCAAGAAGTTCGCCATCATTGCCGCCACAATGGGCTTCCTCGTTTGGTATTTCGGCTTGACGGTCGTTGGCGGCGAGTGGTTCGCCATGTGGCAGTCTTCGATTTGGAATGTTCAGGAGGCGGCGTTCAAATTCTACATGACCATGCTGGTGGTGCTGGTCTTCGTCGTCCAGCCGGACGGCGACCCGCGTAAAGCCTGACCGCCGTTCGTCGATTTCAACCGATCTAACCGGATGGCACTGTCGACAGGCGCACACTGCCGTCCAGCCTTTTGGACGAAACCCGGGATCTTTTGGGCGAAAGCCGGACAGGAACGGAACAATATCTTGACGTTCCGAGCCCTGTTTCGCATAAGCCGCTGCGAAGGGACGGATTCCGGTTGCGGAAAATTCGTCCCCTGTCTCAACGGCCCGGGGAGGGGTTCTTTTGGGCCACCAATCGAGGAAAATTCGGCAATGACCATACTTTCAGCTGTCATCGCCTGCGGTCTGCTTTCAGTCCTTTACGCCATCTGGGCGACACGTTCGGTCCTCGCGGCCGATCAGGGCAATGCACGCATGCAGGAAATTTCCGCGGCCATCCGCGAAGGCGCGCAGGCCTATCTGGCGCGCCAGTACACCACTATCGCCATCGTCGGCGTCGTGGTCCTGCTGCTCGCCTGGTGGCTGCTTTCGATCACCGCCGCCATCGGCTTCCTGATCGGCGCCGTTCTATCGGGCGCCGCTGGCTTCATCGGCATGCACGTCTCGGTGCGCGCCAATGTGCGCACCGCGCAGGCGGCTTCCAACAGCCTCGCTGCCGGCCTCGAGATCGCCTTCAAGTCGGGCGCCATCACTGGCATGCTGGTTGCTGGCCTGGCCCTGCTCGGCGTCTCGATCTACTACCTGATCCTGACCCAGTTCATGGGTCTGCAGCCCGACGATCGCGTCGTCATCGACTCGCTTGTTTCGCTCGGCTTCGGCGCCTCGCTGATCTCGATCTTCGCCCGTCTCGGCGGCGGCATCTTCACCAAGGGCGCCGACGTCGGCGGCGATCTCGTCGGCAAGGTTGAAGCCGGCATTCCCGAGGACGATCCACGCAATCCGGCCACCATTGCCGACAATGTCGGCGACAATGTCGGCGATTGCGCCGGCATGGCCGCCGACCTGTTCGAGACCTATGCGGTGACCGTGGTCGCCACCATGGTCCTTGCCGCCATCTTCTTCGGTGGCACCGCCGTGCTCGGCGCGGCCATGCTCTATCCGCTGGCCATCTGCGGGGCCTGCATTCTCACCTCGATCGTCGGCACCTTCTTCGTCAAGCTCGGTTCCAGCGGCTCGATCATGGGCGCGCTCTACAAGGGCCTGATCGTCACCGGCCTGCTGTCAGTCGTCGGCCTTGCCGTCGCCACTTCGGCATGCGTCGGCTGGGGTGAGATCGGCACCGTCGCCGGCATGGCCATCACCGGCACCAACCTGTTCATCTGCGGCCTGGTCGGCCTTGTGGTGACCGGGCTCATCGTGGTGATCACCGAATATTATACCGGCACCAACAAGCGTCCGGTGAACTCCATCGCCCAGGCCTCGGTCACCGGTCACGGCACCAACGTCATCCAGGGCCTCGCGGTCTCGCTGGAAGCGACGGCGTTGCCGGCGATCGTCATCGTCGGCGGCATCATCTCGACATACCAGCTCGCCGGCCTCTACGGCACAGCGATCGCGGTGACGACGATGCTTGGCCTCGCCGGCATGATCGTCGCGCTCGATGCCTTCGGCCCGGTCACCGACAATGCCGGCGGCATTGCCGAAATGGCCGGCCTGCCCAAGGAAGTGCGCCAGTCCACAGACGCGCTCGACGCTGTCGGCAACACCACCAAGGCGGTAACCAAGGGCTACGCCATCGGTTCGGCCGGCCTCGGCGCGCTGGTGCTGTTCGCGGCCTACTCTAACGACCTGAAGTTCTTTGCCGCCAATGGCGACAAATACCCGTACTTCCAGGGCATGGGCGACGTCTCCTTCGACCTCTCCAATCCTTACGTCGTCGCCGGCCTGATCTTCGGTGGCCTGATCCCGTATCTGTTCGGCGGCATCGCCATGACCGCCGTCGGCCGCGCCGCGGGTGCTATCGTCCAAGAGGTGCGCAAGCAGTTCCGCGAGGATCCGGGCATCATGGCCGGCACCTCGAAGCCGAACTATGCGCGCGCCGTCGACCTTCTGACCAAGGCAGCGATCCGGGAGATGATCGTTCCGTCATTGCTGCCGGTGCTGGCGCCGCTGGTGGTCTATTTCGGCGTCCTCCTGATCTCCGGTTCGAAGGCATCCGCCTTTGCCGCGCTCGGCGCCTCGCTGCTCGGCGTCATCGTCAACGGCCTGTTCGTTGCCATCTCGATGACTTCCGGCGGCGGCGCCTGGGACAACGCCAAGAAATCGTTCGAAGATGGTTTCGTCGACAAGGACGGCCTCAAGCACCTCAAGGGCTCCGAAGCGCACAAGGCTTCGGTGACCGGCGACACGGTCGGCGATCCCTACAAGGATACTGCCGGCCCAGCGGTCAACCCGGCGATCAAGATCACCAACATCGTCGCGCTGCTGTTGCTGGCCGTTCTCGCGCACGGCTAAGCTCGGTCGCTATGGCCTTAAGACAAAAACCCGCGGGATCGCTCCCGCGGGTTTTTCATTGCCTGAGATATGCCGCTTACAGGGAAGCGAAAGGAACGGAAGGAAGCCGACACCCTCGGGTGGATCAGGTGCCGCCGAGCGTGCTGCCGCCGCTGGCGCCGGGAACACCAGGCGCCAGTTTGCTGGCGCCACTGATGATCTGGCTGAGGAAGTTCTGGTCCTTGCCGCCGGTCGGCGTGGTGCGCGAGATGAAGTCGAACACCTTGCCCTCCTTCAAGCCGTAATTGGCGATCTGGGTGACGCGCCCGTCATCGCCAAAATAGACCGCCAGCACATGTTGGTCGACCAGCCGCGGCTTGTCGAAGGCGACATAGCGCTTGCGCGTCTGAGAAATGTAATAAAAGGCCTCGTTATCGAAGGTCGCCTTCGTCGAGGGAGTGCCGAGCGCCAGCAGCACCTGTTCGCGGCTTGAGCCGACCGGCACCAGGTCGATCGCCTGCTGGTCGATGACGTAGCCTTGCGTCAGCGTCTCGCTCGGATTGAGATCGCCGATCATCTTGGACGAATTGCAGGCGGAAAGCGCCGCAGCGATCACCAGCAGCGAAACCGCACCGCCGGGCCTGGGCAGGAAAGTCGACTTGAATTTCAGCGCGCGCAACTACAACTCCATAAGCTGGCCGCAACTTGCGCTGGGCCGCAAAACCGGTAAACCAGCTTGCTTGCCGATGCAACAAGGCCACTTCAACAAACGGTCCCGGGAGACCACCCTCAAATGTTCCAGCGCCTCTTTGGCCACGAACGACATGCCAACCGCGCC
Organism: Mesorhizobium sp. M0633; assembly: GCF_040320645.1. Classification (NCBI taxonomy): domain Bacteria; kingdom Pseudomonadati; phylum Pseudomonadota; class Alphaproteobacteria; order Hyphomicrobiales; family Phyllobacteriaceae; genus Mesorhizobium; species Mesorhizobium sp. M0633. Next base: position 78,612 of record NZ_JAMYQC010000010.1, read on the forward strand.
ATCACCGAGGCGCTTTACGCACAAATCGTGGCGGCGGCGCGGCAAACGGTGTTTTATTCCGCCTGGGACGTGCCGGACACGCCGCTCGGCCGCTTCGAGATGCTGTCGTTGCACATGTTCCTGTTCCAGCACCGGTTGCGCGGCGAGGGCGGTGCTGCGGCAGAGGTTGCGCAGGTGCTGATCGACGAGTTCTTCATGGATGTCGAACATTCGTTGCGTGAATTGGGCATTGGCGACGTCGGCGTGCCGAAGCGAATGCGGAAACTGGCGAAGATGTTCTATGGCCGTACCGCCGCCTATGATGATGCGCTGCAACGAAATGACCATGATGAACTCGCCGCCGCCCTTGCCCGCAATGTCAGGCCGGATGCCGGCGCCTGGCCGCAAGCGTCGCAATTGGCACTCTATGCCGCCGATGCATCAAGGCAACTCGCGGAACAGCCGACCGAATCGATCGTTTCCGGAACGGTGGCATTTCCCGTGGCCAACGCTTGAGCGACGGCAGGCCGATGAAGGCGGCGAAGTGGAGGCGAAGATGAAACACCCTGATACCCACAGCCCAGTGTCATTCCTGGCAAATGTCGCCCGGCTGCCGCAAAAGGGGCTGCCGGTGGTCATCGATGCCGACGCTGGGCAGCGCGCCCTGCTGGCCGTCGAGCACGAGCTGCTTTCGGTCGAGAACTATCGCGCCGAACTCCTGGTCGAGCCCTGGAAGCGCAACGGGGTGAAAGTCAGCGGCCATGTCGAGGCCGATATAACGCAGGCCTGCATCGTCACTCTCGACCCGGTCGAGGCGCATATCGATGAGCCGGTCGAAGCGCTGTTCCTGCCGGAGCAATCCAAGCTCGGGCGGCAAGGTTTCGACGGCGGCGGTGAGATCCTGCTCGACGCCGAAGGCCCGGACAGCCCGGAAACCTTTTCCGGCGATGCGATCGACGTCGGGGCGCTTGCCGAGCAGTTCTTTGGCTTGGCGATCGATCCATATCCGCGCAAGCCGGGTGTATCGCTGGAGGCCGCCGGCGATGCCGAGCCTGTGGAGAATGAATTCCAGCAAAAGCTCAGATCACTGTTGGGAAAATCCTGATAGCTGACCCAATTTGAGAAAAGTTGGTTGTGCGGCAGCCCAAAACCGTTATTTTCGCCGAACCTTCGCGAGCCCCGCACCTTGGCAAGCCCGCTGGCCAAGCAACCGTGAGATGAACACCGCGTGATCAGGATTTCCATCGATGCCATGGGCGGCGATCACGGGCCAAGCGTGGTCATCCCGGCGCTCATGACTGTCGCCACCCGCCGTCCGGATATACGCTTCGTCATTTATGGGCGCGAAGAAGTGGTACGGCCCGAACTCGCCAAATTCCCCAAGCTGGCGGAAGTGAGCGAGTTCGTGCACTGCGAGATCGCAGTGCGGATGGACGACAAGCCGAGCCAGGCGCTGCGCCATGGCCGCTGGAAGTCATCGATGTGGAAGGCCGTCGAGGCGGTCAAGGCAGGCACTGCCGACGCCTGTATCTCGGCCGGCAATACCGGCGCGCTGATGGCAATGTCCAGATTCTGCCTTCGCACCATGGCGACCATCGATCGCCCGGCAATCGCGGCGCTCTGGCCGACATTGCGCGGTGAGAGCGTGGTGCTGGACGTCGGCGCCACCATTGGCGCGGATGCGCATCAACTGGTTGATTTTGCCATTCTGGGCACCGGCATGGCGCGCTCGGTTTTCGGCATCCAACGGCCGAGCGTCGGACTGCTCAATGTCGGCGTCGAAGAGATCAAGGGCCAGGAAGAGGTCAAGGAGGCGGGTCGTATGTTGCGCGAGGCCAACATGGCCTCGATGAACTACCATGGCTTTGTCGAGGGTGACGACATCGGCAAGGGCAGTGTCGACGTCGTCGTTACCGAAGGATTTGCCGGCAACATCGCGCTGAAGACGGCGGAAGGCACCGTCAGGCAGATCGCCGGCTATCTACGCGCGGCGATGAACCGGACGCTGATGGCCAGGATCGGCTATATCTTCGCCAAGACCGCCTTCGATCGCCTGCGCGAGAAGATGGATGTCGGCCGCTCCAATGGCGGCGTCTTCCTCGGATTGAACGGCATCGTGGTGAAAAGCCATGGCGGGGCTGATTCGGATGGCTTTGCGGCGGCGATCGAGCTTGGCTACGACATGGTGCGCAATAATCTGCTTGACCGCATCGAAGCCGATCTCGACCTGTTCCATGCCCGCAATCCGAATGCCCAGACAATCCGGAAATCCGACGTCGTCATCGACGCAAAGGAATAGGAAAGAGCATTGATCAGATCAGTCGTGCGCGGCACGGGCGCCGCGCTGCCCCGCCGCATTATGAAGAATGCCGATTTCGAAGGCATGGTCGAGACGTCGGACGAGTGGATCGTCCAGCGCACCGGCATTCGCCAGCGCCACATTGCGGCCGACGACGAGACGACGGCCTCGCTGGGCGAGGCGGCAGCGCGCGCAGCCCTCGACAGCGCCGGCCTGACGGCTGACGACATCGACCTGATCGTGCTGGCGACCTCGACGCCCAACAACACCTTTCCCGCGACCGCGGTCGAGATCCAGAACCGGCTCGGCATGCACCACGGTTTTGCCTTCGACCTGCAGGCGGTCTGCTCCGGCTTCGTCTATGCAGTGACGACCGCCGACCTCTATATCCGCGGCGGCTTGGCCAGACGGGTACTGGTGATCGGCTCGGAAACATTTTCGCGTATTCTCGACTGGAACGACCGCTCGACCTGCGTTTTGTTCGGCGACGGCGCCGGCGCGATGGTGCTGGAAGCAGGCACGGGGGCAGGCGGCATCGCCGACCGAGGCGTTCTGGCGGCCAGCCTGCGCTCCGACGGCATCCACAAGGACAAGCTTTTCGTCGACGGTGGGCCGTCGACCACCGGAACGGTCGGGCACCTCAGGATGGAAGGCCGCGAAGTGTTCAAGCATGCGGTCGGCATGATCACCGACGTCATCGAGGCGACGTTCGCACAGGCCGGCATCGGCGCCGCCGATCTCGACTGGTTCGTGCCCCATCAAGCCAATAAACGAATTATTGACGCTTCGGCCAAAAAGCTCGGGATAGAGGAGCGGAAGGTGGTGGTGACCGTCGATTTGCACGGTAATACCTCGGCGGCTTCCGTGCCGCTGGCACTGTCCGCAGCCGTCGCCGACGGTCGCATCAAAAAGGGTGACCTGGTACTGCTCGAGGCGATGGGCGGCGGCTTCACCTGGGGTGCCGTCCTGCTCCGCTGGTAAGTGCCGAACTATCGGGTTCGGGTCCCTTGACCTTGACGGATCAATTACTTAGGTTCTGCCGTTGCTTGTATCGATTTATGTTTTTGAGCTGATGGGACGGTTCGTATGGGGGGAAAGACACTTACGCGCGCCGACCTCGCCGAAGCCGTTTACCGCAAGGTTGGGCTGTCGCGTACTGAATCGGCCGAGCTTGTCGAGGCGGTGCTGAATGAGATCTGCGAGGCGATCGTTCGCGGCGAGACGGTGAAGCTGTCGTCCTTCGCGACCTTCCACGTGCGCTCCAAAAACGAGCGCATCGGGCGCAATCCCAAGACCGGTGAGGAAGTGCCGATCCTGCCGCGCCGGGTGATGACCTTCAAGTCGTCGAACGTGCTGAAGAACCGTATCCTGCGCTCCCATCAAAACAGCAAAGCCAAGGGCAGCAAGTAGCCGCCCAATCCCCCTTTGCCGAGAATCCTGCTCCAGGCTTCGGTTGAAAAGCGAACCCTGCTTTTGCGCCGGGCTTGAATATTGTTTCATAAACCGCTGAAATAAGATGCGATTCGGTAGGCCGGATCGGTATTTGGGTGTGATCCGTTCCGGCGGGACGGAAAGCTGCTCTCCTTGTTAAGCGTGATGTCGCCCGAACCCGGTTCCCGCCTTTCGCGATCATGCTCTAGCGTGAGGATTCGCCCATGGACAAGAGCCCTGATGCTTTCCGCACCATCAGCGAGGTCGCGGAGGATCTGGATTTGCCGCAGCACGTGCTGCGCTTCTGGGAGACGCGTTTCAACCAGATCAAGCCGATGAAGCGCGGCGGCGGCCGCCGCTACTACCGTCCGCAGGACGTAGAACTGATCAAGGGTATTCGTCATATGCTCTACGACCAGGGCTATACGATCAAGGGCGTGCAGAAGCTGTTGCGCGAGAACGGCAACCAGTTTCTGATCGCCGTCGGCAGTGGCGACATGGCGGCGGTCGAGGCGATCTCGCAGCGCCGACAGGCCGACACGGTACCGCTGACGCAAGCGGCGCAGCCGCGCGGCCCGGACGACGAAATGCTGGTTGGCCAGCCGAGGGTGAAACCCAGCCGTCGTTTTTTCGGTATAGGCAAGACCGACGAGGAAGGTCCGGTTCCGCCGGACACGTCAAAACTTTCCCGTGACAATCGCGCATTGCTGCAGGAGGCGCTGTTCGACCTCCTGGAATGCAAGCGCCTGCTCGATCAGGTTCGCTAGAGCCCGCCGGGCTGACCGGAACGGTCTTCAGGGTCATGCGTTAGGCTTCCTTCTACAGATGAAGGAAGCACGTCATGGCATCGCTTTCGAGCATCTCCGACACCGATCTGGACAAACAGGTCGCGGCCCTGACCAGGGAACTGGCCACCTTGAAGAAAGCCGTGTTAAAGCGGGGCGGCGCCTTTTACGAAGACGGGCGCGATACCGCGTCGGATTATTATTCGGATATCACTGAGCGCCTCGGCGACGCCTTGCCGGCAATCAGAAGGCAAGGCCGGGCGATCGAGAAGACCGCCCGAGATCACCCGGCGACGGCGGCCGCTGTCGGGCTGGTTCTGGTCGGGCTCGTCGCCAGTCTGTTCCTCGGCGGCCGGCAGCAACAAGCACCGCGAGCGCGTTCAAGATCGGCACGTTGAGATAAGCAAATGGCGGTGGTCAGCGGACCGCCGCCATTTTTCGCCGACACGGAAAGCCCGGCAAGCGCGCCGCCCTTGATCAAGCACCAGAACGCCTGATTGCGGGTTGTTCGCCCGAGGGTGTTTTCAGTACTTCTTCGCGACGACCTTCTTGTGATGGTGGCGGTAGTGGTGGACGCGGTGATGGTAGTGATGGCGGTGATGCTTCTTGACGGTGGTGTGCATCGTCGTTGCATTCGCGCTGCTTGCGCCGATGATCGGCATCGAGAGGGCAAGTGCGATTGCAAGTCCAAGGGCGGAGAGAAGAGTCTTCTTCATGACATCGTTTCCTTTTTGCGCAGGCGGAATTTGAGCGTCACTGATTCAGGTCGGTGACTCGAGCGCTGCGGTTGGGACTATCGGCTTGGAGTTTTTCGGCAGTTTTTCCGGCCTGTAGAATTTTGTTTCCGAACTGTGTCTGCTGACGATCCGGCCAGATGTCGGCGCGCCGGCATCCGCCATCCATTCCGGCGTCGGTTCACGATGCCGTGACGCTATCTTTGATGCTTGGCAAATCACCGGCGAGCGGGCATTCTCCCGATCGTCTCAGGCAACAACATGATTTGATCTAACTCTTTCATCCCACGGAGTTGCCAATGCCCCAAATAGCAAAACGCGAACCTTACTCCGAACTGGCGGCGAGCGCGGTTACGCCTGAACGCAGTGCCGTCCGAACCGCCCGGGAAGCCCGTGGATACAGCATCGAAGAGCTGTCCCTGGCGTGCGGGCTGGCAGCCTATGAGATTGCCGACATTGAAAGCGGCAAGGATGCCGATCCCTCGAAACGTCGGCGTATTGCCTCCGCGCTTCAACTTCCGGAAAGCGCTCTGTTTGACGAAGCCGTGTTGCCTGCCAAAAGGCGATCCGTGTCGTAGCGACGTGTCATGCTTTTATTCCACGAGCTCGCCATGGGTCGCCCTGGCGGGCTTCGTTTTTTCGGCCACGTAGTGGACTTGCCGGCCGCCACGGCGACGCCAGACGGAAATTGCCGGAGATGAGCCTCGAATCCGTTCGCGCCTTTTTCGCCGCACACGCGCCCGAAATTGATGTCATCGTCACGGAGGCAAGCTCGGCGACGGTGCCTCTGGCCGCCGAAGCGCATGGCGTAGCGCCGGCGCAGATTGCCAAGACGATCTGCTTGCGCGCCGGCGACCAGACGATGCTGATCGTGGCCAGCGGGATCTCCAGGCTGGACAATCGCAAATTCAAGGACCGGTTTGGTGGCAAGGCGCGAATGCTGGACGCCGAGCAGGTGCTCGCCGCGACCGATCATCCCGTCGGTGGGGTGTGCCCGTTCGGCCTACCGGCGCCGCTCCCGGTCTACTGCGACATCTCGCTGCGCGCCTTTGACGAGGTCGTCCCGGCGGCAGGCGCGACGAATGCCGCCGTACGGCTCAGCCCGCAACGCCTGGCCGAACTCGTCGACGCCGAGTGGGTGGATGTGTGCCAGTAGCCATTTATCCGGGTCGTGGGATCCGCTGAGCGTTACCGCTACTCGGTCTTCTGTGGCTCTTCTTTTTTGATCGTCTGAGCGTCCGTGACAGTCGACATATCGGCCTTCTCGACGCTTGCTGTCTTCGTCTGCGTGTCGACCGATGCCTGGACCTTGGAATGCGCGGGGCAATCCGCAGAGGCAGCTGATATGGACATGGTCAGTGCCGCGGCTATTGCGAGGAATGTCTTCATGATCATTCTCCTCTTTCGTTCGATGGGTAAAGTTAGCCCGTCTGGCACCGACCGCAAAATCACATTTGTTCACACGCGCTCCTGCGCACACGGAAGCCGACGCTGGGCCAGTAATTCAAATGGTTGCGCGGATAGCCGCTTGCCGTATCAAAGCCCACTGGCTCCGGCCGGACGATTTTTGGCGTTAAAGATCTCGCCGCTCAGAGCCAGTCTCAAATCTTCGGCGCTGAGCTGACCACTTTCAAATAAATCCATCACCCTGCGGCCGAGCAGTTCTCTGCCTGGATCTCCATCAGCGAGGCCTAGTTCACGGCATCGGGCATCGAGTGCCTTGGTCAACATGGTCAGATCGGCAGGACAGGCAACCCCTTGAAGCGACATTGCATCTCTCCCGGACAGGGCGAAAGCGCGTGGCATCTTCGAAGCGTCCGCTCGCCCTTACAACTGCGGACGACGGCAATTCAACTACAGCCAACCTTTTTCGAACTCAACATTCAAACGTACCAAAACGCCGCGCGCTCCAATGGGAGGATCCTGCTACAATACGGTATGGCCGTCCGAATAGCGGTTGTCCTCGCGCTTCTTTTCGCCTTCGCCTACGGTTTCGCAAAACTCGCGGAACATTATCGCAGCGTTGGCGACAGGCCCTCTCCGTGTGAAGAATTGCCCTATCCTGATTGTCCTGACCAAAAAGCTCCTCCCCGGGAAGAAACTGAGCCTTGAGCGCGCGCCTGTTCAGGCCAGGCCAGCCGTCGGGATTGAATTAGTGCTTTCCAACCGACGGTTGGTGGACGCATTGCAGCTGATGCGCCTAGGGTTCACTACGATCCGCGCGCACCGGGCATGCCCAACCCCCGAGTCACCCCTGCCTGATGCAAGGCGCCTGATCGAGTCCCGCCGTTCTGGCATGTGCGGCGGGACCTTTTCTTATTGAAGCTGGAATACGGGCTCACGATAAAGGTTGGCGTACGCAGCAAAGCTTACCTAGCCATTACCGCGCGGTTACTCGGTGGGCTTCTGGCTAGACGCCAGCCTCCGTGCCTCGCGCACGAGTGATGCGTGATCGGTTCCCTCGATGAGATCACGCGCCTGCGTATGTTGCGCTGGCTGCAGTGCGGCTATTGTCTGTACAGCCAGTTTGGGGGAAAACTGGCTAAGGCTTTGGATTTTAATGGTCGGAGTGGCCGGATTCGAACCGACGACCCCTTGACCCCCAGTCAAGTGCGCTACCGGGCTGCGCTACACTCCGGACCGGTCGCGATGTATCGTGATAGACCGGGTCCGGTCAACCGAATTCGGTTGCTGTCCTGCCTGAAGCAACCGCGACGGGGATTGCCGGTCGCTGCGCCGCCCGCAGCTGCCACTGGTGGCGGTATTCGAGCGCGATGGCACCCCAGATCAAGCCAAGCAGCAGGTAGACATGGCGCCAGTGGTCGATGTCGATGAAGGTGCCGAGCCCGATATTGCCGATGAAGGCGACGTAGGCGCATAGAAGATAAGGCTGCCACGGCCGGTCGCGCAGCAGAATGCGGAAGCCGGCGGCGATCGTCCAGCACGTCAGCGTCAGGAACGACACGAAGCCGAGCCAGCCGTAATCCATCAGCATCTTCAGCCAGATGTCGTGCGTGTCCTCGCCGAACATCTTGCCGAAGACGAGCGGGCCGATGCCGAACGGATGCTCCAGTGCCATCTGAAAGCCGATCGTATAGCGGGCGAAGCGGCCGAGCCGGGCGGTGTCGTAGCTTTGTTCGAGCTGTGCGCGGTTCGAGAACATCTCGGCGACGCCTGGCAGTTGCAGGATGACGATCATTGCGATGACCAGCAGTCCGACGGCGGCGATGGTCATGACGACGACGCGCAGCTTGAACTTGCCGCTGGCGCTCTGCAGGAACAAGGCACCGGTCAGCAGGATCGCCGAAACGGCGAACATGCCCCAGGCGCCGCGCGAAAAGGAAAAGAAGATGCCGGCGGTGATTATCAGCAACGGCACCGCCAATAGCGGCATGCGTGCGACCGAGCCGGTAAGCAGCAGGTAGAGCAGGTAGATGCCGGGCAGCACCAGGAACGGACCGAACACGTTCGGGTCCTGGAAGGCGCCGGCGGCACGGTCGTATTTGGTGAAGATCTCCGCTCCTGGAAAGGCATGGAAATAGCCGGCTATGCCGACCAGCGAAGTCAGCACTGCCGACACCACATAGGCGACGAAGATCACCCGGTAGAGACTGGGCTGGACGGCCGTCATCGAGGCGAAGAACACTGCGGTCAAGGCAAGGAACAGCGAGACTGCGAGATAGAGCGGCGTGCTGGCAAGGTCCGACATCTGCGTCATCGAGATCATGCCGCCGATATTCATGATCACCAGCAGCACCAGCAGCGGCACCGCCGCGCGCTGGATGCGCAGGCCGAACAAGGGCCACACCACGATCAGTCCGATCATATAGAGGTCGTATGGCGCCGGCTCGGCGATGACGAAACCGGACAGGAAGACGCCGAGGAAAACCGCCCCCGACACAATCAGTGCGATCAGCTTGGCGTTGACCGCCGCCGCCGGCAATTCGTAGGCCGTCGCGATCAATACGCGTTTTCCGTATTGAGCAGGCGGATCGGCGTCAGGAACAGGATTCTGAGGTCGAACAAGAGCGACCAGTTCTCGATGTAATAGAGGTCGTATTCCGTCCGCATGCGAATCTTCTCGTTGGTGTCCATCTCGCCGCGCCAGCCATTGATCTGCGCCCAGCCGGTCACACCGGGTTTGACCTTGTGGCGGGCGAAATAGCCGTCGACCACTTCATTGTAGAGGAGGTTGTGCGACTGCGCGGCAATGGCGTGCGGGCGCGGCCCGACCAGCGACAGCGAACCGAACAGCGAATTGAAGAACTGCGGCAGTTCGTCGATCGAGGTCTTGCGGATGAAGCGGCCGACGCGGGTGACGCGCGGATCGTTCTTGGTCACGGTCTGCTTCGCCGTCGGGTCCGCCTTGTCGGTATACATCGAACGGAACTTGTAGACGTCGATAATCTCGTTGTTGAAGCCGTGCCGCTTCTGATGGAACAGCACCGGCCCCTTGCTGTCGAGTTTGATCGCGATTGCGGTCGCCAGCATCACCGGCGAGAACACGATGATGCCGATGATCGAAAAGACAATGTCGAAGGCGCGCTTGGCGACCGAATCCCAGTCGTTGATCGGCTTGTCGAAGATATCGAGCATCGGCACCGAGCCGATGTAGGAATAGGCGCGCGGCCTGAACTGCAGCGCGTTCGAATGCGCCGATAGCCGGATGTCGACCGGCAGCACCCACAGCTTCTTCAATAACTGCAGCACGCGCGATTCGGCGGTCAGCGGCAGCGATACGATCAGCATGTCGATGCGCGCAATGCGGGCAAATTCGATGAGTTCGGAAATTGTACCGAGCTTGGGATAACCGGCGACAACCGGCGGCGACCGCTTGTCGCCGCGGTCGTCGAAGATGCCGCAGATGCGGATGTCGTTGTAGGGCTGCCTTTCGACCGAGCGGATCAGTACCTCCGCCGCCTTGCCGCCACCGACGATGACGGCGCGGCGCTCCATCCGCCCGTCGCGCGCCCAGCGCCGGATCAGCTTCGACATCACCAGCCGGAGACCCAGGATCAGCACGAAGCCAATAACGAACCACGTGCCGAAGAGCAGGCGCGAATAGTCTTCCGACATTTTCATGGTGAAGGCGGTGAGCGCCATCAAGGCGAAGGTTCCAGCCCAGACCAGCAGGAGGCGGCCGAAATTGGCGATCGGCCGCATCAGCGCGACAATCTGGTAGCAGTCGGTGACGTCGAACAGAACGACCGCGAGGAACGAGGTGGCGGCGATCGTCAGCGAGTATTGCCAGGCAAGATAGTTGAAAAAGCCGACATAATAGAAATAGACGGCAAGACCTGACACCAGCAGCAGCGCGAATTCCACCATGCGCAGGACGCCGCTCACCATGATCGGCGACATCGTATCGCGCCGGTATTGCGAGGCGACCTGGCGGGCAACATCGTTCATGCCGCCGGCCGTATTGTTCTCGGCAGGGACGTCGAATTTGCGCACCGCGTCTAGCGAAAAACGGCGCGCGGGGTCGATTTCGTTCATGGGGCGTCCGCAGGTTTCCCTCAGGTGAATAGCAAAAGAGAGCTAAGAAACCCTTGAAACAACACATGGCTTTGGAGACGCTTTCACCAGGAGCAGCCCGGTGGAAAACCCGTTGCTCTATTTTTTGAGCGCGGCGAAATAAGCCTTTTCGATTTCGGCGGCCATTACATCGGCGCCGAAGCGTGCCTTGAGGTCGGCGAGGCCGGGCATCAGGCCTTTGTAGGTGTCGAGATCGGCCAATGCGGCGCTTATCTTGTCGCCAAGTTCGCGCGGGTCGGGCCGGATCAGGGCAGGCGAGCCGGTGTCGAAGATTTCCGGTATGCCGCCGACCGCCGTCGCGATGATCGGCTTGCCGGCGGCGAGCGCTTCCAGAACTATATAGGGCATGGCTTCCGCGCGCGAGGGAACGACGACCAGTTCGGCCAGCGTGAAGGCGAGCCTGGCCGGCATCGGCGCCAGGAAACCGACGTCGAGGCCGAGCTGATTTACCTGGGCGCGATAGCGCGGCAGGTCGTCGCCGTCGCCGACCATCAGCGCTTTCAATGGGCGGCCGAGCCGTGTCGCGGCTAGCCCCAGCGCATCGATGAAGATGTCCGGGCCTTTGAGGTCTCGCATCATGCCGATATAGAGGAGGTCAACCGCATTGTGCTCGGTCCGCACCGGCTCGAACTCGGCGGCCCGCAGGCCGTTGTGGACGAGAGCGTTCGGAATGGGCGGTTCGCCGACCTTCCTGCGATAAGTCCGCCGCTCATAATCGGAAACAAACAGCAGGCAATCGGTGAAGCGAGCCATGAAGCGCTCGAGCGCGAAGAACAGCTTCCCCATGGCGGTGGTCTCGTCATAGTGAAGCGAGCCGCCATGCGGCGAATAAAGGCGGGCTACGCGAGACCTGGATACCCGCAACAATGAGCCGAACAGACGGGCATAGGCGCCACCTTTGGCGCCATGCCCGTGCAGCACGTCCGGCCGCAATTCTTTTATGATCCTATAGGTGCACCGGGCCGAGGCGAGATCGCCTGGCCCGACATGCCGCTGCATCGGGGTGCGGTGAATGCCGAGCGCCAGGCTGCCTTTCATCTGTTCGAACAGCCGTTCCTCGAAATCGCCGCCCGTCGTCGAATCGCAGACGATGCCGACGGCATGGCCGGCGGCGACCTGAGCCTCGGTCAGGTCGCGCACATGCCGGAAGATGCCTCCGACCGGTGAGCGAAAGCAGTGGACGATCCTGAGTGTGTCCGCCACTTTGTCAGCACATCAAAACAGGCGTTCGCGAACATAGACTGTATCGCCGGGCAATAGCGGGTCGGAGGTCACCACGCGTCCGGTTATCACCTTGCCGTTGATGTCGCGGGTAATGTCGACGCTTTCCTGGTTGGCGCGTGGCGTGAACCCGCCGGCGATGGCGACGGCTTTCTGCACGGTCAGGCCTGGAACGTAGGAATACTGCCCCGCCGCACCCACTTCACCCATGACGAAGATCGGCCGGTAGCGATCGATTTCGACCGAAACATCGGGATCCCGCAAATAACCCTGGCGCAGTTTCTCGGCGATCTCGCTTTCAAGCTGTTGGGCGGTGTGGCCGCGCGCCGGCACGTTGCCGACGAGCGGCAGCGAGAGATAGCCGGACTGGTCGACGCTGTAGGTATTGGTCAGTCCTTCCTGCTCGAACACGGTTACGCGGACGCGGTCGCCGGCGCCGAGGCGATAGGGCTGGTCGAGAACTTCATGGAATGCGGCCGGCGTCGGCCGGTAGCTGGAGCAGCCCGAAAGCATCGATACGGCAAGCAGCGCGCGGAAAAGGGGAGCAGTGCTTTTCATGAGCGGACACGTACCTTTGAATAGCCGGCGACTCTGCGGCAAACCTTAACGATCGAGCTCGGTTATCATCCTGTTAGGGTTAATGGCCGGTAAAGGCGCGCGGCCGATGCGGGCCGGATCGACAAATGCAGATGGTTTTCAGCCTCTTGTTTGCGGCTTGTTAGTAGAGCCTAACAGGTTCTTACCGCGATATTAACGGCTGAGTTACCATAGTTGTTTACGGTGCATGCTGACTCAGTACCGGAGCAGGGATGCATGTCCGTTCAATCCGCGGCCGCAGATGTCGACGTCGATCTCAGGCAGCTTTTCGCCAGCCTGGCGCGAAACTGGTTGCGCATCCTTGTCGTCGCACTGGTTGTAACCGGCCTGGCCTTTGCGCTCGCCTGGCTTGCAACGCCCGAATACAAGGCGGCAGCCAAGCTGGAGATCGGGCCTCGAGAATCGGAGTTCACGCGGCCAGCCGGGGCCAACGGCAACGAGCGGTCGATTCCCGACGAAGAGGCTGTGGCCACCGAGGTCCAGATCATCTCGTCCCCCGACATCCTCAAGCAGGTGGCGGCGAAGCTCAACCTGGCGAAATTGCCCGAATTCGACGAGGCGCTGAAGATGTCGGCGCTGAGCCGCGCCCTTGTCCTTGTTGGCTTGAAAAGCGATCCGTTCGAGATTCCGCTGGAAGAGCGCGTGCTGGACGCAATGCATGAGAAGCTCAACGTCTATGGCGTTGAAAAAACCCGCGCGATCGCAATCGAGTTCTCGTCAGAGGATCCAAAGCTTGCCGCCGCGATCCCGAACGCCATTGCAAACGCCTATATCGCCTCCAAGGGCAATGCCAAGCTCGAATCGAATTCCGCCGCCACCGACTTTCTGGCGCCGGAAATCGCGGATCTGCAGAACCGGGTGAAGGAGGCGGAAGCCAAGGTTGCCGCATTCCGTGCGCAGTCCGATCTTTTGATGGGCGGCAACAATTCGGTGCTTGCCACCCAGCAGCTGTCCGAATTGTCGAGCGAACTGTCACGCGTGCGCGCCAATCGCGCTTCGGCGGAAGCGACCGCTGACAGCGTGCGCAGGGCGTTGCGCAATGGCGGCTCGCTGGATGCCGTTCCGGAGGTGTTGTCTTCCGAACTGATCCAGCGCCTGCGCGAGCGGCAAGTCGAACTCAAGAACAACATCGCCGACCTTTCCACCACCTTGCTCGACAACCATCCGCGCATCCGCGCGCTGAAGTCGCAGCTCGCGGATCTCGACCGCCAGATCCGCAACGAAGCGGAAAAGATCATGAAAGGTCTGATGGCGCAGGCCGAGACGGCGAAGGCGCGAGAGGCTCAACTCGTGGCAGACGTCAACACGCTGAAGGCGGCGTCCGCCCGCGCCGGCGAAGAGCAGGTGGAACTCGATGCGCTGCAGCGTGATGCCGCGACCAAGCGTCAGCAGCTCGATCTCTATTCATCCAGCTATCTCCAGGCGGCCGCACGCAAGGATCGCAACTATCTGCCCGTCGACGCTCGCGTATTTTCGGAGGCCCAGGTGCCGGCCGAACCTTATTTCCCCAAGATTGGTCCGATTGTCAGTGCGGCCTTTGTCGGCTCGTTGCTCATCATGGCGATCGTCACGCTGCTGCAGGAACTGTTTTCCGGCCGCGCCATGCGTCCGGCCGCCGGTGCCCATTTCGAGCGCATCGAGCAGGTTGCGATGCCGGCTGTCCAGGCCGAACGCGTGATGGCCGAGCCCGACCCGTCGGTTGGCCGGTCCGAACCGGCAGTCGTCGAGATCGATGAGGCCGACGACGACAATATCATTGAAAGCAAAGTGGAGCCGGAACCCGTCGCGGTGGCGGAAGCGGCTGCCGAGAAAATCGAACCGGAGTACTCTGAAATGGCCGCTGGAGACATTGAACCGGCACGTTCTATCCTCGGCGAGGTCGACATCGACAAGGCCGCGGAAAAACTGATCGCCACCGGTGCCGCCCGCGCCATATTCGTGTCGCCAGAAGGCGACGAGGCGGCCGCCTCGGCGGTGTTGGTGGCGCGCGCAGTCTCCGACGCCGGGCTACGCGTGCTGCTGCTTGATCTCACCGCTTCGGGTGCCGCCTCGCGGCCGATGCTGGACAGCGGGCTGTTTCCGGGCATCACCGATCTGCTCGCCTCGCAAGCGCAGTTCAGCGATGTGATCCACCCCGATCTCTATTCGGACTGCCACGTTATTCCCGTCGGCACAGCCGATCCGGTCCGCGCCATGCGCGCCGCCGACCGGCTGCCGATCATCATGCAGTCGCTGACCACCGCCTATGATTTGGTCGTGGTCGAATGCGGACCGGCCGACGCGCAAGGCATCAGCCGCCTGGTGGGCGAGGGGACCGAGGTCTTGCTCTCCATGCTTGAGCCGGACGACGAGGTGACGCAGGCCGCGGTCGCGCTCATCGAGAGTGGCTATCCCGACCTGACGCTGGTCACGCCCATCGGCCATGTGGCGCCGGGCCCAATGCCGGGACGGCGCTCGGCCGCCTGAGGCAGTTTTCTCTCAAATCGAAATCAGCTGTCGTCTTCGCCTGCGGCCGGTGCTGTCCGCCCCACGGCTTTGCGGCGCAGCAGCTTGGTCAGCTTCCAGACCATTGGGCTGTGCTTGATGAATGCCTTCAGGCTTGCGCCGTGCCTGAGCGCAAGCGCCAGCGCACGACCTTTCAGCGTCAGCGGAACCAGCACCTCGAAATGCTGCGTTTCGACATCGCACCACAATCGCTTGTAGGGTTCGTCGCCGACCGAGAAATCATAGATTTCGAAACCCGCCTCGCAGGCTTCCAGGATGTTCTCGAAGAACAGGAAGTCGCCCGGGCTGGTGTGTGCGAGCTCGTCCTCGGCGATCGCCCCGAATTCGCAGATCAGCCGCTTGCCCGTGCGGCTCGATCCGGTGACTGCACGAAGTTTCCCGGCGACTTCCAGCCCATGCAGGACGAAGGACGGATATTCCTCTTGAAGCGCGTCGGCAAACAGCGAGCGGAAAAAAGCGCGCACCTCCGCCTCACCGAAAACATTGGCGATGCCCATCTTGCGGAAGCGGAATTCCTTCATCTCGAAAAAGGCATCGAGCAGCATGTGCACCTCGTCCGCAGTCCTCGCCTCGATGCGACGATAGCTGCCAACGGCCTCGAACTTGCGCGCCTGCGAGCGATGCTTCTTGCGCCTGCGCTTGCCGCTCACGCGGGTGAGCAGTGCGTCAAATCCTCCCACAAGACCGGCGGCCAGCGACAGATTGGGGCTCGAAAAATGCGGCAAGGCGGAGAGCGGGTTGGCAACGCCGTCGAGATCGGGCAGCAGCCGCTCCAGCGCAACAAGATCGATGTCGCGCCGCGTCTTGGCAATCGCAGCCAGCATCGAGCGGATCGCCGCGCTATCGGCATTCGACAGCCATTGCGGGTCGGCGGCGGCAAAATTGCCGTTTGCATGGCGGCCGCCCATGAACCGGGCGACGCGGAACGCTCCACTGCGAGTGACCTCCAGCGCCAGTGAGAAAACCGGCCTGTCCTCGGCGCGCAGCGTCGCAACGACAACGTCGGCGCCGGTATGTGCGGCCCAGTTCAGGATCCAGCCTGCGCTTTGCGCAGGGGCAAAAAGCGCCGAATGGCAGAATTCTGCGTACGCCGCCAACGCCGCACTATCGGCGACCGAGGTTGACAGGCCGGCTTTGCCGGCCGGCAAGGCACACGGCGACGCCTCGCTGCTTGCCAGCTGATTGCCGTCAAATGACGCGGTGGCGTCAACCATACCTCAATCCTTAGGGCGTATTCGTCGCGATTGGGGGTCCGCGCAGGCGCATTCCATGCTTGATGAGCTTAGGCGCAAAAGGTGAATGAATGATCGACGGGGGCGAGGCAATCCGCAAACTGGCGCTCAATCTCGCCCGCTATTCCGGTCTCGCTCCGCTGGCCAAGCCGTTTATCGGCGGTCTCGGCGCTATCCTGATGCTGCATCGGGTAACCGCGACACCGGAAAAGCCGAACGGCGTCAACCGCCACTTGAACATCGCGCCTGGGTTTCTCGACACCGTGATCGCCGACATGAAGGCGAACGGCTACAGTTTCGTCACGCTTGACGAGGCGATCGAGCGCATCAAGGCTGGCGACAAGGACGGCCAGTTTGCGACGATCACCGCCGACGACGCCTATCGAGACAACATGACCGAGGCGCTGCCGGTGCTGGAGAAACACGGCGCGCCGATCACCATCTACGTCGCGCCGGGACTGATCGACGGCGCTGCCGATTTGTGGTGGGACGTGGTCGAGGACATCGTCAATGCGCGCGATCGCCTGACGCTGACGACGCCGGATGGCCCGGTGACAATCGACTGCTCGAGTCCGGGAAAAAAGGTCCAGGCCAATGCGCGCCTGCACGCTCATCTGACGCTGAAGGTGCGCGAGCAGGACCAGCGTGCGGTGTTGCGGGATCTGGCGCGCTCGAACGGCATCGAGTTGGGTGCTCCGCGCCCGAGCACGCTGATGAACTGGGACGAGATCCGCACCATGGCCGAGCACCCGCTGGTGACGATCGGCGCACATAGCGTCAATCACTGCAATCTGAAGCGGCTTTCCGAGAGCGATGCGCGACATGAGATCGGCGACGTCAAGCGCATATTGCAGGCCAAACTCGGCGAGGAGCCGCGCCATTTCGCCTATCCCTACGGTTATGCCAGTGCCGTCGGCCGCCGCGAAGTAGGCCTAGTCCGCGATGCCGGCTATGCCTCGGCGGTGACGACCCGCCACGGCATACTCCGCGCCGAGCATGCCGGCTTCCTGCACGCCCTGCCGCGCATTTCGGTCAATGGCCGCTATCAGAGCGTCGCCCACATCCGAACAATGTTGTCGGGCGTGACGACGCCGCTGGCCAATGCCGGCAAGACGGTGGTGACGATCTAACTGTTGCCTCGCCCCTTCGGCCGCGGCTCCAGGATCAGCCATTTGATGATGCCCATCGCCGGCAGCACCCACAAAAGCCCGCTGAGCAGGAAGAAGATGAAGTGCGCCAGCGGCCCGGACTGCGACAATTGGGCGACCGCCACGATCGAGGCGACCAGCGCATAGACTATGACCAGCACTACCAGCAGGAAGCTTCCGATCAGCTTTTTCAGGCGAATGGGCATGGCGCGATCTCGTTGAAGCTATCGCTTAGGCCGAACAGCCAATACGCGCAACCCGCCAGAAACGGCGCGACGGCGTGCCGCGCTGTCCGGTCTTGCAAGCCGGGTTGCGATGGTTCACCAATCCGCGACTTCAACTGCCGGGACAAATCCATGGCTGCTGCCATATCCGATGCCGCGCCTTTCGCCGCCCGCGATCGCGACCTTCGCAACCGCGCGCTGGTGCGCGGTTGGCTCTATGTCGTGCTCCTGGTGCTGTTTGCGCTGGTACTGGTCGGCGGCGCTACAAGGCTCACCAATTCCGGCCTGTCGATCACCGAATGGCAGCCGATACACGGCGTCATCCCGCCGCTCAATGATGCCGAGTGGCAGGAGGAGTTCCTGCGCTACCAGCAGATCCCGCAATATGCCGAACTCAACAACGGCATGAGCATCGAGGCGTTCAAGTCGATCTTCTGGTGGGAATGGGTGCACCGCATCCTGGCGCGTAGTGTCGGCGTGGTCTTCGCCCTGCCGCTGCTGTTCTTCTGGGCGACGCGCCGCATCGAGCGCGGGCTCGGAACGAAATTGTCGGGCATCCTCCTTCTCGGCGCCCTGCAGGGCGCGATAGGCTGGTGGATGGTGGCGTCCGGGTTGGTCGACCGGGTTTCGGTCAGCCAATACCGGCTGGCGACGCATCTGACGCTGGCGGCGCTGATATTCACGGCGACCATGGTGGTCGCGCGCGGATTGGCCCCACACTCCGAACCGGCCGCCGACCGCTCAACGCAACGCCTGGCCGGCTTGCTGGTGCTGCTGGCGCTGGTCCAGATCTATCTCGGCGGGCTGGTCGCAGGGCTAGACGCCGGCTTGAGCTACAACACCTGGCCGCTGATGGACGGCAAGCTGGTTCCCGGCGACCTGCTGCTGCTGGAGCCGGCATGGCGCAATTTCTTCGAAAACCCGAAGACGGTGCAATTCGTCCACCGGGTCGGCGCCTACACGATCTTCGCGGCCGCGCTCTGGCACATGATTGCGACACGCCGGCGCCTGCCGGGCACGACGCATGCCCGACGCGCGACGCTGCTGTTCCTGATTGTCGTGGTGCAGGCATCGATCGGCATCGGCACGCTATTGATGCATGTGCCACTGCACATGGCCCTGACGCATCAAGCATTCGCGCTGTTTCTGCTCGGCTTCGCCGCCGCGCATTGGCGCGGTACCAAGGGCGCTTACCCGCTGCCCCACGAGATCGCTCTCAGAGGCTGAGCCGCACCCGCCGGATTGCCGCGGCAATCGCCAGTTCGCGGTTTTCGTCGACCGCATTCCGATCTTCATGGTGCCATGCAGCCGACAGGCAGCCATAGGCGATGGCGTGGTCCAGTATCGCGGGCGGCGACTGGCCGAGCGTTGCGGCAAAGACATGCGCCATATGCGCGATCCGCCGCGGATCGAGGCAAAGATCGTCTCGGTCGAGTGGGTTGTAGAACACATTGGCGGCATCGAAGCCGGGGTCGCCGAGAACGCCCTTCGGATCGATCGCCAGCCAGCCGCGCGGACCGTGCATGATGTTGTCGTGATGCAGGTCGCCATGCAGCGGCCGTACGTCGTGCGGATTGGACAACAGCCGTTCCGCGATTTCGGCAGCTTCGACATACAGGCTCTTTTCGCCGGCGGCGCGATCGGCCTTCGCCTTTTTGAACAGGCTGGAAAACCGGGTCCGCAACGGCTGAAGGTCCGGCGGGGCAGGGTGCTTCGACGGCGAGAACAGCTTGGCCATTACCTCCGCCGCGATCGCGGTGGCGACATTGTCGCCCTGATCCGCAATCATCTGTGACAGCGAGGTTTCGCCGGCATACTCGAGCAGCATGCGGTGGCCATCGCGGCCCAGCAGCCGCACCGCGCCTTCGCCGCGTCGCCAGGCGAGGAAATGCTCGCCGCGCAACTCGTCCTCGACATCGTCGAAAGGCTTTAGATCCTTGACGATTGCCGGTGAGCCGTCTTCGCGCGCGACCTTCCAGATGCGGCTGCTGAACGTTTCGGCGATGAGTTCGGGCGCGCCGACCTTCCAGCGCTTTGGAAATGCCGGCACATCCATTCAGAGGCCGAGCATCAGATCCATGTTCTGCACGGCGGCGCCCGAGGCGCCCTTGCCGAGATTGTCATAGACCGCAAGCAGCAGCGCCTGCGCTCGATCGTCATTGGCGAAGACATAGAGCTTCATCCGGTTGGTGCCATTATAGATCTCCGGATCGATGTCAGGCATGCGTTCCTGATGCAGATACGGCGCCACCTCGACCGCGCCGCCATCGAGGGAAGCGAAATGATCGGCGATCGCCGCGTGAAGCTCGGCGCCGGTCGGCACATGGTCGAGGCCGCCGAGTTGCAGCGGCACCACCGTGATCATGCCTTGCGCGAAATTGCCGACTGCCGGCTGCATAATCGGATCGTGCGAAAGCCTAGCATACGTCCTGAGCTCCGGCACGTGCTTGTGCTGCAGCGTCAGTCCGTAGGGCAGGAATTCCGGTGCATCCTCGCCCTTGGCGACATAATCCTCGATCATTGGCCGGCCGCCGCCGGAATAGCCGGAAATGCCGTTGACGGTGACCGGAAAATCGGCCGGCAGCAGCCCCGCCGCAACCAGCGGCCGCAGCGTCGCGATCGGTCCTTGTGGCCAGCAGCCCGGATTGGCGACGCGCTTCGCCGAAGCGATCTTTTTCGCCTGGTCCTTGTCCATTTCGGCGAAACCATATTCCCACCCATCGGCGACGCGATGTGCCGTCGAGGCGTCGATCACTTTGGTGGTGTCATTGGCGATCAGCGAAACGCTTTCCTTGGCGGCTGCATCCGGCAGACAGAGGATCGCGACATCCGCAGCATTGAGGAACTCGGCGCGCGCTGCCGTTTCCTTGCGGCGCTCGGTCGGGATGGAGATGATTTCCAGGTCGCCACGCTCGGCAAGCAGCGCCCTTATCTGCAGACCGGTGGTGCCGTGCTCGCCGTCGATGAAGATTTTCGGTTTCATTGCTTGCCAAAATTCCTGTTATCTCAAAGCTATATGCCGCTTGCCTGATTCAATCCGGCAACGCCGTGATTGCCCTGGTTCATTTCTTCGAGTCGGGCCTTTCGTTCCGCCAACAGCCCGAGATAGTGCATGGCCACCATCGACCCGGCAATCGCCGTTATATCGGCGTGATCATAGGCTGGCGCAACCTCGACGACGTCGGCGCCGACGATATCGAGCTGGTTGATCTGGCGCAGCACCGACAGGATCTTTGCCGAAGACGGGCCTCCCGCGACCGGCGTTCCGGTGCCGGGCGCAAAAGCCGGGTCCAGGCAATCGATGTCGAAAGTGACGTAGGTCTTCTTGCCGCCCGTACGGTCGACGATGGCATAGGCGATGTCGGACGCACGCATTTCCTCCACTTCATGGCCATACAGGATCTTGATACCGAACGTGTCGGGCGCATGGGTGCGGATGCCGATCTGGATCGACCGGTCGGGGTCGATGATGCCCTCCTTGACTGCACGGCCGACGAAGGAGCCGTGATCGATGCGCTTGCCGTCGTCGGGCCAGGTGTCCTGGTGTGCGTCGAACTGCACCAGAGCCAGCGGGCCATGGATGGCGGCATGCGCCTTCAGCAGCGGCCAGGTGACGAAGTGATCGCCACCGAGTGACAGCAGAAAGGCGCCGGATTTCAGGATCTTCGCCGCTTCGCGTTCGATCGTGGCAGGCGTCTTCTGGTGATTGCCGCTGTCGAGCAGGCAGTCGCCATAATCGACCACGGCAAGCTGTTCGAACAGATCGCGCGAAAACGGATATTGCGGATCGTTGTCGAGGATGGCCGAGGCGCGGCGGATCGCCTGCGGTCCGAAACGGGCGCCCGGCCGATTGGTGACCGCAGCGTCGAAGGGAATGCCCCACACCACCGCATCGGCGTCCTTCACGTCCTTCGAATATTTGCGCCGCATGAACGACAGGGCGCCGGCATAGGTCGGCTCGAACGACGCACCCGTCCTGGAGCGGGTGGTGAAGGCATGATCGATGGTCCTTGGCGGCATGAAGCGATCTCCTGTGCGTCGACGCGCAACCTTATTGGACATAATTCTCAGAATTGCGACCCCTGCGGAGGATCATGGCCATTCGATCCGGTCACAAATCCTTGCTCGCCAGGCGAACCCGGCATGGCTCGCCAGGAGATTGCCTGGCAAGCAACCGAAAGTAGCCGCCGACGACTGCCTCGGCCGGCGCTGACCTGATTTTCCGGCATTTTGCAAGCCGGCTTCGTTCACCTGCCTGTCACGGGCATCGCTTAACCGGGGTGCGATCCCGGTACGGAGCGATTCTCGTGCGAACGACTTGTCTCATGCGAACGATTTGGCTGAGCCTTCTGCTTTCCGCGGCGCTGGCGCTCTCCCTTGGCCAGGCATCGGCAGGCGAAACGCGCGCCAGGCAGATTCTCGACCGCTTCGAGCACGCCAACCAATGGCGCGACCATGTGCTAGTGGCCGCGCACCGCGCCGGCGGCATGCAATCCGGCAAGACGCTCTATCCCGAAAATTCGATCGCCGCCGTCGAGGCGTCGATCGCAACGGGCGCCGAAATCGTCGAGGTCGATATCAGGCGCTCGAAGGACGGACAGTTCGTCGTCATGCATGACAGTTGGCTCGACCGCACGACGAATTGCAAAGGTGAGGTCGACAAGCACACATTGGCCGAACTCAAGACTTGCCGGTTGGTGATCGAAGGCACCGGCGCCGTTACGGGCGAGACGGTCTCGACGTTGCGCGAGATGTTGATGACGACCAGGGACAGGATCCTCATCAATCTCGACAACAAGCTCGATACCGAAAGCCTCGTCGGCATGGTCGCGGTTGCGCGCGACCTCGGCATGGTCGAACAGGTGATCGTCAAGGAGAACCTGTGGAATGCGGAGCGGATTGCCAGTGTCAAGGCCGCCATGGACGCGATCGGCAGCGGCTTCCAGTTCATGCCCATTATCGCCGATGACGCGGTTCGCGACGCCATGTTTGCCGAGAAAGTGAGCCGGGCCTTCCCGATGCGCGCGGTCGAGATGATCAACTGGCGCACGGGATCAGAGACACTGACCGAGACCGGCGGCCCGCTGTTCAGCCCGCGCATGCGCGCGCTGGCGGTGAGGGGCGACTGGCACATCTGGGCCGACACCTATGCCATCGTCAACAAGCCGGGCGGCTTCCTCGCCGGCGGCCGCGGCGACGAGCTGGCGGTCGCGGCCAGCCTGCCGCGCGAGACCTACGGCTTCTGGGTCGAGCGCGGCGCCACCATCATCCAGACCGACGAACCGAAGGCCGCCATCGGTTGGCTGGCGGCGAACGGTTTTCGCGTGCCCTATGCCGGTGAGAAGCGCCCGGCCGAGCCGGCCAACACGGCCAGCATCAACTAGACCGGCGCGGCGAGAATTGGATCTCCCTCTTGTGGTGACGATGCCCGGCAGGGCAGAAGAGCGCTGTCCCGCCGACCCCAGGCCGGCAGCGCCAAACTTTCGAAGGAACCCAGAAACAGAAAACCCGCCTCCGTGGGCGGGTCGTTGGAGCCAATTAGCACCATACCCAGATTAGTAGCATAGTTGCCGGCACAAAGCAAGAACAAAATGTGGCGTAGTGGCAGAAAAATGCGACGATCCTTCAGCGTCTCGGCTGTCCCGCCTGCTAGGTCGCGCGCCTTCGCTGTCCTACCGGCAATCTCCCCCGCAAGGGAACCCATTTTGGGGGAGATTGGCTCATCACTGCCTTCGGTAATCTACTCGCAGGCCGCCATTGCCACACCATCCAGCTCCTTGATGACATCGTCCGACAGTTCGAGGTCGGCAGCGGCGAGGTTCTCCCTGAGATGCGCGACGGAAGACGTGCCGGGAATCAGAAGAATGTTGGGCGCGCGGCGAAGCAGCCAGGCGAGCGCGACCTGCATGGGCGTGGCGCCGAGGCGTGCGGCGACCTTGGACAAGGTCGACGACTGCAACGGGTTGAAGCCGCCAAGCGGGAAGAACGGCACATAGGCAATGCCGTCGCGGGCCAGATCGTCGATCGAGGCATCGTCGCCCCGATGCGCCAGATTGTACTGGTTCTGCACGCAGACGATCCTGCAAATCCTGCGGCCTTCGGCGATCTGTGCAGCGGTGACGTTGCTCAGCCCGATGTGGCGCACGAGGCCCTGTCGCTGGAGCTCGGCAAGCGTCGCAAGCGGCGCCTCGATCGACCCTTCGGCGGGGCCATGCGCATCGAACATGACCCGCAGGTTGACCACCTCCAGCGCGTCGAGCCCAAGATTGCGCAGATTGTCGTGCACCGCCTGTGTCAGCTCTTCTGCCGAGAAGGCCGGCAGCCACGATCCGCCCTGGCCGCGCCGGGCACCGATCTTGGTGACAATAACGAGGTCGTCGGGATAGGGTGCGAGCGCTTCGCGGATCAACAGGTTGGTCACGTGCGGGCCATAGAAGTCGCTGGTGTCGATGTGGTTGACGCCTTGTGCAACGGCTTCGCGCAGTACGGCCAATGCCGCGTCGTGGTCCTTTGGTGGGCCGAAGACGCCTGGCCCTGCGAGCTGCATGGCGCCGTAGCCGAGCCGTCTCACCTTGCGGTCGCCGAGGATGAATGTGCCGGACTGGTCGACGCTGGACATGGTCTTTCTCCTTCAGGGATGGTGCAGAGATAGACGCTGTCCGATCTCATGATAATTGGGTACAATTCGCACGGGCTGTGCGGAATGACGAACAATGCAGATTGATCTCGCGGATCTGAACGCCTTCGTGGCCGTAGCGCGCGCCAAAGGCTTTCGCGGTGCGGCACGCGCCAGCGGCGGCAGTGCGTCCGGCTTGAGCGAGGCGGTGCGGCGCCTGGAGACGCAGCTCGGTGTCAGGCTGCTCAACCGGACGACCCGCAGCGTTGTCCTGACGGAAGCCGGCGAAGGCCTGCTGGCGCGGCTCGGTCCTGCCTTGACCGAGGTGGAGTCGGCCCTCGACGTAGTGAACGGCTTTCGCGACAGGCCGGCAGGTACGTTGCGCCTCAATGTGCCGGTCAGCGCGGTGCGGCTGGTGCTGCCCAGCATCGTCCCGCGGTTCCTTGCCGCCTATCCAGGCATCCGGTTGGAGGTGATCTCGGAGGAGAGCTTCGTCGATGTGCTGGCGGCGGGGTGCGACGCCGGCATTCGCTATGAGGAGCGGCTGGAGCAGGACATGATCGCTGTGCCGATCGGACCGCGCGTGCAGCGCTTCGCCACCGCCGCCAGCCCGGCCTACCTGGATCGTCATGGCCGGCCGCAACACCCGCGCGACCTGCTCGGCCACGCCTGTCTGCGCGGCCGCTTTGCCAGCCGTGCGATGCCGCCGTGGGAATTCGAGCGCGACGGCGAGGTGGTGCGGGTCGACCCGACGGGGCCGCTTGTCGTGACCCTGGGCGGGGCGACTGACCTCAAAGTCGATGCAGCCATCGCCGGCACCGGCATCATCAGCCTGTTCGAGGATTGGCTACGCCCTCACTTCGAGAGCGGGGCGCTCGAACCGCTGCTTGAACCCTGGTGGCAGAGCTTCTCCGGGCCGTTCCTTTACTATCCCGGCCGGCGCCTCGTGCCGGCGCCGTTGCGGGCGTTCATTGACTTTATCAAGGCCTGAAGTCTGCCACCATGCGTGCGAGCCGCGCCCGATGGGGTGATTGGTGCCTCTTTTTGTGGAAAAGGCCGCCCGGAGGCGGCCTTTCGAAAACGTGTAATTGCGCAGCGCTTAACGCTTGGAGAACTGGAAGCTCCGGCGGGCCTTTGCCTTGCCGTACTTCTTGCGCTCGACGACGCGGCTGTCGCGGGTCAGGAAGCCACCCTTCTTGAGCACGGCGCGCAGCGCCGGCTCGTAATAGGTCAGCGCCTTGGAGATGCCGTGGCGCACGGCACCCGCCTGGCCGGAAAGGCCGCCGCCGATGACGGTGGCAACGATGTCGTACTGGCCGGCGCGATTGGCGGCGATGATCGGCTGGTTGAGGATCATCTGCAGCACCGGGCGCGCGAAATATTCGGCGAACACCTTGTCGTTGACGACGATCTTGCCGGAGCCGGGCTTCACCCAGACGCGGGCGATGGCGTTCTTGCGCTTGCCGGTGGCGTAGGCGCGGCCCGACTTATCGAGTTTCTGGACGTGGACGGGTGCGGCCGGCTGGGTGTTGGTATTGCCGGTGGCAGCTCCGAGTTCTGCGAGCGAGGAAAGCTCAGCCATCTTACGAAACCTTCTTGTTCTTGGCGTTCAGCTTGGCCACGTCCAGGACGACGGGCTGCTGGGCGACATGCGGATGTTCCGTGCCTGCATAGACGCGGAGGTTCTTCATCTGGCGACGGCCGAGCGGGCCACGCGGGATCATGCGTTCGACGGCCTTCTCGACGACACGTTCGGGGAAACGACCCTCGAGCAGCTGGCGCGCGGTGCGCTCCTTGACGCCGCCGGGGTGGCCGGTGTGCCAGTAATAGACCTTGTCGGTGAACTTCTTGCCGGTGAACACCACCTTGTCGGCATTGATGACGATGACGTTGTCGCCGTCGTCGACGTGCGGGGTGAAGGTGGGCTTGTGTTTGCCGCGAAGATGATTGGCGATGACAGTGGCGAGACGGCCGACGACGAGACCCTCGGCGTCGATCAGCACCCACTTCTTCACCACATCCGCAGGCTTCTGCGAAAAGGTTGCCATGGATTGTTGCTTTCGGTTCGGACCTTCAAAAGAAGGCGTTTCTTGTTGCTTGGATTGGCGAAAGGCGCTTGCCCGCCGCCAATAACAAAACGGCGGCCTTTGCGGGCCGCTGTTCCGTGAGGGCTTATAGGAGAGGACGGCGACTGCGTCAAGGCGCGTGAAATGTCGGCAAGCTATCAAAATCCAGCAAAAACAATGCCTTGGGTGAAAGGTATTATTTTACCACACCATCAATCCGCTTTGGCGGGATCGAATAGGTGCCCGTTGCGTGCGCTACTGTGTGTCCCTCCGGGCCGGCGACGATGTCGATATCGAACACCATCAGGCTCTTGCCGAGCTTGAGGATGCGGCAATGGCCGTCGATCGGCCCGGCCTCGGCCTTGCGGACGAAATTGATGTTGAGACTGGTGGTGACCGAAAGCGCATCCGGTCCGGCATGCGAGAGCACGCAGACATAGCCGCCTATGTCGGCCAGCGTGAACAGCGCCGAACCCGACACGGTGCCGCCGGGACGCAAATGGCGCTCGTCGGCATTGAGTCGCACGACACAGCCGCCTGGAAACACCTCCAACGCCTCATAGAAGGTGAACTGGTCGTTGAGTTGCGGGAAAACGGTCGCCATCAGCGCGTTGACATCAGCAGCCGTCAGCACCGGCTTGAGGTTGCTTTGGGCAGGCATGTCGGTCCCTCGTTTGCGCCTGCCTGTATGAGCGTAGCGTGCTGTTTCTGGCAACAGCCATTCATTATGGCAGAAGCGGGGTGTTGGACGAAGCGAGACCGGCATACTAGATTAGTCGATCACCGATCCGGAATCGCGGAGGAATGACCCCATGGCCGAAATCGTTGCCATCAAACCTGCCGTTGCCGAAGGGCCGGTCGTCTCCAGGCTGGACAAGGGCGTGCTGCGCCTGACGCTTGCCAATCCGCCGGCCAATGCTCTTTCGCTTGCAGTGATGGCGGCGCTGATGGCGGAACTCGACCGCGCCAAGGCCGACAAATCCGTCCGCGTCATCGTGCTCGGGGCGGTCGGCAAGGTGTTCTGCGCCGGACACGACCTCAAGGAGTTGAGCGCGCACCGCGCCGATGCCGATCGCGGCAGGGGCTTCTTCGAAAAGACGTTTTCCGCCTGCGCTTCACTGATGCAGGCGATCGTTCGCCATCCTAAGCCGGTGATCGCCGAAGTCGACGGCCTGGCGACGGCGGCCGGCTTGCAGCTGGTTGCCAGCTGCGATCTCGCCATCGCCTCGCACGAGGCGACCTTCTGCACGCCTGGCGTCAATATCGGACTGTTCTGCTCGACGCCGATGGTGGCGCTGTCGCGCAACGTCTCGCGCAAGCACGCCATGGAAATGCTTTTGACCGGCGAGACGATCGATGCGGCAACCGCCAAGGAATTCGGTCTCATCAACCGCGTCGTGCCGCGCGAATATCTGAATCAGATTGTCACCAAATACGCGCAGACCATTGCGTCCAAATCGTCCTTGGTCGTCAAGATCGGCAAGGAAGCCTTCTATGAGCAGGCGGAAATGGGGCTGGCCGAGGCCTATGATTACACCGGGCGCGTCATGGTCGAGAACATGCTGGCGCGCGACGCGGAAGAGGGCATTGGCGCCTTCATCGGCAAGCGCAAGCCGGAATGGCCGGAGGAATAGGAGGCGGATATGGAACCGCGCATCTCCATCATCACCATAGCTACCGACGATCTCGACCGCGCGGTGCGCTTCTACGAGGGCATGGGGCTGACCCGTCATGCCGGGATCACCGAGGGCGTTGCCTTCTTCCAGACGGGCGGCGCCATTCTCGGCCTGTTCCCGCGGCAAAGCGCCGAAGAGGATTCAGGCGTGACCTTCGGCAAAGCGCCGTCGGCGGTCTACCTTGCCTACAACACCCGCTCCGACGCCGAGGTCGATGCAGTGCTGGCGATGGCCGAGAGGGCCGGCGGCCGTATCGTCAAGCCGGCTGGCCGCGCATTCTGGGGCGGTTGGTACGGCTATTTCGCCGATGCCGACGGGCACATCTGGGAAGTGGCGCACAATCCGGCTTTTCCGATCGCGGAAGACGGATCGATTTCGCTGCCCGGCTGACGGCTTTCCCTGGCCCATTGCAAGCCACTGACGCGGCTGTTGGCACCTCACTCCGAAGCGCTGTATGACGAGACATGAACCACGACGCCTACGACAACGCCTATATCGCCGGCATCCTCAATTCGGTGAAGACCATCGCCATGGTCGGCGCGTCGGCCAATGACGTGCGGCCGAGCTATTTCGTGCTGAAATATCTGCTCGGCAAAGGGTTTTCGGTGTTCCCGATCAATCCCGGCCAGGCCGGCAAGGCGATTCTAGGCCAGATGACCTATGCCAGACTCGCCGACGTTCCAGGATCTGTCGACATGGTCGACGTGTTTCGCGCTTCCGCTGTCGTGCCCGGCATTGTCGACGAGGTGCTGCGGCTCGATCCGCTGCCGAAGGTCATCTGGATGCAGCTTGGCATACGCCATGACGAGGCGGCCGCGCGCGCCGAAGTCGCCGGCATCAAGGTGGTGATGAACCGTTGCCCCAAGATCGAATATGGCAAGCTGTCCGGCGAGATCGGCTGGACCGGCGTCAATTCCGGCGTTTTGTCGTCGAAGAAGCCCCTGATGCGGCCGGGATTCCAGAGCTTCGGCGTTCGCCAGAAGTAGGTAGTGAATAGTGAATGGTGAATAGAAGGATTTTTCTGGAAGGCGGGCAAGGCGGCATATGAGCCGCTTGCAATCAGGGTGGGGCTGGCCGACTTTGCCATTCACCATTCACCATTCACCATTCACCATTCACCATTCACTATTGAGGGAGGTTTTCGATGGCCCGCACGCCCGGTTTCAACACGCTCGCCGTCCATGCCGGCGCCAAGCCGGATCCGGCGACCGGCGCCCGAGCGACGCCGATCTACCAGACGACCTCCTTCGTCTTCGACGATGCCGACCATGCCGCCTCGCTGTTCGGGCTGAAGGCGTTCGGCAACATCTACACCCGCATCATGAATCCGACTCAGGCAGTGCTGGAAGAGCGCATCGCGGCACTCGAAGGCGGCACGGCAGGCCTTGCGGTCGCCTCCGGCCATGCCGCGCAGGTGCTGGTCTTCCACAATCTGATGCAGCCCGGCGACAATTTCGTTTCAGCGACAAAGCTTTACGGCGGCTCGATCAACCAATTCGGCCACGCCTTCAAGAATTTCGGTTGGCAGGTGCGCTGGGCCGACACCAATGACATCTCGACCTTCGAGAGCCAAATCGACGACAGGACCAAGGCAATCTTCATCGAGAGCCTGGCCAATCCGGGCGGCGTCTTCGTCGATATCGAGAAGATCGGCGACATTGCCCGCAAGCACGGCCTGCCGCTGATCGTCGACAACACGCTGGCCTCGCCTTATCTGCTGCGGCCGATCGAGCATGGCGCCGACATCGTCGTGCATTCGCTGACCAAGTTCATCGGCGGCCACGGCAACTCGATCGGCGGCGCCATCGTCGACGGCGGCACCTTCGACTGGTCGAAGTCGGGCAAATATCCGATGCTGTCGGAGCCGCGCCCCGAATATGGCGGCCTCGTCCTGCACGAAACCTTCGGCAATTTCGCTTTCGCCATTGCCGCCCGAGTGCTCGGGCTGCGCGATATCGGCGCGGCGATTTCGCCGTTCAACGCATTCCTTATCCTGACCGGTCTGGAAACCTTGCCGCTCAGGATGCAGCGCCACTGCGACAATGCGGCGGCGGTCGCCGGATGGCTTTCCAACCATCCCAAGGTTGCCTGGGTGTCCTATCCCGGCCTGCCCAGCGACAAGAACAACGCGTTGCAGAAGAAGTACTCGCCGCTTGGCGCCGGCGCGGTGTTCACATTCGGGCTGAAGGGCGGCTATGCGGCGGGCATCAAGTTCGTCGAGGCGCTCGAATTGTTTTCGCACCTGGCCAATGTCGGCGACACCAAGTCGCTGGTCATCCACCCGGCATCGACCACGCATCGCCAGCTTTCCGACGAGCAGAAGATCAACGCCGGGGCAGGGCCGGACACGGTCAGGCTTTCGGTCGGCATCGAGGACGTCAACGACATCGTCGCCGATCTGGAACAGGCTCTCGCCAAGGTTTGATCGCCATGACCACGCCGAAATTTCTTTCCGTCGGCGTCGACACCGTCGAACCGGAACTTGGCGCACCAGCGCCGGATCGCCTGATGTCGGGCGATCCGAAATTCCGCACCTGGAATGTCGAGGAACAGGACGGCGGCCTCTATGCCGGCGTCTGGGAAGCGACGCCAGGCAAATGGCGCATCGAATATGATGAGTGGGAGTTCTGCCACATCCTGTCAGGGGTTTCGGTGATCGCCGAAGACGGCGGCGATGCGCGCACCGTCAGGGCAGGCGACAGTTTCGTGCTGAGGCCGGGCTTTAAGGGCAGCTGGGAAGTGTTTGAAACGACGCGCAAGGAGTATGTGATCAAGCTTTGATCTCGCATCGCGCCGGACCGAATGCTCAGAAGTGTACGGCGAGCGTTTCCAGGCCATGGAAATGATAGGTGTCGCGGAAGCGCGGCTGTTCGGCAAGATGCAACTGCGGCAGGCGTTCGAACAAGGTTTTCAGCGACACCTGCAGTTCGAGCCGGGCGAGCGGCGCGCCGATGCAGAAATGGATGCCGGCGCCGAACGATACGTTCTTCTGGTCGGCACGGTCCGGCCTGAAGGCGAGGGGCTCGGCAAACGCAGTAGGGTCGCGATTGGCCATGCCGAGCAGCAGCCCGATCGTCTCGCCCGGCTGGACGATGATCCCCGGCCCGGCCTCGACCTCCTGATAGGCGTAGCGCGTGAACATGTGCAGCGGCGCGTCGAAGCGCAGGCACTCTTCGACCGTCGCGGCTGTTGCTTCCGGTGAGGCGAAGAAGCGGCGCGGGTCGCCGCCTTGCGCAAGGATCGAGCGCACCGCAACGCCGGTCTGGTGGACAGTTGCTTCATGGCCGGCATTGAGCAAAAGGATGGCCGAGGATACCAGCTCGTCCTCCGACAGTTTCTGGCCGTCCTCCTGTGCCGCAATCAGCAGCGACAGAAGATCCTCGCCCGGCCTCTTTCGCCGCTCGGCGACGTAGCCGCGCAAAAAATTCGAAAAGTCACGCGTGGCGCGATTGGCCGTGTCCTCCGTCTCGCGGGTGCGGCCATGCATGTACATGGCGACCATCCGATGCGACCAGTCGAGCAGCTGCGGCCCCATGTCGACCGGCACGCCGAGCATTTCCGCAATGATGGTGATCGGCAAGGGAGCTGCGAATGCCGGCAGCAGGTCGATTCCTCCTGGGTCGAAACGGTCGATCAGTTCGTTGGCCAGCGCCTCGACACGTGGCCTGAGCCGCTCGACCTGGCGCGAGACGAAGGCGCGGTTGACCAGCGTTCTGAGCCGTGTGTGGACAGGTGGCTCCAGCTCCAGCATCGAATTGGCCTCGATGCCGTCGAACGCGCTGAGGTGCGTGCGGTCCTGACCGATGCCCCGGCTGTCCGGAATGCCGGCCGGGTTCTGCCGGCCGAAGCGGCGATCGCGCAGCAGACGGTTGACGTCGTCGAAGCCGCCAAAGCACCAGAAACCAAATTCTTCCCAGAAGATGGCGTTCGATGCACCGTGCAGGAAGGCGTAGGCTTCGTAAGGGTCCTGGAAAAAAGCCGGCTCGTGCGGATCGAGCCGTAGTCGGCGGGTGGCTGGATCAAAGGCAAGGTAGGGCGGCTTCAATTCGGTCATGCCAGATCATTAGCGCGGCTTGCCTGTCTGGTGCCAGACCGTATGTTGGCCCTCCCGTGAGGTGAGCCGCCGAAGCGGTTGCGGAAGGACGATTTTCATGAATGTGATCGTGGTCGGTGCAGGCATTGCCGGGCTTTCCACGGCGTGGTCGCTGGTCAAGGCCGGGCACCTCGTCTCGATCGTCGAGCAGGGACCGATCCCCAATCCGCTCGCCGCCTCCGGCGACCATCATCGCATCATCCGCCGCGCCTACCGGGCCGGAACGGGCTACGGCCGGCTGATCACCGAAGCCTACGAAGCATGGGACGAGATGTGGGCCGATCTCGGTGAAACCCATCTCGATCCGCGCGGCTTCATCTGCATTTCGCGCCAGCCGGGAGACGAGGCCGAGGAATACCGAGAAGGCATGGAAGCCGGGAACTACCCGTTCGAATTGTTCGAGCCGGATGCCGCGGTCGAACGCTGGCCGTTCCTAGAACCTGGTTCATTCCGCTATGCGTATTTTTCGCCGGACGGCGGCGCGCTGCACTGCCGCAAGATCGCTGCCGGCCTCGCCAGGTGGCTGCGCGCGAACGGCGCCAATGTCTATGAAAACAGCAAGGTGGTCGAGATCGACGCCGAGGCCGGGCATGTCGTGCTGGCGGGCGGCGAAACCATGCAGGCCGAACGGATCGTCGTCGCTGCCGGCGCCTGGGTGCTAAAACTGTTCCCGGAGCTGGATGGCGAGCTGAAAACCTGGCGCACCGCGCTCGCCTATGTCGAACCGCCGGCGGACCTGAAAGCGGTCTGGCAGGCAGCACCGGTCGTCCTCAACATCGGCGGCACTGTCGACGGCTACGCCATCCCGCCCTCGGGCGGGGCCGGCATGAAATTCGGCTCCGGCCTGCACAGGGTGCCGACCAGCGATGCCGACTGGAACCGCCAGCCGGTGCCGGGCGAGGGCGAGGCGATCCGCAACCTGTTTTCGCCGCCGATTGCCCGCATCGACGAGTATAAGGTCACCGACGTGGTCACCTGCGCCTATACATTCACCGCCGACGAGAAGTTTTTGGCCCACCGGAAAGGCAGATGCCTGGTCGTATCGGCCTGCTCCGGCCACGGCTACAAGTTCGGCGCGGCGGTCGGCAGAAGGGTTGCGGCCTGCGTCGGCAATGGCGATGTCGACGGCCTGAAGAAATGGCTCAGGGCCGAGGCGGCCTGAGCGCTAATACTGGCAATGCCTCGGAATATGCACGCGCCGCCAGCTCGACGAGCCCTCCCTGACCACCACGCGGCGAGCCACTGTCTGATAGGACGCCGGAATGTCGATGATGCGCCGTTGCTCCGGCCGCACGAGAACCTCTTCGGCGACGCTCTCGTATTCGGCGGGGAGGACAACGCGCCGCCGGCGTTCCGGCTCAACCACGACGATCTCGGCCACGCGTTCATAGCGCGCCTTGTGCCTGACCTTGCACAGCACCTTGCGGCCATCGATGATGCGCCATTCCCAGGAATAGCCGCCGTCATCGACCCTCACGGACCGGTAGATGGTGCGGGTGATGGCGGGCACGATCTCGTAGCTGACGCGCGCCGGCGCGATCTGCACCACGCGCTCACGCGTCCCGTAGATTGGCG
Source organism: Mesorhizobium sp. M0633 (assembly GCF_040320645.1). Lineage (NCBI taxonomy): Bacteria > Pseudomonadati > Pseudomonadota > Alphaproteobacteria > Hyphomicrobiales > Phyllobacteriaceae > Mesorhizobium > Mesorhizobium sp. M0633. The sequence continues at coordinate 112,328 of NZ_JAMYQC010000010.1, forward strand.
CTTCATACTGCACCTGCTGGCCGGCTGGGCTGACGAGCACCTCCTCGTAGACGGTGTCGTAGACGGCCGGCCGATTGACCTGCTCGTAGCATTCGACCGCGCGTCCGCCGGCAGCCGTTTCGGACGCCATGCCGAGAACGCTGATGCCGGCAAGGGCCAAGGAAGCAACTTTCTTGATCATCGCACTCCCCCTGTTTGAACTGCGTGAAGCGAGTTCAACGTTGAATTGTAGGGTAAGCCGTGGCCGGAAAAAGCGGTTTCACCACTTTTCGTTAAGCGATGCGGTTAAGAAACTGCTAAACAACGGCCAAGCATGAGCGCCCCTTCCCACGGCAGGAGAGGGGCTGCCGGCACGGCGACAGGCGAAACTGGTTTGGAAACCTTGATTCGACTTAACCGGATGGCTAGGAGAGGCGGCCTTGCGCTAGGGTGAGCCGGCATCCTATTTACACAATAACGATCCAGAACCGATTCTGCCCGATTGCAAATCTCCGGCGCCGGAATCCCATCCTCAAAAAGGGATAGTCCATGAAGAACCCCGTCGAAACCTACATGAACCTCGTTCCGATGGTGGTCGAACAGACCAATCGCGGCGAGCGGGCCTACGACATTTTCTCGCGGCTCCTCAAGGAGCGCATCATTTTCATCACCGGCCCGGTCGAGGACGGCATGGCGACGCTGGTCTGCGCGCAGCTGCTGTTCCTCGAGGCGGAGAATCCGAAGAAGGAAATCAACCTCTATATCAACTCGCCCGGCGGCGTCGTCACCTCCGGCATGGCGATCTATGACACCATGCAGTTCATCAAGCCTGCCGTGTCGACGCTCTGCATCGGTCAGGCCGCCTCGATGGGCTCGCTGCTCTTGACGGCGGGCCACAAGGACATGCGCTTTGCCACGCCGAACGCCCGCATCATGGTCCACCAGCCTTCCGGCGGCTTCCAGGGCCAGGCTTCCGACATCGAGCGCCATGCCCAGGACATCATCAAGCTGAAGCGTCGCCTCAACGAGGTTTACGTCAAGCACACCGGCAAGAGCTACGATGAGATTGAAAAAACGCTCGACCGTGACCATTTCATGACTGCCGACGAGGCCAGGGATTTCGGCCTCATCGACAAGGTCATTTCGTCACGTGAGCCGGTCGAAGGTATTGCCTTATAGGCCCGCGGTGGCACTGCGGTGGCAATGAGTGGCGGGATCACGCGCTTTTGGCGCAGCTTGCGGCATTTCGGCCACAATTGGCTGTTCCCTCGACGGGTGCAATTGCCTACGTTAAGGCTATGTTGATTTTCGACGGCTTAGCTTTGCGTGGGGTTGTTCGAATCATTGCCCCGTTTTCCGATTTGTGTTTCGTACGGAATGCGTTGCGGGAGCCGGGGCACTGGCGGCAGCGGATTCCCGCGATAGATTGAATATGCGCCCTTTCAACCAGACCATCGGCGGGCGGCCATGAAAGGACAGGAAAATGAGCAAGGTCGGCAACAACAGCGGTGATTCCAAGAACACGCTTTATTGCTCGTTTTGCGGCAAAAGCCAGCACGAAGTGCGCAAGCTGATCGCCGGGCCGACGGTGTTCATCTGCGACGAATGCGTCGAACTGTGCATGGACATCATCCGCGAGGAGAACAAGACCTCGATGGTGAAGTCGCGAGAGGGCGTGCCGACCCCACAGGAAATCCTCAAGGTTCTCGACGACTACGTCATCGGCCAGCCTTACGCCAAGCGCGTGCTGTCGGTGGCCGTCCACAACCACTACAAGCGCCTCGCCCATGCCGGCAAGAACAACGACGTCGAACTCGCGAAGTCTAACATCCTGCTGATCGGCCCGACCGGCTGCGGCAAGACGTTGCTGGCGCAGACGCTGGCCCGTATCATCGACGTCCCCTTCACCATGGCCGACGCGACGACGCTGACCGAGGCCGGCTATGTCGGCGAGGACGTCGAGAACATCATCCTGAAGCTGTTGCAGTCGGCCGACTACAATGTCGAGCGCGCCCAGCGCGGCATCGTCTATATCGACGAGATCGACAAGATCTCGCGCAAGTCGGACAATCCCTCGATCACCCGCGACGTCTCGGGCGAGGGCGTGCAGCAGGCACTTTTGAAGATCATGGAAGGCACTGTCGCCTCCGTGCCGCCGCAGGGCGGCAGGAAGCATCCGCAGCAGGAATTCCTGCAGGTCGACACCGCCAACATCCTGTTCATCTGCGGTGGCGCTTTCGCCGGCCTGGACAAGATCATCTCGGATCGCGGCAGGAAGACCTCGATCGGTTTCGGCGCCATCGTCGCTTCGCCCGAGGATCGCCGCACCGGCGATGTTTTCCGCCTGGTCGAGCCTGAGGATCTCTTGAAGTTCGGCCTCATTCCAGAGTTCGTCGGCCGTTTGCCTGTCCTGGCGACGCTGGAGGATCTCGACGAGCCGGCGCTGATCCAGATCCTGACCGAGCCGAAGAACGCGCTGGTCAAGCAGTATCAGCGGCTGTTCGAGATGGAGAATGTCGACCTGACCTTCCACGAGAACGCGCTGTCGGCGATCGCCAAGCGCGCCATCGAGCGCAAGACCGGCGCGCGCGGCCTTCGTTCGATCATGGAAGCGATCCTGCTCGACACCATGTTCGAGCTGCCGGCGCTGGAAGGCGTGCGCGAAGTCGTTATTTCGGAAGAGGTGGTGTCAGGCAACGCCAGGCCGCTCTACATCTATTCCGAGCAGAAGGAAAAGAAGGGCAACGTCAGCGCCTGACGTGAGCCGGCAATGGATTTTTCTGAAACGGCGCCGCAGGGCGCCGTTTTGCTGTCGCACACCGCGTACGGCGCCGCCTAATGGCTGCGGATTGGAGGGACGGACCGTGTTGACCCTTGATCTTTACCCCCTGTGCCTCCAACTAATGGCAGAAGGCCGTGGTGCCGAATTCTGTGCTGTAAAACTCCCGTCACAAACGGTGGTAGGCGGAACGATCCCCGGTCGTTAATATGAGATTCGCGGTTGGCCGATTGGCGGCCGCGACATGAAAGGTTGGACAATGGCCAAATTATCCAAGGCTCCCAGCGACGGGGTCTTCGCAGTCCTCCCACTGCGCGACATCGTGGTGTTCCCGCACATGATCGTTCCGCTCTTCGTCGGGCGTGAAAAGTCGATCAAGGCGCTGGAAGAAGTGATGGGTCAGGAAAAGCAGATCCTGCTTGCGACCCAGATGAATGCCGCCGACGACGATCCGGAGCCTGATGCCATCTTTGACATCGGCACGCTCGCCAATGTGCTGCAATTGCTGAAACTGCCGGACGGCACCGTGAAGGTGCTGGTCGAAGGCGCCTCGCGCGCGAAAATCGTCGCGTTCACCGACCGTCCCGACTTCCATGAAGCCCGTGCTGCGGCGCTGGTCGAACCGGAGGAGGAAGAGGTCGAGGTCGAGGCGCTGGCCCGTTCCGTCGTCACCGACTTCGAGAACTACGTCAAGCTGAACAAGAAGATCTCGCCCGAAGTGGTGGGTGCCGCCAGCCAGATCGACGACTATTCCAAGCTCGCCGACACGGTCGCTTCGCATCTTGCCATCAAGATCCCCGAGAAGCAGGAGATGCTCGCCACGCTGTCCGTCAAGGAACGGCTGGAAAAGGCGATGGGCTTCATGGAAGCCGAAATCTCGGTGCTCCAGGTTGAGAAGCGTATCCGCTCGCGCGTCAAGCGCCAGATGGAGAAGACGCAGCGCGAATACTACCTCAACGAGCAGATGAAGGCGATCCAGAAGGAGCTCGGCGAGGGCGAGGACGGCCGCGACGAGGCCGCCGAGATCGAGGCGCGCATCAAGAAGACAAAGCTCTCCAAGGAGGCCCGCGAAAAGGCGGAAGCCGAACTGAAGAAGCTGCGGACGATGTCGCCGATGTCGGCTGAATCGACCGTCGTGCGCAACTATCTCGACTGGCTGCTGTCGATCCCGTGGGGCAGGAACTCCAAGGTCAAGCAGGATCTGGCCTTTGCCCAGAACGTGCTCGATACCGATCATTTCGGCCTCGACAAGGTCAAGGACCGCATCGTCGAATACCTCGCCGTGCAGAGCCGCCAGAAGAAGCTGAAGGGGCCGATCCTGTGCCTCGTCGGACCTCCCGGCGTCGGCAAGACCTCGCTCGGCAAGTCGATCGCCAAGGCGACCGGCCGTGAGTTCATCCGCATGGCGCTGGGCGGCGTGCGCGACGAGGCCGAGATCCGTGGTCACCGCCGCACCTATATCGGCTCGATGCCCGGCAAGGTCATCCAGTCGATGAAGAAGGCGAAGAAATCCAACCCGCTCTTCCTGCTCGACGAGATCGACAAGATGGGCCAGGATTTCCGCGGCGATCCGTCATCGGCTTTGCTCGAGGTGCTCGATCCCGAGCAGAACTCGACGTTCATGGACCATTACCTCGAGGTCGAATACGACCTGTCGAGCGTGATGTTCGTGACGACGGCGAACACGCTGAACATCCCTGCGCCCTTGATGGACCGCATGGAGATCATCCGTATCGCCGGTTACACCGAGGACGAGAAGATCGAAATCGCCAAGCGTCACCTGATGCCCAAGGTGATCCGCGACCACGCGTTGCAGCCGAAGGAGTTCTCCGTCGGCGAGGACGCGATCCGCGGCATCATCCAGACCTACACCCGTGAAGCGGGCGTCAGGAGCCTGGAGCGCGAGCTGATGAAGCTCGGGCGCAAGGCGGTGACCGAGATCCTGAAGACGAAGAAGAAGACGATCAACATCACGGCGGATAATCTTGCCGATTACCTTGGTGTTCCGCGCTTCCGCTTCGGCCAGGTCGAGAGCGACGATCAGGTCGGCGTGGTCACCGGGCTCGCCTGGACGGAAGTCGGTGGCGAGCTGTTGACGGTGGAAGGTGTCATGATGCCCGGCAAGGGCCGCATGACCGTGACCGGCAATCTGCGCGACGTTATGAAGGAATCGATTTCGGCGGCGGCGTCCTATGTCCGCTCGCGGGCCATCGATTTCGGCGTCGAGCCGCCGCTGTTCGACAAGCGCGATATCCACGTCCACGTGCCGGAAGGCGCAACGCCCAAGGACGGACCGTCGGCTGGCGTGGCGATGGCGACGGCGATCGTCTCGGTGCTGACCGGAATCCCGGTCAAGGCCGATGTGGCGATGACCGGCGAGATCACGCTGCGCGGCAGGGTGCTGCCGATCGGCGGCCTCAAGGAGAAGCTGCTTGCCGCACTTCGCGGCGGCATCAAGAAGGTACTGATCCCGGAAGAGAACGCCAAGGATCTGGCGGAGATTCCGGAGAACGTGAAGAGCGGCATGGAGATCATTCCGGTCTCACGGGTTGGCGAAGTGTTGCGCCATGCGCTGGTGCGCATGCCGGAACCGATCCAGTGGGTTGAACCCGTCAATGCGCCGGCCGTGGTCGATGTCGGGGACGAAGCTGGTAAATCGCTGGCGCATTAGCTCTTGCTAAAGTTGCAATGCACAAAGAGAGAGCCGGGCCTTGAGCCCGGCTTTTTCATGTGAAGAACCCCGGATTTCCGGGCTTTTTTCAACTTTCGTGGCGCTTTTCGACTTGGTTGCCGGAGCGCTTCTTTCTAAAGTCCGTTTCCTGCCGGATGAGTCGAGTGTTCCGGTTTTCTCATGGAAGGGAATTTTTATGAACAAGAACGAACTGGTGTCCGCTGTCGCCGATGCCGCGAGTATTTCGAAGGGTGACGCGCAGTCGGCGGTTGATGCGGTGTTTTCCGTCATCACCGGCGAACTGAAAAAGGGCGGCGATGTCCGGCTTGTCGGCTTCGGAAATTTCACCGTGTCACAACGCGCCGCGTCGACCGGCCGCAATCCGCAGACCGGTGCGGAAGTGAAGATCCCGGCGCGCACCGTGCCGAAGTTCTCGGCCGGCAAGGGCCTCAAGGACGCGGTCAACTAAGCGCCTCCTTAAGTCTTTCAGAGAAAAGAAAAGCCGGTATATCCGGTTTTTCTTTTCTGTGCCCGCAGCGTCGTTGGAAAAGGCGGCGCTATGCCGTCGGCGCGTCAGTGCGCATCAAGCCTTCCTTCTTGAGATCGGCCCACAGCGCCGATGGCGGTTTCGCGTCGAGCAGCGAGCGATTGCTTTCGACTTCGCCCGGCCGCTGGCCGCCGGGGATTACCGAGACGACCGAAGGATGCAGCAGCGGGAACTGCAGCGCCGCCTCGATCAGGCGCACGCCGTGGCGCTTGCAGACGGCCTCGATGCGGGTGACGCGGTCGATGATGTCCTGCGGCGCCTCCGAATAGTTGTAGTAGGCGCCGGGCTTCGGCCCGGTTGCCAGGATGCCGGAATTGTACGGCCCGCCGAGAACGATGCCGATGCCGCGTTGCTGGCATAGCGGCAGGAAAGACTGCAGCGCTTCCTGCTCCAGCAGCGTGTAACGCCCGGCAAGCAGGAACAGATCGAAATCGCCGCGCTCGGCCAGCGTCTGGGCAACCGGCCACTCGTTGATGCCGCCGCCGAACGCCTTGATCACGCCCTGGTCGCGCAATGCCAGCAATCCGTAATAGCCGGAGCTCATGAATTCCTGGATGCGCTGGTCCGAGGCTTCCTTGCTGCCATGGGTGAAGATGTCGACATCGTGCACGAAGAGGATGTCGATGCGGTCGACGCCGAGCCGTTCCAGCGAGGCTTCGAAGGAGCGCATGACGCCGTCATAGCTGTAATCGTAGACCTCGCGGCGCGATGGGGTGTCGAAGAATTTGCCGATGCCGGTGCGCTGTTCCGGCGGGCAGGCGCGCATGATGCGCCCGACTTTGCTGGACAGCACGTAGTCGTCACGCTTCTTCGAACGCAGGAACGGATTGAGCCGCGTTTCGGCAAGGCCCAGCCCATAGAGCGGCGCGGTATCGTAGTAGCGGCAGCCGACCCGCCATGCCGCCTCCAGCGTAGCATTGGCATTCTCATCGGATACGGCGCGATAAAGATTGCCGAGCGGCGCAGTGCCGAAGCCGAGCTCGGTGAAGGTGATGCCGCCATTGCCGATGCGGTCGAAATGCCGTGTCTTCATATGCTGCCGTTTCCTCATTTGCGATTTGCCGTGACACTATCACGGCTGTGGCGCATCAAAAGCACTGCGTGTCGTTGGACACCGATTTTCGCGGTGATAGCATGAGTGAAAACAAGCTGTTCGGGGCAGATGTGACTGAGATATTCAAATGGTTCTCCGGCACCGGCAAGCTGGTGCAAATGTCATGACGGCTGCCGGCGAAAACCTGTTTGGGATTGCGCTGAACGAGCTTGGCACCGTGCTGGAGCGCATCGACGAAAGCCGCATCGACGCCGCTTGCGCCATCCTGGCTGGAGCGAAAAAGATCGTCACCTATGGCTGCGGCCGCGAGGCGCTGCAGGTCAAGAGTTTTGCCATGCGGCTCTACCATCTCGGTCTGCCGGTGTCGGTCGTCGGCGACATGACCACGCCGCCGCTGGGCGAGGGCGATGTCTTCCTCGCAAGTTCCGGCCCGGGTGAGACGTCGACGGTGCTGACCTTGATGCAGGTCGCGCGCGAGGCCGGTGCCACAGTCCTGCTGCTCACCGCGCAAGCCGACAGCACTGCCGCGAAGCTGGCCGACTTCACACTGCTTATCCCGGCTCAGACCATGGCCGACGACCAGGACCCTGAAAAGACATCCGTCCTGCCGATGGGCTCGGTTTTCGAAGGCGCGCTGTTCGTCCTCTTCGAAGTGATGGTGCTGAAGCTCAGGGATCTGACCGGCGTCTCGCCGGGAGCGATGCGCGCCCGCCACACCAATATGGAGTAGGTGTCATGCGCTACGAATTGATGCTGCCGCACCAGATCCGCAAGGCGATCGCCGAGAACCGGCCGGTCGTGTTGCCGCTCGGTGTGCTCGAATATCACGGCGAGCACATGGCCGTCGGAATGGACACGCTGGCGGTGGTCAAGAGCCTGGAACTGTTCGAAAAAGAAGCAGAGATCGTCATTCTGCCGCCCTTCCATTACGGCGCGGCGAGCTATGCTGTTGCAGCACCGGAGGGCAGTGGTTCGCTGCAGGTCGGCGGCAATGTGCTGGCGCCATTTGCGGAAGAACTGTTCTATAGCCTGCTGCGCGTCGGCTTCCGCAACATCCACGCCATCATTCACCACCAGACCGAAAATTTTGCCGCCGGCATGCCAACCGATCTCGCCTTCAAGGCCGCCGGCCGGCAGGCGATCTTCCGCTTCCTGGAGAAAGAACGTGGCGAAGGCTGGTGGGGCTCTCCGGCGATGGCCGACTATTATGCCGAGCACGCCGAGGGCAGCAATTTCTTCAACTGGGTGCAGGTGCATCCGCTGATGCCGGCTTCAATGCACAGCCGGTACCCGTTCGACCATGCCGGCACCGGCGAGACGTCACTGATGCTGGCGCTGTGCCCGGAAGCGGTCGATGCCGGCCGCTTCGCCGACAACACCGGCTGGTACACGGCAAGTGCGCCCGAAGCCTCGGCGGAATTGGGGCAAAAAGGGGTTGCCATGATCCTCGAGCATTTGCGGGCAACACTTTCGGGTTAGCGCGCTTTTCCCTTCTCCCACAACAAGGGGAGAAGGGAGAGCCGGCGCAGTTATTTCACCGCGCCCGCTGTCATGCCCATGATCAGGTAACGCTCGAGCGCGATGCCGATGACGGCGAGCGGTGTGATGGCGGCGGTGGCAAGCGCTGCCATCGACCACCAGTTGATGCCTTGTGAGCCGGTCTGGCTGGCCACCATGACAGGAATGGTCTTTGCGTCGGTCGAGGTCAAAAGCGCGGCGAAGAAATACTCGTTCCAGCACAGCACCATCGCCAGGATGAAGGCGGCGACCATGCCCGGCAGCGCGATCGGCATGACGATGCGCAAGAAGGCGCCCCAGATCGACAGGCCGTCGACGAGTGCTGCCTCCTCCAACTCCACCGGGATGGAGTTGAACTGGTCGCGCATGATCCAGATGACGATCGGCAGCACCATCAGCGTGTAGAGCAGGATCAGCCCGACGCGCGTGTCGAGCAGGCCGACCTCGCGGTAAAGCACGAGGAAGGGCAGGGCCAAAACCACCGGCGGCAGGATCAGCTGAGACAGGAAGAAGAAGGAAATGTCCTCGTTCCTGAACCAGGCGAACTTGTAACGATAGCGGGTCAGCCCGTAGGCGGCGAGGCTGCCGATGACGATGGCGAGGGTCGACGCGCCGACCGAAGTGATGACCGAATTCATGAAACGCTTGATGAATTCGTCGCGCACAGTCGATGTCCGAAAGATCGAGTCCGGCGACAGGCCGAGCGAACGCCAGCCCTTCCAGTCGGGTTTGAAGTCGACAAACGGGATCAGATGGCCCTGGGTGACGTCGACCGCGGTCTTGAACGAGGTGGTTATCGTCCAATAGATCGGGAACAGGCAGATGAAAGCCCAGAAGATGAGGGCGCCGTAGATGAAGACGCGGTTGGCGTAGAACGCCGCCGGCGAGCGGATTTCGGAGGCGGCAAAGTCGGTGGTTTGAACGCTCATCTTGCCGGCCCGATCAGTTGACGTTGCGCACGAAGCGGCTGGCGAACTTCAGCAGCCAGGTCACGAACACGATGATGATGATCAAATAGGCCATCGCCAGCATCGTGCCGTAGCCGACGTTCGAGCGGTCGCGATATTCGCGGTAGATGAAACTGGACACCGAATCGGTCGCGCCGCCCGGCCCGCCGGAGGTGACGGTGATGATGATGTCGGCGAGCTTCAGCTTGAAGATGATGCGCAGGATGACCGCTGTCACCGACACCGGCAGCATCAGCGGGAAGGTGACCTGCCAGAAGGTCTGCCAGGCAGTCGCGCCATCGACACGCGCTGCCTCGAGCACCTCGCGCGACATCGCCTGCAGGCCGGCGAGCAGCATGATCATCATGAACGGGATGAACGTCCACGCGTCGAGCACCATGATCGAGATGCGGGCGGTGATCGGGTTGGAGAAGAAGGCCGGGTTTTCCCAGCCGAGATGGCGCGCCAGTGTCGCGGCCGGCCCGAAGCGGTATTCCATCAGCGACTTGCCGATCATCCACGACACCGCCACCGGTGACAGCATCAGGGGCATGAGAAAGACGACGCGGAAGAATTTTCGCGCCCGGATCTGCGCGTTGAGCAGCAGCGCCAGGCCAAAGGCGATGACATATTCGACGAACACCGCCAGCACGTAGAGCACCATGTTGAACAGCGCGTTGCGATAATAGGCGTCGTTCAGCATCTGCCAGAAATTGTCGAGCCCGTTGAACTGCCGTCCGCTGAAGGAACTGAGGTTCCAGTCGGTCAGCGCGATATAGAAGCCGAACAGCGTCGGGAAGATCACCATGGCAATGGTAAACAGCAGCGCCGGCAGCAGGAACAGCGCGCGCTGGCCGTCCTCGCCGCGCGTCAGTACCTGGCCGATGCCGAGCGCGACACCCCACAGCACGTAGGCGTAGACCACCGGCCGCCAGGTCTCGAAGCCGATAGTGTCGACCTCGCTCTTGTAGAGGATTTGCAGTGCGATCACCGCCAGAAGGCCGAGCGTCGCAGCAGCCATCAGAGCCCAGCCAAGCCGTTTGCGGCTCCGCGGTATCAGGTCGGATGGCACGGCGCCTGCCGGCCATTCACTTGTCGACAAAGTCTGGTCAGCCAGGGTCCGGTCAGCCACGCGTTCTTGCCCGTTCACAGGAGGCTCGATGACCGGCCGAGCCGGTCGAGGCCAAGTCGGTCAAGGTGAGGTCCGGCGGCTGTGCGCCGCCGAACCAGTTTCACTATCTCAGCCTACATGCCGAGCGAGGCCTTGTAGAGCTTGACCTGTTTGTCGCGGCCGATCTGGTCGGTCAGCTTCTCCCAGGCGGCTGCGATGGCGTCGGCGCCTTCCTGCGCCTTCATCTTGCCGGCAAAGGTGTTGGCCAAAATGTCCTCGGCGGCGCTGTAGTACTGGAAGATGCCGGGGATGCGCGGCTCGATCGCCGCGTTCGGATGGTTGTAGCTGTCGGCTTCCGACTTCAGATACGAGGTGATGAACGCCTCGTCGTAGCCCGCCGCCACCCATTCCGGAATGTTGAAATGCGAGTTGCGATAGGGCTGGAAACCCGACGGATAGGCCGCGCACCAGAGCGACAGGTCCTTGCCGCCGAGATGGGCAGCGGCAGACCATGCCGCCTTCTTCTTCTTTTCGTCGCTGTCGACGCGGGCCATGACATAAACGCCCCAGCCGAGATAGGCGCAGTTCGGTGCATGGTTCGGGCCGCTGGCGAGCTTGTCCCACTGGCCGGTCTTGGAGTTGTAGACATCGTCCGAGCCCGGCAGGATCGAGAAGCCGGTGATGTCGCCGACGACCGAGGAATCGTTGGTCTTGACGTTCGAACCGACGTCGCCCCACCAGGTAACCATCGAACCGGTGCCTGCCAAGAATTGCTGGAAGGCGGTGGTGTTCGGGTCGGCGTTGATCTGGTCGGCAGGTTCTGAGGGCAGGGCATCGATGACGTCCTGGATCGCCCGCACCCATGCCGGATTGTTGACGCGCGGCTTCATCGTGTCGGCATCGAACAGCCAGGCCTTGTCGTCGGGATGCTTGGCGTAGGCGCTGGCGCGGCTGCCGAGGAAATAAAAGCCGAAACCGCCCCAGGGCTTGGGCGCATCGAGATAGCCAAAGACATCCTGGCCCTTCACCTGCTTGCCCTTGAGGAATTTCGTCACCGCCTGCACCTGCTGCCAGGTCTTCGGCACGCCCCATTCGCCTTCTCCGCCGCCGTCCTTCCAGGCCTTGGCGAGGTCGGCATCGGCAAACACGTCGGTGCGGTAGTTGAAGTTATGCGCGTCGCCGTCAACGGTCACGCGATATTGCTTGCCGTCCCATGTGCCCACCGGCGGCTGCAGATAGGCCACGACATCCTTCATGTCGATCTGGTCCTTGACCCAGTCCGGCATCTCGGAGGTGAGACCCTTGCCGCAGACGTCGCCTTCGAACGGTGCCCCCATTTCGATGATGTCGAAATCGACGGTGCCGGTCGCGATCGACTGCTGCAGGCGGGCGTTGTAGTCAGCCTGCGCCAGGTCGATCCAGTTGATCTTGGCGCCGGTATAGGTCTCCCACGGCTTCAGGAAGCCGCGAAACAGCACATTGTGCAGGTTCTGGTTGTTGAGGCCCATGAAGGTGAGTTCGACACCGGCGAATTCGCCTTCCTTGACATTGGCCTTGGTGGCGCCAAGGCAAAGCTCGCCGACCTGCTGGAAGTCGGCATCGGTCGGCTGACCCTTGCCGACACCCGGGATCTGCAGGATCTGCGCACGCAGGTCGTCGGCGGCCGCAGCCGTGCGCGTCAGCGCACCAAGTCCGGCGCTTGAGGCCGCCGCGAGGGCGGCCATGCTGGCCGCTCCCTTCAGCACGTCGCGGCGGGTGGCCCCGGCGCGGACAAGTTGGTTATAAAGGCTGACTTTCATTTCGTTCCTCCCAGAAGGTCAATTGTGAATTGGTTCAGATGGTGGAGCGCCGATTATGTTCCCCAACGACAGCGACTCCCGTAAATAGCGGCCCGAATTCTCCCTCCCGCGACGCTTGGCATTCAGTGCCGGACAAGCGTACCGGTGCGCCCGGAACAGGGTCATAAGCCGGACACTGTCACTATTCGCACAACGAAGTGCGGTGTCAACGTGAATGGGTTTTTTATCTATAAGAGACTGACTTGCCCTCGCCGTTTGCGTTGTTTAGCTTCACGGCAACTGAAGGGGGAATGATGGCTCAAGTCGCGATCCGCAATGTGGCCAAGGCGTTCGGAACCGTCAAGGTTCTGCACGATGTCAGCGTCGACATCGCCGACGGGCAGTTCGTGGTGCTGGTCGGGCCTTCCGGCTGCGGCAAGTCCACGCTGCTGAGGATGGTGGCCGGGCTGGAAACGGTCTCCGGCGGCACCATCGCCATCGGCGAGCGCGTCGTCAACCATCTGCCGCCGGCCAAGCGCGACATCGCCATGGTGTTCCAGAACTACGCGCTCTATCCGCACAAGACGGTCGAGCAGAACATGGCCTTTGCTCTCAAGCTGCGCAAAACCGACCCGGCGGTGGTCACTGAGCGGGTCAAGCGCGCCGCCGACATCCTCGACCTCAATCCCTACCTCAAGCGCTATCCGCGCCAGCTCTCTGGCGGCCAGCGCCAGCGCGTCGCCATGGGCCGCGCCATCGTGCGCAACCCGCAGGTGTTCCTCTTCGACGAGCCGCTCTCCAATCTCGACGCCAAGCTGCGTGTCCAGATGCGCACCGAGATCAAGGAACTGCACCAGCGGCTGAAGACCACCACCATCTACGTCACCCACGACCAGATCGAGGCCATGACCATGGCCGACAAGATCGTGGTGATGCGCGACGGTCGCATCGAACAGGTCGGCGCGCCGCTGGAATTATTCGACCGGCCGGCCAACCTGTTCGTCGCCGGCTTCATCGGCTCGCCCTCGATGAACCTGCTCAAGGGCGTCGTGCGCAAGGGCGACAAGCCCGTCGTCGAGATCGCCGGGACGCCGTTCCCGATTGCGGCAACCAGTGCCGTCGAGGATGGCCGTAATGTCGTCTACGGCGTGCGGCCCGAGCATCTCGAAATCCATCCCGATGGTGTTCCGGCGAAGATTTCGGTGGTCGAGCCGACCGGTTCCGAGACTTTGGTGTTCCTGCGCTTCGGCGAGGGCGAGATGGTGGCGCTGTTCCGTGAGCGCCACGACTTCAAGCCGGGCGACACACTGCACCTGAAACCGCGGCTCGACCAGGTGCATCTCTTCGACGCAGAGACCGGCAAGCGTCTCTGATTTCGCCCCAGCAAACTTCGCGAGGAATACCATGCTCAAAGGAATCGATCCGCTGCTCAATGCCGATGTGCTGCAGGCGCTGCGGGCGATGGGCCACGGTGACGATCTGATTATCGCCGACACCAATTTCCCGTCCGATTCGGTGGCGCGCCAGACCGTGCTTGGCCGGCTGCTGCGCATCGATGCGTCGGCGGCCGACGTGGTCAAGGCGGTACTGTCGCTCTATCCGCTGGACACCTTCGTCGACGACGCGGCCGCGCGCATGGAGATCGTCGGCAAGCCGGACGACATTCCCGCCGTGCAGCAGGAAGTGCAAAAAGAGATCGATGCCGCCGAGGGCAAGGCCTGGCCGATGATCTCGGTCGAGCGCTACGCCTTCTACGAACGCGCCAAGAAGGCCTATTGCGTCATCCAGACCGGCGAGCGCCGCTTCTATGGCTGTTTTGCGTTCCGCAAGGGCGTCGTGCCACCGGATGCGGAGTAGCGGCATGCCGGCGAAACCGATCGTCATGAAGCCGGTTGTCATATTGGGCGTCTTCGTCGCCGATACGGCCTACCGCGCCGCCCGCCAGCCGCGCATGGGCGAGACGATCCTGGGCACGTCCTTCACGCTCGGCCCCGGCGGCAAGGGCTCGAACCAGGCGGTGGCAGCCGGCCGGCTCGGCGCCGATGTCACCTTCCTTACCCGCCTCGGCGTCGATCCCTTTGCCGATATGGCGAGACAGACCTGGTCGCACGCCGGCGTGAAGAGCGCCGTCATCGACACGCCGGAAAGCTACACCGGTGCCGCCTATATCTTCATCGAGGAGACGAGCGGCAACAACGCGATCATCGTCAGCCCTGGTGCGGCGATGCTGATCTCGCCCGCCGATATCGAGGCAAATGCCGGCCTGATCCGCGCGGCCGGCGTTTTCGTCACCCAGCTCGAACAGCCGATCGAGGCGGCGCTGGGGGCGCTGGAGATCGCGCGCGGGGCAGGGGTGACCACCATCCTCAACCCGGCGCCGGCGGCCAGGCTTCCGGACCGTATCTACACGCTTTGCGACTATGTCACGCCGAACGAGACTGAGGCCGAGGAACTGACCGGCATCAAGGTATCCTCCATCGACGATGCCCGCCGTGCCGCCGACAGCCTGCTCGAGAAGGGCGTGGGCGCTGTCATCGTGACGCTCGGCGAAAAGGGCGCGCTGCTGCACACGGCCGACCGTTCCGAGCATGTCGCAGCGGTCGCCGCCGGCCCGGTCATCGAGACCACGGGTGCGGGCGACGCCTTCAATGGCGGCCTGGCTGCGGCGCTGTCGAGGGGGATGGAACCCCTGCAGGCGGTGCGCTTCGCTTGCGCCGTCGCAGGCATTTCGGTGACGCGCCCGGGCACCGCGCCGTCCATGCCGACGCTGCAGGAGGTCGAGGCGCTGCTCGCCGAGGGGTGAAGCCGGGCACTGCGGGATGAGACTGTAAGCGGGAGCGAATGGGTTAGACCCGACTCTTGTCCGAGAAGCTATTGTTTTCTGGCTTGACCACAAACAGGCGGGCAGGTCGATGGATGAGGATCAATGCCAGAATTCGAAAGGAATGGACCTAGACTGGGTCACGAAAGAAGATGATTTTTGACAAATCAACGTCGACATTTCTCCGGCATCAAGGGGACGTGACCCCAAAGGAGAAATGGCGCGAGTGACGGGGCTCGAACCCGCGACCTCCGGCGTGACAGGCCGGCACTCTAACCAACTGAGCTACACCCGCGCATGGACGAGCACGTGTCAGCCGTGTTCGTCGTTGGGCGGTGGATAAGGGGTAAGCCACCGGGTGTCAAGCGGACCCGGACAGCATAACAGCAAACAGGAGAAGGTTTTTTGACAAGCCGAACTTTGTTGCCGAAACCGGCTCCCGGCCAAGCCACTGGCCGCTCATTTGGCCTTGCGAAGCCGGTCCTAACTGCTTAAAGGTCCGGCCCGGAGCGGGCGATTAGCTCAGTTGGTAGAGCGCTTCGTTTACACCGAAGATGTCGGCGGTTCGAGCCCGTCATCGCCCACCACTTTCCATCGACGTGTTCAGTTTGGGCTACACCGCTCAAGCTGATCGCCCAGGTGAGACGCATCCGACCACTGTGCTACTCGGACTTTGGTCTGATTCGAACTGTCTTTCCGCAGGGACTTAAGTCTGATCTGCTTGCCTCTCATGAGGGAAACGATTGCCGAAAGCTACAACTTGCAGTATCTCAATTGCGTATGGGCATGGGCGGGAGCGAAAATATTCCTGGATGGCTTGTGAGTCATCTTCCGGACGATCCCGTGATCGCAGGAGATCTCGCGGATAAGATATCGAAGGAAGCTGAAAAAAACCGGCTTCCAGGCGAACGGGTTGTGAAGACAACCCGTAACGAAGAAGACACCTTCAAGAAAGAACAAGTCGAAGCTTATCCCGACGCCGCGGTTGCAGGAGTCTTTGCCAGCGGTTCATTCCTCGCCCTGTTGGTATTAGCCATTTATCTGCTTTATGTGCTCTCGATTGTGGCCGGGGGAACGGTCGCGGATGTTCCCCTGCCGCCCATACTGAACTAGTAGACGCTCCGCCAACACTTGAATTAGCCCCGCACCGTGTTGATGCTGGTGACTTTCGTGTCTGCGGTGGAGCACGCGACGAAGGTTTCGTTCCCGCGGCAAAGGTGTTCACGCGGGGCAACTGGCTGCTGCAGAACGGCAGCATTGTACTTCCATAGGCCTCCCGGTTCTTTGCAACTTGGGCGGTTGGCTTGTCGCAGATCAGCCTGCAATCGCCGGAGCGTGAGCAATCCGTTTCGCCGCATAAACACAACGCTTCGATGAATCAGCGTCCTGCACCACCTCAAATCCAATCGCCTTGTAGAACCTTAGCGCACCATCGTTCTCCGGCATGACTTCGAGGTGGATGCCGGTAGAGCCGCTCGCGGCAAGCCCCTGCTCGAGGAAGGCCATCGCGCGCCTGCCGATGCCTTTCCCGCGCGCTTGCGGCAACAGGTCGATATGGCCATGCGACGGATAGGCGGTCAGCGCAGGCGGAACAGCGAAATCGGGATGATGGACCCGATGCCGCGCCCAGTCGCTGCCGCGCCAGCGAGAGCTGTCGGGTCCCGGGTCTGCCACGGGCCGCTGAAGGTCGGGATACCAGTCTGATGCCAGGCTGGCATTGAAAGCGCCCGTATCGGCCGCGCCAAGCAGGTAGCCGGCCGCACCTGCGGGACTATCGATAATGAAGGCCAGCTCGGGTTCGAGCACCTGGTAGGGAATAGTGTAGAGGAGGCCGAGCAGTTCCGGGTCGTCCTCGCGGCCGCTGGCGTCCTTGCCGGCATCGCCGGTCTTGAGACAGATCATCGCAAGCGCTGCATGATCGGCGGTGGTCGCCCGGCGCAGGAAGAAACCGCCGCCGAAATCGAGGATCATGGCGGCAGCAGCCGGAAATCCTTGCCCTCGGGCAAAAGCTGCCCGCCGTCGACGATGATGGTCGTGCCCGTGATGTAGCTGGCATCGTCAGAGGCCAGGAACAGGAAGGCATTGGCCACATCGCGAGGGCTGCCGAGACGGCCGAGCGGGATGGCGTCTTCCATGTTCTTGATGAAGGCCGCACCGCGATGCTGCTCTATGCCTTCAGTGAGGATGTTGCCGGGCTCGACGCCGTTGACCGTAATGCCGTAGCCCGAGAATTCGAGCGCAGCCGAACGGATCAGCCCATTGATGCCGGCCTTGGTCGCCGAATAATGGCCGTGGCCGGGGCTGGTGACATGCGGGCCGGTGATCGAGGAGGTGAACAGCATGCGGCCAAAATGCTGTGCCTTCATCGGCACCAGTGCGGCGCGAGCAGCGATGAAGCTGCCGCGCAAGTTTACCGCCATGACCCGGTCCCAATCGTCGGGACTGGTGTTTTCCAGCAATTGCCAGGGATAGATTCCGGCATTCTGCACCATGATGTCGAGCCGGTCGTGACGGTCGAGCGCCAGTGCAACAGCGGCCTGCGCATCGGCCATCTGCGAGATGTCGGTGCGTATGAAGGCGGCACCGAGCTCGTCCGCAGTCGCTTGCCCGGCCTCGGCCTCGGTGTCGGCGAGCACAAGCTTCGCGCCCTCTTCGGCAAAACGCTGTGCGATGCCCTTGCCGATGCCACGTGCGCTGCCGACGATCAGCGCGACTTTGTCTTCGAGACGGCCGGTCATGCCAGCCTCTGGCGGATGGTTTGCTTGAAGGCGTCGAGCAGCACCGCGGCGAGGACGAGCAGGCCATGGATCACCTGGGTGAAGTTGGCCGGCAGACCCATCAAATTGATCGCCGTATTGATGGCCGAAAGCAGCAGCACGCCGGCATAGACGCCGGGCAAGGTGCCGACGCCGCCCTTCAGGCTGACGCCGCCGATGACGACCGCGGCAAAAGCGTTGAACAACAGGCCGACGCCGAGATTAGCTGTCGCGCCGGAGGTGCGGATCGCCAGCAGCCAACCGGCAAGGCCGGCGATGGCGCCGGCGAGAACGAAGGCTATGACCAGGTTGCGGTTGACGCGGATGCCGGCGCGAAAGGTCGCCGTCTCGTTGCCGCCGATCATGACCAGGTGCCGGCCGAAGGGCGTCTTGGCCATGATCAGCGAGAACACCACGAAGCACGCAATGGCGATCCAGGCAGTCAGCGGCAGGCCGCCCAGACGCTGGATGCCGAACCAGCGGATTGCCGGCGCAAGGTCCTGCGCCGAGCGGCCGCCGGAGATGACCAGCACGAGGCCGCGCACCCAGATGTAGGAGGCCAGCGTGATGATGAAGGCGCTCATCTTCACCTTGACCACCAGGTAGCCGTTGATGGCGCCGATGAGGCCGCCGACGGCAAGCGCGATGAGCAGCGAAACGGGAACCATCAGCCATTGCGGCTGCAACTGGATGCCAAGGCCGATGCCCGACGAGCAGAACAGGATGCCGACCGCCATGGCGCTGAGCGCCGCCACCGATTCGACCGACAGGTCCATATGGCCGGCGATGATGACCAGCGCCAGGCCGATCGACATGACGCCGAGCACGCTCGAGGCCTCGATAATGTTGGCGAAGATGCCGAGCTGAAAATAGTTGGGGATGAGGATGGAAAAGACCACCAGCACGAAGACCAGCATGAACCAGACGAGATTGTCGAGGATGAACTCGAGGGTTTGGCGCGTGCGGGGGTTCATCTGCGGATCCGGTTGGCGCGTCAGCCCAAAAAACCACTCGGTTCTTCGGAAAGATCAGGCGCGGTTGAAAATTACTGCAGCATTCCCGTGCGCGTCCGTTCTAACGCGCACAGCTGCAGGGCTAAGGCTCCGGGCCTGTGGCCCGGAGCGTTTGGCGAGTTGCTATTCGACCGGCTTTATGGTTTCGGTCGGCGGCTTCATGTTGCCCCAGAACGCCGGGTTATCGACATTTTCCTTGGTGATCGCAGCGCCGGGGATCTTGATGTTCGGTCCCCACGCTTCCTTGGTCAGGGTTGATTTCAGGCCAAGCACATCATATTCGCCGGGCTTGATCTCCTGCTTGTTGACCACCTTGTCCATGAACATCGCGACCGCCGCGGCCTGGGCGTAGAGCGGCTGCTCGACTTCCACGTTGAGCCAGCCCTTGCGGATCAGGTCGAGGCCGACCGGAGCGCCGTTCGAGCTCATCAGCATGACGTCGCCCGGTTTCTTGCCGGCGGCCTCGAGCGAGGCGACGGCAGCGACCGAAAGATGCGCGGCGTGGCTGAAGATCAGGTCGATGTCGGGGTTGGCGAGCAGCTGGTCGTTCACGATGGTCCCGGCCGCATCCGCCGCCCATTGCATGGCCGGCAGCGAGATGATTTTGACGTCCGGGAACGCCTTCATCTTCTCCTCGAAACCCTTCTGGATGTCGAGCGTGTAGGGATCGCCCGGATCGCCGAGCACCTGCAGGATCTTGCCCTTCACCGAGCCGTTTTTCGCGGTCAGGAGCTTTTGCGCCTGGTCGGCGGCGACGTAGCCGATCTCGACGGTTCCGGCCACCGAGGTGAAGTCGGACGGGGTCGAGGTGATCTGGCGGTCGAACTCGACGACCGGGATGCCGGCGGCGCGGGCGGCCTCGATCGACGGTTTCAGCGCATTGAAATCGACGGCGGCAAGAATGATCGCCGACGGCTTCAGCGCGATGACGTCGTTCATCTGCGATTGCTGAGCGTCGGTCTTGTTGTCGGCGTTCAGCGTCTTCATCTCGTAGCCGACCTGCTTCAGGAACAATTCCAGCGCGCTCACCGAGCCGGTCTGGAACTCATCGAGCAATGTCGGCACCATGTAGTAGACGGTGCCCTTGGACTGGGCGAATGCCGGCGTGAGCGTGGCAAAGGCCAGTGCCAGGATACCGAAGACGGAAAGAAGTATTTTCTTCATGTCGTTCGCTCCTCTTGCGCCGGACCCCTCGTTTGTCCCTCAGTTCGTCGGTCCGGCACCGGCGAGCGTCTCTCCGGTGATCATGTTGATCACCGCGTCGGGACTTGTTTTGTTGCGTGCGACGTCGCCCGCCACGACGCCTTGCCGGATCACCACGATCCGATCGGCGACCTGGAAGGCCTGTTGCATGATATGAGTGATTATGACGACGCCGATGCCCTGGCTCGCCACCTGGCGGATCATGTCGAGGCCGCGCCGCGTCTGCTCGACGCCAAGCGCTGCGAACGGCTCGTCGAGAAGCACCAGCTTGCCGCCGAAATGCACGAACCGGTTGAGCTCGATGGCCTGTCGCTGACCGCCCGAGAGGTGCTCGACATTGGTGCGAAGCGAGGGAATGCGGGTGCCCGCGCTTGCCAAGGCTTTTTGCACCACCTGCTCCATGGCGCGCTCGTCGAGCACTGGAATGCCGAGAACCTTCCTGGTGATCTCACGGCCCATGAAGAAATTGGCGACCACGTCGACATTGGTGCAAAGCGACAGGTCCTGGTAGACCGTCTCGATCCCCGCGGCCTTGGCCTCGGCGGGGGATTTGGCGAGGAATTCCTTGCCTTCGAACAGCATGCGGCCGGAGGACGGCTCCAGGCCGCCGGCAATGATCTTGACCAGCGTCGATTTGCCGGCGCCGTTGTCGCCCAGAAGCGCCACCACTTCGCCCTTGTCGATCGAAAAGCTGATGCCTTTCAGCGCTTCGATGGCGCCGTAATTCTTGGCTACGTTGTCGAGCACCAGCAGCGGTTCGCTCATGCTGCGATCCCCTTGTTATGCAAGAGATCCCGACCGCGTTCGCGCTCGGCGGTGAAGATCTGGCCGAAGCGCGGCGAAAGCACTCCTGAGACGGCAAGCGCGGCGGCGCCGCGCAACACCGCATGCTGGCCGCCGCGCGCGACGCGGACGCGGGGGGTCGCGCGGTCGCTTCGCGCCGAGACCGAATTGGGCAGGTGCGCGGCCGCGCCGGCAAGCCTTTCGAGCAGCTCGGTGGACGCCAGCCCGCCGAGGATGATGGTTTCGGGATCGAACAGGTTTTCGATGATGGTGACGGCGTTGCGGAAGATCGGCGCAATCTCGCTCACCCACTCGGCGTCGGCGATGTTGCGGCGCCGCAGCGCTTCGAGCGAGAGATACCGTTCGAGGCAGCCACGATTGCCGCACGGGCAGGGCTCGCCGCCCGGCACTGCGGGAATGTGGCCGATTTCACCGGCGTTTCCCCAGGCGCCGCGCAATGCCGCCCCGTCATGCACCATGACGCCGCCGAGACCGACGCCGAAATAAAGATAGTAATACTCGGAATATGCCGTTCCGAGGCCGTAGAGGCGCTCGCCGATAGCAGCCGCCGCCATATCGGTTTCGAAAAAGGCCGGCAGTCCGGTCGAGGCGGCCAGCCGCTCGCGCAGCGCCACATCCTTCCAGCCGGTCATGGTGGTCGGCCCGACAAAGCTCATGGACTCCACGCCGAACGGTCCGGGCAGCGCCATGCCAATGCCGAGAACGCGGCCACCGGGCCGCAATGCCGTCAATTCGAGCACCATGGCGCCGATCAGCTCGAAAGCGTGGTCGGGCGTTGCATTTGGGGCTTCGCGGTAGGTGCTCTCGATAACATCGCCGCTTAGGTTGATCAGGGCGGCATTGATGCCCAGCGGGGTGACGTGGATGCCGACGGCATAGCCGCCTTCCGGATTGATGCGCAGCGTTGCCGGTGGCAGGCCGCGTCCCTTGGGCTCTTCGCGCAGCGACAACACGTAACCGTGCTCTTCCAGCTCGCGAACGATGGTAGACACCGTCTGCACGGTGAGCCCGACCCGCCTGGCAATGTCGCCGCGGGCGATCGGTCCGTGAAGGCGGATGGATTCGAGCACGATACGCCGGTTATACGGCCGCCCGAACTCCTGATTGGTCCCGCGCAATGCCATGTCTGGCGCCCTCTCGAGAGAGCAGAGGTTCGCACCGAATATTTATTCAGTCAAATGGAATTCAAAAATAATTCGCCTGTGGCCAAGGCCTTCTAACGCCGGCGAATTCGCGCCCGCCGGCGGATGGGCCAACTCTGGCAATTTTCCAGTATGAAGCGCCAGCGGCTGGACGGGAGCCAGGCATGACCTTGGCCGGCATTCCGATCAGCGCCCTGAAGCCCATTTCGGAACCGGTTGTGAGCCGGCCAGGGATCGGAGTTCGTTGCGCCTTTCCGTTGCAGGGAGCATACTTCCTCTCGCCGGTCTGCGGGAGGAGATGCGATGCCGAAGCTGACCCTCGACGGGATTGATCTCGGCTATGAGGTGCGGGGCGACGGGCCGCCGGTTCTGTTCGTCCACGGCAGCGTCACGAACGGCATGATGACATGGTCCGCCCAGCAACCGCTTGCGGAGCGCTGGAAGCTGGTTGTGGTCGACCGGCCAGGATACGGATCAAGTTCCCCTGCCGAACGCGAGGATTTCGTCGTCGACGCCGGACTGGTCGCCGGATTCCTCGATCGGACGCATGACCTCTGGGACGAAAGCCGCGTCCATCTGGTCGGGCATTCCTATGGCGGCGTCATCTCTCTTCTTGCAGCAGCGATGCGCCCGCGAGCGATCCGTTCGCTCACGGTGATCGAGCCGCCGGCCTTTGACCTTGCGCGCGGGGATGTTGCCGTGAATGAACTCGTGACGCGCCTGAAGACCCACTGGCAAAGCGGACCCCGCGACGATCCCGCGCTTTTCTTGCGCCAGTTCCTCCATCTGGTCGGCTCGGCGATACAATTGCCAGACCCGCTGCCGCTCCCGCTCGCGCAAGGCGCGGCCATGCTCGTCGTCGAACGCGGGCCATGGGAGGCCGAAATTCCGCTTCGGCAACTTGCCGATGCGCCGTTCCCGAAACTGGTGGTATCCGGCGGGCACAGCGCAGCATTCGACGCCGTCTGCGACGTGCTCGAAAACGTGCTTGGTGCCGATCATGCCGTGATCGCCGGCGCGGGGCACAGCGTTCAGCAGACCGGTGAGCCGTTCAACCGGCGGCTCGGCGCGTTCATGGCTGCTGCTGAGGGCTGAAAGCGATCTATCTTTGATATTGCCTGGCGGGCGGTTGGCCGCGCGCTAGGCTTCACGCCGAATGAATCGCCAGCTCTACAGATACCGCTCGACCTTCTTGCCGACGGTCAAAAACCGCAGCGGATCGATTGCCTCGCCGTTGTGGCGGACCTCGTAATGCAGATGCGGGCCGGTTGAGCGGCCGCTGTTGCCGGTCTTGCCGATGATGTCTCCGGCATCGAGCTTCTGTCCGACGGCGACGTCGATTTCGCTGAGATGCCCGTAACGCGTTACAAAACCGTTGCCGTGGTCGACCTCGATCATGCGGCCGTAGCCGCCGTTCCAGCCGGCCTTGACGACAACGCCGGCTGCCGTGACCTTGGCTGGCATACCGACCGGCGCCCTGAAATCCATGCCGGAATGCAAGGCGGCCGTGCCGAGGATGGGGTCGGTGCGCACGCCGAATGGGCTGGTAACGCTGCGGCCGGGGGCGGGGTTGGCGAGCGGCAGCCGGCGCGCTTCCTTTTTAAGATGATCCAGCGCGTCAAGAGCCTCGTCCAACTCCTTGACCTTGCTGTCGAAGACCAACGAGCTGTCGAGTGGTATCAGCGGGCCGCCAACGTCGCTCTTTTCGAATTCGCTATCGACGGGCAGGCCGGCGGCCTCGAGCGCCTGCGAGATCGCGTCGGCGCTTTTGTAGGCATTGTCGGCAAGTGTAGCGATGCGGGTGAGCTGCTGGCTCTCGATGGCCTTCAGCGAGTTGTTGATCGAAACGAAGAGCTTGTCTGCCCGGTCGGCCGCGCTTTCGCTCGGCAGCGGATCGGCGCGGGTCGACCACAGCGAGAACGGCCTGGTGTCGTCAACGCCCACAGGAGCGGCAAGGCTGGCGACAGTATACGCCGTCGGCTGGATACTCCCGGTCGCGTCGGCATGTTCGTCCGGCTTTGCCGCCGGCACGGGCGGCGTTGCGACCTCGTTTTCGGCTCGTTCGAGGATCGGGCCGAGGCGGCCGTGACGCAGGCTGAGCTGGCTCTGCCGTTCCAGCAGCTCGCTGACCTTGGTTTCCATCAGTTGCTGATCGAGTAGCTGGCGGCTGGTGATGCGGTCGACCTGGCTGCGCAGTGCCGAGATGCGGTCTTCGTAGGCCTGCTGCATGCGCGCCTGCCGCGCCGTCGTGGCACCGATCAGATCGTCGCGCAGCACCAGATAGGAGGTCGCCAGCAGGTAGCCAATGACGATCGCCGCCAGCGCCGAGCCGCAAAATGCCGCAAGCCACGGGCGTATGGTGAAATGCCTTATCTGGTCGCCCCGGGCGATGATGACCGTGTGGGGCTCTTTGCGTCTGCCGAAGACCGCTGACTGACTGGCTACGTTCACGGGACCAAGCTTTCGTTACGACACCAACGACGAGCCTGATTACACATTATTAGGGTTAACAAAGTTTTGCCGGATCGAACGACAGGCAAAGGTCTTCGCGCAAAACGGGTATCGAATTGCAGCGGCCTGGCGCAGCTCTCAAAGGGCGTGAACCGCCTCCAGCACTTCTTCGGCGTGCCCCTTGACGCGGACGTTGCGCCAGATCCTGGCGATGCGTCCGTCCCGGCCAATTAGGAACGTCGCCCGCTCGACGCCCATATAGGTGCGGCCGTAGAGCTTCTTTTCTACCCACAAATGGTAAGCCTCGATCACTTTGCGCTCTTCGTCGGCGACAAGGTCGACGCTCAGATCGTATTTCGCCTTGAATTTGTCGTGTTTCTTGACGCTGTCCGGCGAGAGCCCGATGACGACAGCGCCGGCCTTTTCGAACTCCGGCTTCAACTGCGAAAAGCCGATCGCCTCGTTGGTGCAGCCTGTGGTGTCGTCCTGTGGGTAGAAATAGAGTACGATGGGTTTTCCCAGCAATGCGGCGAGGCTGAGTGAACCGCCGCCGTCGCGCGGAAGATCGAACTGCGGCGCAACATCGCCCACGTCGAGGTCAGCCATATCGATGCCCTTGTTTGAGGTTACGCGCCAGGCTGCATCGATATAATGTCGAGCGGGGATTCGTCCACGATCGAATTCGTTTCAACGGAAGATTGCGTGGATCAGGAGCTACCGCAGCACGAGAAGATCAGGTTCAGGCGTGACGAGATCACCGACCTGGGAACCTTTCCGTCCGCGTGCCGCGTCCCGCCGCTCGGCCAGGCGTCGATCGGTCGCGGCGTCCGTATGATGGCGCGGCTGTTTGCCGGCCTTGTCGCCCTTGTGTTGCTGGCTGCCGCCGGCGTCTATGCGATCGGCGTGTCCGGCTTCGGCTCGGAGCGGCTTCGCGCGGAAGCCGAAACGGCAATCGAGAAATTGGCCGGCTTCGATGTCGACGTTGCCGTCGGGCCGGCACGGCTGACGCTTGACGGGTCGAGCTTCATTGCGCTGCAGGTCAGCGACGTCAGCCTCAAGACCGCCGACGGAAAACCAATGGCCGATGCAGGCCGGGTCCGCTTCGGCATCCGGCTGATCCCGTTGCTTTCGGGCGAGGTACGGCTGACCAGCGCCCGGATTTCCGACGCGCACATCGTCATGGCGGCAATGCCGTCCGGCGGCGACTGGACGGCCGAGCTGCGCAACCAGGACGGCCTCATCGATCCGGAAAAACTTTCCGCCGCCGTCTTCGCCAACCTCAACCGCGCGCTCGACGCGGTGCGCGAGGATTCGATGCGCCAGATCGATCTGCGCAACGTCGAACTGGCACTGCCCGAGACCGGATCCGTCAAGTCGGTCACCATCGCCGAGGCCTCCGTCTCGCAGTCGGGACCGGGAAGCATGGAGTTTTCATCCGACGCGGATGTCGACGGCAGGGCGCTTACCATCGCCGCTTCCGCCACCCGCGATCCGGCGACGCGACGCATCACCACGCTGGACGCCAGCATCCAGGCAGCGGATGCCGACACTGCGGCAGGTGGCAAATTGGGTGCGATCGCCTTGAAGCTGGCGGGGTCGGAAGGGACCGGCGACAACGGTTCGCGGCTGACCGCTGCCCTGTCACTGACCGGATCGGTGCTCGATCTCGGTTCGCGCGGCCTGCTTCCGGCCGACATCGATCTCGATGCAACACTCGTCGCCGGGTCGAACAAAATCCAGGTCGACAGTTTGCTGGTGAAAACCGGCCGCTCGACCTTCGATTTCGCCGGTTCGATCGGGCCGAAGCCGGCTACCGGCGCAGCGGGCGAGGAGCCATCCTATCGTTACGACCTGACCAGCGACGGTTCGACCCTGGCGCCTTCCGATTCGCCGGAGCCGGCACTCAGCTTCATTGCCCGTATCGCCGGCGTCTACCAGCCGACGAGCCAAAAGCTGGTCGCCGAGCAGATCGGCGTCCGGTCCGGACCGGGCAGCGAAGTGCTGGGCACGGCTTCGGTTTCATTCGTCGCCAACCAGGCGCCGGGCATATCGGTGGCGCTCAATGTCCACGACATGCCGGTCTCGCACGTCAAGCAATTATGGCCATGGTTTTCGGCGCGCAATGCCAGGCTGTGGGTGCTTAAGAACCTGTTCGGCGGCCGCGTCGTCGATGGCAGCCTGCAGTTCCAGGTCGTGCCCGGACGGCTCGGCAACGGCGTGCCGCTTTCCGCCGATGAAGTGTTCGGCCGATTCCAGGTCGAAGGATCGCGCTTCGACACGGCCGGCCGCATTCCGCCGATCCGCGATGCCGTTGGCGTCGTCGGCTTCCACGGCAATGACGTCGACGTCGCGCTGTCGTCGGGCAGCGTCTATATGCCGAGCGGCCGCACGGTGGCGGCGAGCAACGGCACGCTCACCGTCAAGGCGGCGAACCATCCGCCGGTGATCGGCGCGCTCGACATCGATGTCGCCGGCGAGGCGCCGGCAATCGCCGAGCTGGCATCCTTTGACCCGATCAACGCCATGCGCCATGTTGGCCTGCTGCCGGACGACCTGTCCGGCGCGGTGACCGGCCACGTCAAGGCCGATATTCCCCTGCAGTCCGGTGTCGACTCTTCCAAACTCGATTGGCTGGTGGCGCTCGACTACAAGGACCTGTCGCTGGGCAAGCCGTTCGAGGGCCAGACGGTCAGCCATGCCGATGGCTCGATCACCGTCGCGCCCGACCGGGCGGTGATCTCGGCGAAGGCGCTGCTCAACGGCATTCCGGCCGAGCTCGACCTGATCGAGCCGCTCAGGGATGGCGGCCCGCCGCGCAGTCGTAAAGTGGCGCTGGTGCTCGACGACAAGACGCGCGCCACCGCCATGCCTGGCCTGTCGACGCTGCTTTCCGGAACCATCAAGGTGGCGATCGACAAGAGTGGCACCGGCAACCAGAACGTGTCGGCCGACCTGACCAATGCCAGGCTGGGCATTCCCTGGGCCGGCTGGAGCAAGGGCCCCGGCATTCCCGCCAAGGTCGTCTTCGCCATGGCGAAGACCGGCGACACCACGACGTTGTCCAATTTCGAACTCGACGGCAAGAGCTTCTCCATCGACGGCAGCGCCGTGCTGGTCAACGGCGCCTTGTCCTCGGCCCGGTTCAGCAAGGTCACGTTGAACAGGGGCGACGACGTCGCCGTCTCGGTGAAGCGGTCGGGCAAGGCCTATGCGGTCGAGGTCAGCGGCAGCGCGCTGGACGCACGCTCGCTGATCAAGCAATTCACGTCCGACGTCGACACCGCCACCAAGACCACTGGCGTCGATGCGATCTCGGTCAGCGCCGACGTCAGTTCCCTGACCGGCTTCCACGACGAGGTGCTGTCGAATTTGAAGCTCGACTACAGCGCCGCCGGCTCCCGGGTGAACGGGCTCAAGGTGAGCGCCACGGCAAGTTCGGGAGCCGCCATCACCATCAGCAACACGACCGGCGGCGGCCTGCGCACGCTCAACATGAAGTCGGCCGACGCCGGCGCCATACTGCGCTTCCTCAATATCTACGAGCATATGGAAGGCGGCTCGATAACGCTGGCGCTGACCGGGGCCGGCGACGGGCCGATGAAAGGCCAGGTCGACGCCAAGAACTTCTTTATCGTCAATGAGCCGAAGCTCGCCTCGATCGTGTCGACGACGCCGGCCGGCGACAACCGCAGCCTCAACGAAGCGGTCAAAGGCAATCTCGACACGTCGAGGGTGAAGTTCGAGCGCGGTTTCAGCGAAATCGACAAGGGCAGCGGCTATCTGAAGCTGCGCAACGGCGTGCTGCGCGGCTCGCGCATCGGCACCACCTTCCAGGGCACGCTCTACGACCAGAACAACAATATGGACATGACCGGCACGTTCATGCCGGCCTACGGCGTAAACCGCATCTTCGGCGAACTGCCGCTGATCGGCGCACTGCTCGGCAACGGCCGCGACCGCGGCCTGATCGGCGTCACCTACAGGCTCAAGGGCAACGCCAACAAGCCGAACCTAGAGGTCAATCCGCTATCGGTGATAGCGCCCGGGATATTCCGGTCGATCTTCGAGTATCGCTGAGGCGGGTAGGGTAGGCGGGTGAACAACGACGCTCTGTAGCGATCCTTCGCGCCCCCCTCTGTCCTGCCGGCGTCAACAGCAGCGTAGCGTCAGACCGGCCGCACCAGAACGTGCTTCTTCTTGCCGAGCGACAGTTTCGCGACGTTTCCCGGCCCAAGGTCCTGCAGCGTCACCATCCTGCGATCGTCGGAAACTGGCTGGTCGTTGAGGCGCACGGCGCCGCCCTGGATATGCCGCCGTGCCTCGCCGTTGGACACAGCCAGCCCGGCGGTGACGAACAGCGACAATATGCCGACGCCGGCTTCAAGATCGGCCCTGCCCACCTCGACGGTTGGCAGTGTTTCGGCCAGCGCCCCTTCTTCGAACGTCTTACGCGCCGTTTCGCTGGCCTCCTCTGCCGCCTCGCGGCCATGCAGCATGGCGGTGATTTCGGTGGCGAGGATCTTCTTGGCTTCGTTGATCTCCGAGCCGCCGAGCCGTTCGAGGCGTGCGACCTCGGCGAGTGGCAGGGTCGTGTAGAGCTTCAGGAAACGGCCGACATCGGCATCGTCGGTGTTGCGCCAGTATTGCCAGAACTCGTACGGGCTCAGCATCTCCGCATCGAGCCAGACCGCGCCCGAGGCCGACTTGCCCATCTTGGCGCCGGAGGAGGTGGTGAGCAGCGGCGTCGTCAGCGCATAAAGCTGCGCGCCTTCCATGCGATGGCCGAGGTCGATGCCGTTGACGATGTTGCCCCACTGGTCGGAGCCGCCCATCTGCAGCCGGCAGCCGAGACGCTTGTAGAGCTCGACGAAGTCATAGGCCTGCAGGATCATGTAGTTGAATTCGAGGAACGACAGCGACTGCTCGCGGTCCAGCCGGAGCTTGACCGAATCGAAGGCCAGCATGCGGTTGACCGAAAAATGCCGGCCGACATCGCGCAGGAAATTGACGTAGTTGATGTCCATCAGCCAGTCGGCATTGTTGATCATGACGGCGTCGTTGGGGCCGCTGCCGAATTTGAGGTAGGGCGTGAAGTTGCGGCGGATGCCGGCGAGATTGTCCTCTATATCCTGCGGCGTCAAAAGCTTGCGCGCCTCGTCCTTGAACGACGGATCGCCGATCATCGAGGTGCCGCCGCCCATCAGCGCGATCGGCCGGTGGCCGGTCTGCTGCAGCCAGTAAAGCATCATGATCTGGATCAGCGACCCGGCATGTAGGCTTCTGGCGGTGGCGTCGAAGCCGATATAGGCGCTCACCGTTTCCGTGGCGAAAAGCTGGTCGAGGGCGGCATCGTCCGAGGTCTGGTGGATGAAACCGCGCTCGCTCATCGTGCGCAGGAAATCGGATTTGAAGGCGGACATTTTCTTTCCCGAAAGGCTTCCGGCCGAATGCGGCTCGGCTATGCATGAAGGCGGGCGTTTAGCACTCAAGCGCGATCAGCAAAAGTGGAATCCGGTTTTGCGACACCCTCTTCCCTTCTCCCCTTGTGGGAGAAGGTGGATTGGCGCGCAGCGCCAAGACGGATGAGGGGTGTTGGACGGAGTGCGGAGGGAGCCAAGCTGGAACACCCCTCATCCGACCTCGCTTCGCGCGGCCACCTTCTCCCACAAGGGGAGAAGGGAGAACCCCCAAGCGTGCGGCCTGCTTGCGTCCTCGTTTCGGCTGGCGTAATGAGGCGCCGCCAACGGGTTTCATCCGCTGGACCGCGCGGCATCGATCGAATGCCATATCCTGTGACAGAGTCGAGATGCCGGAGATATCCATCGTCATTCCTTGCCGGAACGAGGCGGCGAACCTGCCGCTTCTGCTCGACGAGATCGGCGCCGCGATGGCCGGGCGCGACTTCGAGGTCATCGTCGTCGACGATGGCTCGACCGACGACACGCCTTCGGTGCTTGCCGCACAAGCAGCGCTTCGCCGGTTTCCGCTGCGCCATCTCAGGCATCAGAAATCCGCTGGCCAGTCGCTCTCGGTGCGTTCGGGCGCCTGGGCGGCGCGCGGCGATATCGTCGCCACCATCGACGGCGACGGCCAGAACGACCCCGGTTATATCCCAGTGTTGATAGACGCGCTGCGGCAGGCTGGTCCCGATGTCGGGGCCGCGCAGGGACAGCGTCTGAAGCGCCGCGACAGCAAGATCAAGCAGCTGGCGTCGCGTTTCGCCAACGGGCTGAGAAAGGCCATCCTGCACGACGAGACGCGGGATACCGGCTGCGGCCTCAAGGCGATCCATACCGACATTTTGAGGAAATTGCCGTTCTTCGACGGCACCCACCGCTTTGTTCCGGCGCTGGTCATCCAGGAGGGCTACCGCGTCGTCCATTGCGACGTCGTCGATCGCTCCCGCCGTCACGGCAAATCGAATTACGGCATCTTCGATCGCGGCCTGCAGGGCGTGCTTGATCTTGCCGGCGTCTGGTGGCTGCGCCGCAGGCGCCGCAGAATGCCCAAAGTAGAGGAAATCAGGCATGGGTAACGTGCTTCAGGAATTGGCGACCTGGCTTCACGATGTTTTCGTCAAGCAATTCGATGCCTGGGTTCTGCTCGGCTTCGTCGCCCAGTTCTTCTTCACCATGCGCTTTCTGGTGCAGTGGGTGGCGTCGGAAAAGGCCAAGCGCAGCGTCGTGCCGATCGCCTTCTGGTTCTTTTCGCTGTTCGGCGGCGGCCTGCTGCTGATCTACGCCATCCAGCGTCAGGATCCGGTGTTCATCGCCGGCCAGGCCATGGGCCTGTTGATCTATATCCGCAATCTCTGGCTGATCGCCAACGAGCGCAAGACGGCGATGACGAAGGTCGATTGAGCCCTCGACCGGCCTGAAACCGGTCGAGCAAGCAATCCAGATTACTTGCCGTCCAGCCCGCCGTAAGACCTTACCAGTCGGACCATGTCGGCCGAATCGGCAGTCTCGCTCTCGAGCCCCTCGGCGACACCGACGCGGTCGGCGGCCGGGCGGTTCTGGCTGACTTTCCATTTGCCGCTGATTTCGGTGATTTCGATCTCCAGGCCGACGATGCCTTTGATCTGTGACTGGATGAAGGGTGCCGGCGCGTCGGTCACCGCCCACGGCGCCGAGCGGCTGCCCTCCTGCGACATCGTCAGATCGGAAATCTGCTCGGCCAGCCAATCCTGGTCTTCGATCACCGTGACGATGCCGCGCACCTGGACGATGGCGTAGTTCCAGGTCGGTACCACCTTGCCGGTTTCACGCTTGGTCTCGTACCAGGACGGCGTCACATAGGCATCGGCGCCCTGGAAGACGACCAGCACCCGCGCCAGGGGATTGTCGGCCAAAAGCCGCCATTGCGGATTGGCCTTGGCCAAATGGGCGCGGAGCCTGCCGTTCGGTGGCACATCCGCGTCTAGAAGAAAGGGAATCGCGTTGGCGACCGGCCCCTCGACGCCGTTCGACACCAGCAGGCCAAGCGGATGCGCCCGGATCAGCCCGTGCAGGACGTCCTGCCGTGTTTCCTGGAAGTGAGGCGGTTGGTACATCGCCGATTATCTCAGCCGCTTCGGCCGTGGGTCGGACAATTCCCCGGCCAGCCGGCGATCGAGGTAGTCGGCGCATTCCTCGATCAGAAGCTCCGCATGGTTGGCAAAGAAATGGTTGGCGCCGGGCAAGGTCTTCTGGGTGATGGTAATGCCCTTTTGCGTGTGCAGCTTGTCGACCAGCCCCTGCACGTCCTTGGGCGGCGCGACCTTGTCGGCGTCGCCGTGGATGATCAGGCCGGACGACGGGCATGGCGCCAGGAACGAGAAATCATAGGTATTGGGCTGCGGCGCGACCGAGATGAAGCCCTCGATCTCCGGCCGGCGCATCAGAAGCTGCATGCCGATCCACGAGCCGAACGAATAGCCGGCAACCCAGCAGCTCTTGGAATCCGGATGCAGCGACTGCACCCAGTCGAGCGCCGCGGCGGCGTCGGACAATTCGCCGGTGCCGTGGTCGAACTCGCCCTGGCTGCGGCCGATGCCGCGGAAATTGAAGCGCAGCGTGGTGAAATTGCGCTTCTGGAACATGTAGAAGAGGTCGTAGACGATCTTGTTGTTCATCGTCCCGCCGAACTGGGGGTGCGGGTGCAGGACGATGGCAATCGGCGCGCTCTTTTCCTTCGAGGGCTGATAGCGACCCTCCAGACGGCCGGCCGGACCGGTGAAAATGACCTCAGGCATGAAATACTCCACTTGGTATAAATTTGCGCGGCGCCCGGAACAACTCTTCCTCTGGCCCCAGTCTTCCTCTGGCCCCAGTCTTCCCTAGGCCCCAGTCTTCCCTAGGCCTTGACGCAGGGCGGGCGTCTTTCTAGAAGCTAGTTTAGAATTGTTCAAAACTGGGGGGCCAAAGACTGTGGCTCGGCCACCCACGCCGCAAGCCGCGTAAATAGGACGTCTTGCCTTGCAATTTCAAGGAAATAACGCGCTATCTTCGCGGAACGGCTTTTGAAGGGACCAGTTGGACGGAAATGGCCGGAGCACGCGCCTATCTCGACTACAATGCCAGCGCGCCGCTGCTTGCCTCGGCGCGCGCGGCGGTGGTCGCTGCGCTCGACGTCGCCGCCAACCCGTCCTCGGTCCATGCCGAGGGCCGCGCTGCACGGCGGCTGATCGAGGATGCCAGGCGCGACGTGGCGCGACTGGTCAGCGCCAAAGCCGAGCATGTCGTATTCACCTCCGGCGCGACGGAAGCGGCCTCGACGCTGCTGACGCCGGACTGGCAGATGGGGCGCGGTGCTGTCCGTATGAGCCGGCTCTATGTGTCCGAGGCCGATCATCCTTGCCTGCTGAACGGCGGGCGCTTCCCAGCGGCGCAGGTGACACGGATCGGCGTCGACGCCGACGGCGTCGTCAGGCTCGACGTTTTGGCCGAGGCTCTCGTCCAGCATGACAAGGTCGAAGGCTTGCCGCTGGTGGCCATCCACGCTGCCAACAATGAAACCGGCGTGATCCAGCCGGTCGGCCGCATTGCCGAAATCGTCAAGGCGGCGGGTGGCATCCTGGTTGTCGATGCCGTGCAGGCGGCCGGCCGCATTCCGCTCGATATGTCAGCGGGTTACGCAGACTATCTGATTCTCTCGTCGCACAAGATCGGCGGCTCAAAGGGCGTCGGCGCCATTGTCGCGGCGTCGGACCTGATGATGCCAAAGCCGCTGGTCAGCGGCGGTGGCCAGGAAAAAGGCCATCGCGGCGGCACCGAAAACCTGGCGGCGATTGCCGGGTTTGGCGCGGCGGCGCGCGAGGCGTCTGCCGGCTTGCAAACGATCGAAACGGTGCGGCAGCGTCGCGACGAAATCGAGGCGATCGTGAAAACGCTTGTTCCGGACGCCGAAATCTTCGGGATCGGCGCGCCAAGGCTTGCCAATACGACATTCTTCGCTATTGCCGGCATCAAGGCCGAGACGGCGCAGATTGCCTTCGACCTGGCCGGTGTGGCGCTGTCGGCGGGATCGGCCTGTTCGTCGGGCAAGGTCGGCCCGAGCCATGTGCTGAAAGCCATGGGTTATGGTGACGGCCTCGGCGCGTTGCGCGTGTCCGTCGGCCACGCGACCAGCGCTGAAGATATCGAGCTGTTCCGTTCGGCGCTGGCGACGATCGTCGCGCGCCAAGCCGGTAAGGAAAAGGCAAGCAGGGAACGAGCCGCCTGAGCGCGGCAGACGAAATGTAGGGCCTTGCGGCCTGGTAGAGCCGTGCGTTCGCATTTGGCCGGGTGAATTTCCGGCATGAACGCACTATATGAAACTTACGCCGCCTCCGGTGCCTGATGGGTGCTCGTTTGCGGTGCCATAGTTTGAAAACTGCCGGGCCTTGACCCCGGCGTGGATGGAGAACGCTGATGCCTGCTGTGCAGGAGACGATCGATCGAGTTCGAAAGATCGATGTCGACCAGTATAAATACGGATTCCAGACCGAAATCGCGATGGACAAGGCCCCCAAGGGCCTGAGCGAAGACATTATCCGCTTCATTTCGGCGAAGAAGGACGAGCCGTCCTGGATGCTGGAATGGCGCCTGGAAGCCTATCGCCGCTGGCTGACGCTGGACGAGCCGAAATGGGCGCGCGTCCACTATCCCAAAATCGATTTCCAGGACCTCCACTATTACGCCGCGCCCAAGAGCACGCCGGGGCCGACTTCGCTCAGCGAGGTCGATCCCGAACTGCTGAAGGTCTATGAGAAGCTCGGCATTCCGCTCAGGGAACAGGAAATCCTCGCCGGCGTGCAGAAGACCGATGCGTCGGAGCTCGAGGAAGCCAGCGACAACGTCTACAAGTCGGGCCGCGTCGCCGTCGATGCGGTGTTCGATTCCGTCTCCGTCGTCACCACTTTCAAGAAGGAACTGGCGCAGGCCGGCGTCATCTTCTGCTCGATCTCGGAAGCCATCCGCGAGCATCCGGAGCTGGTGAAGAAGTATCTCGGCTCGGTCGTGCCGACCTCCGACAATTTCTACGCGACGCTGAATTCGGCGGTGTTCACCGACGGTTCGTTCGTCTTCGTGCCCAAGGGCGTGCGCTGCCCGATGGAATTGTCGACCTATTTCCGCATGAACGAGAAGAACACCGGCCAGTTCGAGCGCACGCTGATCATCGCCGAGGAGGGGGCTTACGTCTCCTATCTCGAAGGCTGCACGGCGCCGCAACGCGACGAGAATCAGCTTCATGCCGCGGTGGTCGAGCTGATCGCGCTCGATGATGCCGAGATCAAATATTCGACGGTGCAGAACTGGTATCCCGGCGACGCCGAGGGCAAGGGCGGTATCTATAATTTCGTCACCAAGCGCGGCGACTGCCGCGGCCATCGCTCGAAGATTTCGTGGACGCAGGTCGAGACCGGCTCGGCGATCACCTGGAAATATCCGAGCTGTATCCTGCGCGGCGACGATTCCAGCGGCGAGTTCTATTCGATCGCCGTCTCGAACGGCTATCAGCAGGTCGACAGCGGCACCAAGATGATCCACCTCGGCAAGAACACGTCGAGCCGCATCATCTCCAAGGGCATCGCTGCCGGCTTCTCGCAGAACACCTATCGCGGCCAGGTCTCGGCGCACCGCAAGGCGACCAACGCCCGCAACTTCACCAATTGCGATTCCCTGCTGATCGGTGACCAGTGCGGCGCGCACACCGTGCCCTACATGGAAGCCAAGAACTCGACCGCTCAGTTCGAGCATGAGGCGACCACCTCGAAGATTTCCGAGGACCAGAAGTTCTACGTCATGCAGCGCGGCATCCCGGAAGAAGAGGCGATCGCGCTGATCGTCAACGGCTTCGTCAAGGACGTCATCCAGCAGCTGCCGATGGAATTCGCCGTCGAGGCGCAGAAGCTGATCGGCATCAGCCTCGAGGGGAGCGTGGGGTGAGTGACGATGAGGCAGAGAACGGTCCGCCGTTGGTCGCACGCGTTCACCAGTTTGACAGGCATTCTGGTGAGCTACCCGACAACTATCGGGCCGACCTCGATGAGCAGATTTGCGGAGAATTGGCAACGTCGCTCGGGAACTACCTTCGAAGCTTTGCTGCCGAAAGCAAAGTTGTCGTCAGTATCGAAGTCGAAGCCAACCGAATTAGCGCTGGGCGCGAAGACGGCACGGAGTTGATGATCACAGTCTACGGCCCTGAGATTTTTGAAATCACCAGGTGGCCGAATCCCGCCGACGCCGTCGAGGACGGAAGTATGCGATTTGACTTGGCACCTGAACTTGAAAGCGACGTCGCCGTTGCCCTAGCTCGGCGATATGTAGTTAACGGAACGATAGAGCAAGAGAATGCTTGAAATCAGAAACCTGCATGCCCGCATCGTCGATGACGGCACCGAGATCATCCGCGGCCTGAACCTGACGGTCAGGGCTGGCGAGGTCGCCGCCATCATGGGCCCGAACGGCTCGGGGAAATCGACGCTGTCCTATATCCTCGCCGGCCGCGAGGACTATGAGGTCACCGATGGCGACATCCTCTACAACGGCCAGTCGATCCTCGAAATGGATCCGGCCGAGCGCGCCACCGCCGGCATCTTTCTCGCCTTCCAGTATCCGATGGAGATACCGGGCGTGGCGACGATGGAATTTTTGAAGGTGGCGATGAACGAGCAGCGCAAGGCGCGCGGCCAGGAGCCGCTGAAAATCCCGGAATTCCTCAAGCGCGTGAAGGAAGCGGCCGCCTCGCTCAACATGGACATGGCGATGCTGAAGCGGCCGCTCAATGTCGGCTTTTCCGGCGGCGAGAAGAAGCGTGCCGAGATCCTGCAGATGAAGCTGCTGGAACCAAAGCTCTGCGTGCTCGACGAGACCGATTCCGGTCTCGATATCGACGCGCTGAAGATCGTCGCGGACGGCGTCAACACGCTGCGCTCGCCGGACCGCGCCATCGTCGTCATCACCCACTACCAGCGCCTGCTCCAATACATCGTGCCGGATACGGTGCACGTGCTCTACAGGGGTCAGGTGATCAAGTCGGGCGACAAGTCGCTGGCGCTCGACCTCGAGGCCAATGGCTATGCCGGCGTGATCGGGCAAGCCGCGTGAGATGCCGGAAGGCAGGACGAAACTGATGAATATGCACACGACAACACCCCAGCGGACATTAGCCGAAACGGCGCTGATCGACGCCTTTGGCGAGCGGCTGTCGCTGCTGCCCGGTGACGGCGCGGTGATGCTGAAGCGCGACGACGCCATCGAGGCGATCAAGGGCGGCCTGCCGACGCGGCGCATCGAATCCTGGCACTATACGGACCTGCGCCGGCTGCTGACCTCGGTGCCGGACTTCGATCCGGCAGCGGTTGCGAAAGCCATTGCGCCGATCGTCGAAGGCTCCTCGGTTTTGCCGGTGCTGAACGGCGTTTCGAGCGCGAAATGGGCTGCTGTCGAGGGCGTCACGGTACAGCGCCTGTCGGAGAAGCTGACCGACGGCAGCATCGCCCCGGGGCTGGATTCCTATGGCAGCGACGACGCCATCGGCGCGCTCAACACCGCCTTTGTCGCCGACGGCTATTTCGTCGACATCGCCGACGGGGCCCAAATGGACAAGCCGCTCGAATTGCAGAATTTGCAGGCCGGTGGACAGACGCATGTACGCCTGGCCGTCCGCGTCGGTGCCGGTGCCAACGCTGTCATCGTCGAACGCCAGGCAGGCGAGGAGGCGGCGCTGGTCAGTTCGGTCAGCCAGCTTGTGCTTGGCGAGGGCGCCGAGGTGACATGGCTCATCGTGCAGGAGCAGCCGGATACGGCGACGCACCTTGCCCAGTTCAAGGCGCATCTCGGCAAGAGTTCGAAGCTGACGCTGTTCGTCATGAATGCCGGCGGCAAGCTGGTGCGCCAGGAGGTCGTTGTGAAGACGACCGGCGAGGGCGCCGAATTCACCCTGCGCGGCATCAATCTGCTCGCCGGCGACACCCATACCGACGTCACCATGGTGCTCGACCACGCCGTGCCGCATACGGCCTCGACTGAAGTCATCCGCAATGTGGTGACCGGCAAGGCGCGCGGCGTCTTCCAGGGCCGCATCAACGTCCATCAATATGCGCAGAAGACCAACGCCAAGATGGCCTGCAACACGCTGCTTCTGTCGGACGACGGCGAGTTCTCGACCAAGCCGGAACTCGAAATCTTCGCCGACGACGTCGTCTGCGGCCATGGGGCGACCGTCACCGAGATCGACCACAGCCATCTGTTTTACCTGATGGCGCGCGGCGTCGACGAGAAGACCGCGCGCGGCTTGCTGGTCAAGGCCTTCGTCGCCGAGGTAATCGAGGAACTGGACGACGAGGCAATCGTCGAGGCGCTCGAAGCACGGCTCGACGATTGGTTTTTGACGCACGGGTAGAGGTGACTGAGGGGTTGGTGCCAACACCCCTCATCCGTCGCCTTCGGCGCCACCTTCTCCCACAAGGGGAGAAGGAGAGGCGCTCTTCCTTCTCCCCTTGTGGGAGAAGGTGGCCGAGCGAAGCTCGGTCGGATGAGGGGTGCTGGACGGAATGAGGCGGTGCCTCGAGAGAGTTGTGATGGACCAGAAAGTCGAAAACATCCCCTACGACGTCGAGGCGATCCGCCGCGACTTCCCGATCCTGTCGCGGCAAGTCTACGGCAAACCGCTGGTCTATCTCGACAATGGCGCCTCGGCGCAGAAGCCACAGGCCGTGCTCGACGCTATCCAGCACGCCTATTCCCAGGAATACGCCAACGTCCATCGCGGCCTGCATTTCCTGTCGAATGCCGCGACCGACGCCTATGAGAAGGCGCGCGAGACGGTGCGCCGTTTCCTCAATGCGCCGAGCACCGACAACATCGTCTTCACCTCGAACACCACGGCGGCGATCAACACGGTCGCCTATGGTTTCGGCATGCCGAACATCGGCGAAGGCGACGAGATCGTGCTCTCGATCATGGAGCATCATTCCAACATCGTGCCGTGGCATTTCATCCGCGAGCGGCAGGGCGCCAAGCTGGTCTGGGTACCGGTCGACGATCTCGGCGTCTTCCATATCGAGGAATTCGAGAAGCGGCTGACCGACCGGACAAAACTGGTCGCCATAACCCACATGTCGAATGCGCTGGGCACGGTGACGCCGATCAAGGAAATCGTGCGCATCGCGCATGCGCGCGGCATCCCGGTGCTGGTCGACGGCAGCCAGAGCGCCGTGCATATGCCGATCGACGTGCAGGACCTCGACTGCGATTTCTTCGTCTTCACCGGCCACAAGGTCTATGGCCCGTCGGGCATCGGCGTGCTCTACGGCAAGAAGGATATTCTGGAGCGCATGCGCCCGTTCATGGGCGGCGGCGAGATGATCGAGGAGGTGACGCAAGACATCGTCACCTACAACGATCCGCCGCACCGTTTCGAGGCCGGCACGCCGCCGATCGTCCAGGCGATCGGGCTTGGTGCGGCGCTGGAATATATGGAAAAGATCGGCCGCGAACGCATCGCCGCGCATGAGGCCGATCTGAAGGATTATGCGCATCAAAAACTGCGCGCCATCAACTCGCTGCGCATCTTCGGCGATGCGCCCGGCAAGGGCGCCATCATCTCGTTCGAGCTGCAGGGCATCCATGCCCATGACGTCTCGATGGTCATTGACCGGCAGGGAGTGGCGGTGCGCGCCGGCACCCATTGCGCCCAGCCGCTGTTGAAACGCTTCGGCGTAACATCCACATGCAGGGCGTCGTTCGGCATGTATAATACCAGGGCCGAAGTCGATGCTTTGGCCGATGCGCTGGAAAAAGCGCGCAAGTTCTTCGGGTGACGATCATGGATGATGCCAGCCACACCGCCGAAAGCACGGCACTGGAAACGGCCACCAATGCGGTGGTCTCCGGATCGGCCATTCCGGCCGAAGAATTGGCGCGGCTGACCGACGACATCGTCTCGGCGCTGAAAACGGTCTACGACCCGGAAATCCCGGCCGACATCTACGAGCTCGGCCTCGTCTACAAGATCGACATCGAGGACGACCGCTCGGTCAAGATCGACATGACGCTGACCGCGCCTGGCTGCCCGGTGGCCGGCGAAATGCCCGGTTGGGTGGAGAATGCCGTCGGCGCCGTCGAAGGCGTTTCCGGCGTCGAGGTCAACATGACCTTCGACCCACCCTGGTCGCCCGACCGAATGTCGGAAGAGGCGCAGGTGGCGGTTGGGTGGTACTAGCATCCGACCAGCCAGAGGCTGGCGCACTTGCGCCGGGTACAAAACTTCACCATTTTAGGTGAGGAATCATTCGGCAGGCCTTGAACCTGCGCGCAATGGAGAAGGAAAACATGGGACGCTTCGCCGTCATCACGATGACCGAAAAGGCCGCCGACCGGGTGCGCGAGATCGTTGCGACCCGTGAGAATGCGCATGGCATTCGCCTTGGCATCAAGAAGGGCGGTTGCGCGGGCATGGAATATACGGTCGACCTGGTGACCGAGCCCAACACCAAGGACGACCATATCGAGCGCGATGGCGCCCACGTCTATGTCGCGCCGGAGGCGGCCCTTTTCCTGTTCGGCACCGAGATGGATTTCGAGCAGACGGCGCTGCGCACCGGATTCACCTTCCGCAATCCGAACCAGAGCTCGGCCTGCGGCTGCGGCGAATCGGTCGAATTGAAGCCGGCTGATCTGAAGGCACTGGCCGAAGCACGCGCTTCGGCCTGAGAATTTTCTTTTCCTTAGTAGGATTTCGCGAGACCCCCTCATCCGGCCGCTTCGCGGCCACCTTCTCCCCGAGGGGAGAAGAGGTCGCGAACGGTTGAGCCAGTCTCTTCTCCCCAGCGGGGAGAAGGTGGCCCGAAGGGCCGGATGAGGGGGACTGCCGAAGCTAATCCACCCACATCCCCGTTCGCTTGTGCCAGTCTGCGATCGACTCCTCCGGGTAGACGTCGAACACCTTGTCACCCTTGCCGATGTCGGGCTCGACCCAGTTCGCCTTGTATTTCAGCATCAGATGCACCTTCTCCGGCGGTTTCGGCAGGTCTGTGTCGATCGCCGAGGCAAACGGATGCACCAGCTCCGGCCAGGTCGGATCGTAGAGCCAGAGTGCCGTCCCGCATTTCGTGCAGAAGTTCCGCTCGCCCGTCGAGGTCTCGCGTTGCGGGTGCTCGTCGTCCTCGATCTCGGCGCGGTAGACGCCGAGATGGCGCTTGCCCTGGATTTTCAGCGTCTCGTAATCGGCGCCGAGATTGATGGCAAAACCGCCGCCGCCCTGCTGCTTGCGGCAGATCGAGCAGTAGCACAGCATGAACGGCACCGGCGTATGGCTTTCCACCTCGAAACGCACGGCATTGCACCGGCAGGACCCTTTGAGCAGAAGCGGCATGAGAAACTCCGATGAAACTGATTCCGAACTTGTCAGGATGGTGCCGGTTGCGTCGATGACAAGGGGAAATCCGGGTGACATGATCGCCGCATGGACAACGAGCGCATAGAAGAGCTTTTCGAAGGCCTCGGCCCGGTCAGCATCCGCAAGCTGTTCGGCGGCAAGGGCATCTATTTCGACGGCGTCATCGTCGCCATCGTCATCCGTGGCGAATTGATGCTGAAGGCCGACGCCGAAAGCGCACCGGATTTCGAAGCGGCCGGCTGCCGGCAATGACCTATACCGGCTCGCGCCACGGCAAGCTCGTGTCGATGCCCTATTGGAGCGTTCCCGACAGCGCATTCGACGATCCCGACGAGATGGTGATCTGGGCGCGCCGCGCCTACGAGGCAGGACGGCGCGCCGGAAAATAGGCTGCGTCATGCTTTGGCAATTCCGGGCCGCACTTCACGCCAGGTCCCGCGCCTCGGGCACGAGCGCCAGCGCCTCGGCAAAGCTGGCGCTGGTGAAGGCGGCGCGCTCGACGGCGAGCATAGCTGCGGCAATGCCTTCGCGCAGTGCCGCGCGTAGCGTCAGGCCGCGCAGCAGGGCAACGATCGTGGCGCCTGCCAATGCGTCGCCGGCGCCGGCAGTATCGGTCCGCTTTTGTAGCGGCGGTGGCGAGATCGAGAACGCGCTCAATTCGTCAAACCGAGCACTGGTTCGTCGCCGGCGGTGATCACGCCGCTTTTCAGCCCGGCGCGTCTTAGGCCGTCGACGATGCCTTGATCGTCAGCATCGATGCCGACGCCGGCGAGCACGCCGGCCTCCTGCCGGTTCATGAAGGCCAGCGCCAGACGGTCGAGCACCGGCATCAGCCGCGCCGCCTTATTGGGCGAGACCGCAAGCGCAAACACCGGCTTGTCGGCGGCGAGTGCCGCCAGCCGCCCCAGCGCGGTCGACGGCAGGTTGGCGTCGCACAGCACCGCGTCGGCCGAACCGATCGCTTCCCGCACCTTGGCGCGGCGGATCTGCTTGGGAAGCGCCAGCTCGTAGAGCACCATGTCGGCAAGGCCGGCGATCAGCCCGCCGTCGCTATCGATCAGCATCGTATGGCTTGGCGTTGCTCGGTCGAGGAACACCGCCGACAGGTCGGCAATGCCGGCCTCGGTGACGGCGCGTAAAACCGTGTCGCCAAGGGCATCGCCGCCGCGCACCGAAAGCAGCGAGGCCGAGGCGCCGCGTCGCACCGCACAGCGCAAGGCGTTGAAGACGGCACCGCCGACATGCTCGCGCATCGTGCCGGGGTTGGAAGCGGCCGGCACGAAGGCGCCGGCAACCCGGCCGCGCCGCTCGATATAGGCGCCGCCCACGGCCAGGATCGTCGGGGATTTGATCATGCCGTCAAAATGCCCTTTAGCTGTTGCCCGGGGGAGACTAGGTCGCCGGGCGGAACCCTGCAATCGCGGGTTCGATTCGGTTGGTGACGGCAACGGCGCCGCATGCGAGGCGAGACACATCGGAAGCAATAATTGCGAAACAAAAATAGAACAAATAGGGATATGCGTTATTTTTCAAACCCTTGGTGCTCATTGACAAATGAGAACAAATGAGGTACATTCTTTTAAGGATTGCGGGATTGTCCGGCCTCCATTGACGACCACGGGGTGATGTATCATGGCTCAGAATTCTTTGCGGCTTGTAGAGGACAAAGCGGTGGACAAATCAAAGGCTCTGGATGCGGCGCTATCGCAAATCGAGCGTGCCTTCGGCAAGGGCTCGATCATGCGGCTCGGCGCGAACGAGCAGGTCGTCGAGATCGAAACGGTGCCGACCGGCTCGCTTGGGCTGGACATCGCGCTTGGCGTCGGCGGCCTGCCGCGCGGCCGCATCGTCGAGATCTACGGGCCGGAAAGCTCGGGCAAGACGACGCTGGCGCTGCACACGGTGGCCGAAGCCCAGAAGAAGGGCGGCATCTGCGCCTTTGTCGATGCCGAGCACGCGCTCGACCCGGTCTATGCCCGCAAGCTCGGCGT
Organism: Mesorhizobium sp. M0633; assembly: GCF_040320645.1. Taxonomy (NCBI): domain Bacteria; kingdom Pseudomonadati; phylum Pseudomonadota; class Alphaproteobacteria; order Hyphomicrobiales; family Phyllobacteriaceae; genus Mesorhizobium; species Mesorhizobium sp. M0633. The sequence continues at coordinate 155,756 of NZ_JAMYQC010000010.1, forward strand.
CGATCTCGAAAACCTTTTGATCTCGCAGCCCGATACCGGCGAGCAGGCGCTGGAGATCTGCGACACGCTGGTGCGCTCCGGCGCCATCGACGTGCTGGTGGTCGATTCGGTGGCGGCGTTGACGCCGCGGGCGGAAATCGAAGGCGAGATGGGCGATTCGCTGCCCGGCCTGCAGGCCCGCCTGATGAGCCAGGCACTGCGCAAGCTCACCGCCTCGATCTCGCGCTCCAACACCATGGTCATCTTCATCAACCAGATCCGCATGAAGATCGGCGTCATGTTCGGTTCGCCCGAGACGACGACCGGCGGCAATGCGTTGAAATTCTATGCCTCGGTCCGCCTCGACATCCGCCGCATCGGCTCGGTCAAGGATCGCGACGAGGTCGTCGGCAACCAGACCCGCGTCAAAGTCGTCAAGAACAAGCTGGCGCCGCCCTTCAAGGTGGTCGAGTTCGACATCATGTATGGCGAGGGCGTCTCCAAGACCGGCGAGCTGGTCGATCTCGGCGTTAAGGCGGGCGTGGTCGAAAAGTCGGGCGCCTGGTTCTCCTACAATTCGCAGCGTCTTGGCCAGGGCCGCGAAAACGCAAAACTGTTCCTGCGCGACAATCCCGACACGGCGCGCGAGATCGAGCTGGCGCTACGGCAGAATGCCGGGCTGATCGCTGAGAAATTCCTTGAGAACGGCGGCTCCGAAAGCAGCGACGACGGTTTCGAGGACGACGCTGGGGTGATGTAGGGCAAGCGACGCCTCGCTGAGCCTCAGCCAGGTTTCGATTTGATGTTTTGATTTTGAGTTTGCGTAATCGATGCGTTTCGAACCGCCGGCCCAGGGCCGGCGGTTCGCGTTTGACGGCGAGGCAGACGCATTTCAAGGCGCTGGTGAAAGCCGGGATTTGAGCCCATTTGGTGTTTCTGGACAGGCTGCGGTGCGACCGCTAAAAGGCCATGTCTATTTTCCGCCGGCAGCCGGCGGTTCTCTCGAAAAGGCAGTATTCATGAGTGGCGTCAACGAGATCCGGTCGGCATTTCTCGACTATTTTCGCAAGGAAGGTCACGAGGTCGTCGCGTCAAGCCCGCTGGTGCCGCGCAACGACCCGACGCTGATGTTCACCAATGCCGGCATGGTGCAGTTCAAGAACGTTTTCACCGGTCTGGAGAAGCGGCCGTATTCGCGCGCCACGACTGCCCAGAAGAGTGTTCGCGCCGGCGGCAAGCACAACGACCTCGACAATGTCGGCTACACCGCGCGCCACCTGACCTTCTTCGAGATGCTCGGCAATTTCTCCTTCGGCGACTATTTCAAGGAGCGGGCCATAGAGCTTGCCTGGAACCTGATCACCAGGGAGTTCGGGCTGAAGAAGGACAAGCTGCTGGTCACCGTCTACCACACCGACGACGAGGCGGCCTCGTACTGGAAGAAGATCGCCGGCCTTTCGGACGATCGCATCATCCGCATCGCGACTTCGGACAATTTCTGGGCAATGGGCGACACTGGACCTTGCGGGCCGTGTTCGGAGATATTCATCGACCGTGGCGAGCATATCTGGGGCGGCCCTCCCGGCAGCCCCGAGGAGGATGGCGACCGTTTCCTTGAATTCTGGAACCTGGTGTTCATGCAGTACGAACAGGTGACGAAGGACGAGCGCGTCGACCTGCCGCGTCCGTCGATCGACACAGGCATGGGCCTCGAGCGCATGGCATCCATCCTGCAAGGGGTTGAAAGCGTCTTCGAAACCGACCTGTTCCGCCACCTGATCGACGCTGCGTCGTCGGCGCTTGGCAAAGGTCCGGATGCGGACGCCGTCGCATCGTTGCGCGTCATCGCCGATCACCTGCGTTCGTCCTGCTTCCTGGTCGCCGACGGCGTGCTGCCGTCCAACGAAGGACGCGGCTACGTGCTTCGTCGCATCATGCGCCGCGCCATGCGCCACGCGCAGTTGCTCGGCGCCCGCGATCCGCTGATGTGGCGCCTGGTGCCGGCACTGGTCCGCGAGATGGGCCAAGCCTACCCGGAACTGGTGCGCGGCGAACAGATGATCACCGAAACGCTGAAGCTTGAGGAAACCCGTTTCCGCAAGACGCTGGTGCGCGGCTTGGGCTTGCTTTCGGAGGCGACGGAAAAGCTGGCCTCCGGCGACATGCTGGATGGCGAGACAGCGTTCAAGCTCTACGACACCTATGGCTTTCCGCTCGATCTGACGCAGGACGCGCTGCGCCAGCGCAACATCTCGGTCAACCTTGCCGGCTTCACCGAGGCGATGGAGCGGCAGAAAGCGGAGGCGCGCAAAAGCTGGGCCGGCTCCGGCGACGTGGCGACCGAGACGGTATGGTTTCCGGTGCGCGAGAACGCCGGCGCCACCGAGTTCCTCGGCTATGAGACCGAGCAGGCGGAAGGCCTCATCCAGGCGCTGGTCAGGGACGGCAAGACCGTCGACAGTGCCGGCAAAGGCGACGCCGTTGCCGTGGTTGTCAACCAGACGCCGTTCTATGGCGAGTCCGGTGGCCAGATGGGCGATACCGGCGTCATTTCAGGCGACGGGTTCTCGATCGAAATATCCGATACCCAGAAGAAGGCCGATGGGCTTTTCGTCCATCTCGGCAAGGTGGCTAACGGCACGGTCAAGACAGGCGCGACCGTCGAGCTGAAGGTGGACCACGCGCGTCGCTCCAGGCTGCGCGCGAACCATTCCGCCACGCATCTGATCCATGAGGCGCTGCGCGAGGTGCTGGGTACCCATGTGGCGCAGAAGGGCTCGCTGGTCGCGCCCGAGCGTCTGCGCTTCGACATTTCGCACAACAAGCCGATCTCGCCGGACGAGCTCGAAGAGGTCGAGCGCATGGCAAACGAGATCGCCGTTCAGAACGGCCCTGTAACCACGCGGCTGATGTCTGTCGACGACGCCATTGCCGAAGGCGCCATGGCGCTGTTTGGCGAGAAATATGGCGATGAAGTGCGCGTCGTTTCGATGGGCACGGGCTTGCATGGCGCCAAGGCCAACCGGCCCTATTCGGTCGAGCTATGCGGCGGCACGCATGTCAGGGCGACCGGCGATATCGGCCTGGTGCGCATCGTGTCCGACAGCGCGGTCGCTGCCGGCGTGCGCCGCATCGAGGCGTTGACCGGCGAGGCGGCCAGAAAGCATCTCGACGAACAGGACAAGCGGTTGAAGGCGGCCGCCGCCGCGTTGAAGATTTCGCCGGCCGATGTGCCGGCCCGCGTCGAGGCGCTGCTGGACGAACGCAAGAAGCTCGAAAAGGAGCTGATCGAGGCGCGCAAGAAGCTGGCGCTGGGCGATCGCTCGCCAGCCGGTGTGCCTGCGGAAAACGAAACCATTGCCGGTGTCGGTTTTCTCGGCAAGGCGGTATCGGGCGTCTCGCCAAAGGATCTTAAGCCGTTGGCCGATGCCGGCAAGAAGTCGCTCGGCTCCGGCATCGTCGTCTTTGTCGGCGCCGGCGAGGACAACAAGGCGAGCGTCGTCGTCGCCGTCACCGATGATCTGACCGGCCGCTTCAACGCCATCGATCTGGTGCGCGTCGCGTCCGCGGCATTGGGCGGGCAGGGCGGCGGCGGGCGACCCGATATGGCTCAGGCCGGCGGCCCGGACGGCTCGAAGGCCGAAGACGCGATCGCTGCGGTGAAGGCGGCTCTCGAAGCGGCGTGAACCTGCACCGGGGGCGGCACGGCCGAAATGGCGCGCCGCCCAGCGGATATCTTTGAGGGCCGATATGCCGACGCTGACGATGTATCAGGTCGATGCCTTTGCCGAACGGGCCTTCCAGGGTAACCCTGCCGCCGTTCTCCTTTTAGAGGAATGGCTGTCGGAGCAGGTAATGCAGGCCATCGCCAACGAAAACAATCTTGCTGAAACCGCGTTTGTGCGGCCGAATGGCAAAGGTTGGGATTTGCGCTGGTTCACGCCGGTCCATGAAGTCGACTTCTGCGGCCACGCCACTCTTGCGGCCGCCCATGTGCTGGCTACGGAATACAATGGTCAGGGCGAAATGGCCTTCGCCACCCGGGTCGGCGAGCTGCGGGTTTCCCGGTGGGGAGGGGCCTATCAGCTTGATCTGCCGTGTTTTCCGCCGCAGCCCATCGAGGAAGAGCTGAACTCGGCGCTGCAAGCGATATTGCCTCAGCGGCCGGTTGCGAGCTTCCGCAATTTCGAGAACCTGTTTGTCGAGCTTGCCGACGAGACAACCGTGCGATCTTTCGTTCCCGATCTGCTCAGGATCGGACGTTTTCATCCTCTCGGCCTGGTTATTACCGCGCCTGGGCGAGCCCACGATTTCGTCTCCCGTTACTTTGTGCCCGGGGCGGGCATTCCCGAGGATCCGGTTACCGGCTCCATTCATGCGACGCTGGTACCTTACTGGGCTGAAAAACTCGGCAAGACGCATCTGTCGGCATTCCAATGCTCGCAGCGCGGCGGGCATTTGCTATGCGAACTGGCCGGAGATCGCGTGCTGATCACAGGCCGTGCGAAGACCTTCATGAAGGCGGAGATCTACCTTCCCGATTGAGCGGCTTGCGAGGCAGAGAAGGCAAGGATCTGGGAGAATTTGTCGCCAGCCTCGGCGGTAAAGCACCCCCCTCTGTCCGGCAGGACAGAGGGGGGTGCTGTCCCTCGGCCTCTCGTATCTTTGTCACCCTGCCTTTTCGGCTTTCGCAAAACTCGCGCGTTGAGTGATGCGCGCATACCAATCCCGAATATCGGCAAACTCGGCCAGCAGGGCTTGTCCCTCGGCGACCTTAACGAAATAGCCGATGATCGGTGCGGCGTGCAGGTCGGCCAGCGTCAGGTCCGTCCCCAACAGCCAAGGCCCTTCGGCTTTCAGCGAGGAGAGCGCCTGCAATGCCGTTCTTGCCTGCCGCAACCCGTTGGCGATCACGGCTTCGTCGGGCGGCGTTTTTTCCAGCCGCTCGACAGCGACATCCCAGACCATGGTCCTGTAGGCGTAGGCGTCGAGCAGGCCGGTGATCTGGTTCATGCGTGCTCGAGGCCGGGCTCCGGCCGGCTGCAGCGCCGGGCCGTCAAAGGCTTCGTCGACATAACGGGCAATCGCGCCAGTCTCGTAGAGGCGAAAGCCGTCATGCTCGAAGGTCGGGATGCGGCCGAACGGCTGGTGCTCGAAATACCAGCCGGGAATGCCGTCCGCGGCAAAGACGTCGACGGGCACGAGCTCGTAGCCGACGCCCTTTTCCTCCAGCACCAGCCGCACGATGCGCACATAGACGCTGTAGTCCGCGCCGTAGACGACGGGCTTGCCCATGCCGGTTGGGCTCAGGCCATCGCTTTCTGCAAATTCTCGTCGATCTTGTCGAGGAAGCCGGTGGTCGAAAGCCATGGCTGGTCGGGGCCGATCAGCAGTGACAGGTCCTTGGTCATGAAGCCGGACTCGACCGTCTGGATGCAGACCTTTTCCAGGGTCTCGGCAAAGCGCTTCAGTTCGGCATTGTCGTCGAGCTTGGCGCGATGCGCGAGGCCGCGCGTCCAGGCAAAGATCGAGGCGATCGAATTGGTCGAGGTCTCCTCGCCTTTCTGGTGCTGGCGATAGTGGCGGGTAACGGTGCCGTGCGCGGCTTCCGCCTCGACGGTCTTGCCGTCCGGCGTCATCAGCACCGAGGTCATCAGGCCGAGCGAGCCGAAGCCTTGCGCCACCGTGTCGGACTGCACGTCGCCGTCATAATTCTTGCAGGCCCAGACATAGCCGCCCGACCATTTCAGGCTGGAGGCCACCATGTCGTCGATCAGCCGGTGCTCGTACCAGAGTTTCTTCGCTTTGAATTCTGCTTCGAACTCCGCCTCGTAGACCTCCTGGAAGATGTCCTTGAAGCGTCCGTCATAGGCTTTGAGGATGGTGTTCTTGGTCGAGAGGTAGACGGGATAATTGCGCAGCAGGCCGTAGTTCAGTGAGGCGCGGGCGAATTCGCGGATCGATTCGTCGAGATTGTACATGGCCATGGCGACGCCGGCGCCGGGTGCGTCGAACACATCGTGCTCGATCACCTGGCCGTCCTCGCCGACGAATTTGATCGTCAGCTTGCCCTTGCCGGGGAAGCGGAAGTCGGTGGCGCGGTACTGGTCGCCGAAGGCGTGGCGGCCGACGATGATCGGCTTGGTCCAGCCGGGCACCAGCCGCGGCACGTTCTTCATGATGATCGGCTCGCGAAAGATGGTGCCGCCGAGGATGTTGCGGATGGTGCCGTTCGGCGACTTCCACATCTTCTTCAGCTTGAATTCCTCGACGCGCTGTTCGTCGGGCGTGATCGTCGCGCATTTCACGCCGACGCCGTATTTCTTGATGGCATTGGCCGAGTCGATGGTCACCTGGTCGTTGGTGGCGTCGCGGTGCTCGATGCCGAGGTCGTAATATTCGAGCTTGAGGTCGAGATAAGGGTGGATCAGCTTGTCCTTGATGAACTGCCAGATGATGCGGGTCATCTCGTCGCCGTCGAGTTCGACGACCGGGTTCGCCACCTTGATCTTCGCCATGGAAAGAATGCCTCGCTTTTGGGGAACGGAACGGCCTTGCCCGCACGGCTGCCGGCCCTGGGATGCGGCCCGTATATCAAAGGCTTTTTGGCCGCGCAAACGGCGAACCGCGCCGTAGTGTCGGCATTCCTTGCGAAAGCTTCATTTTCGCCGCCAAATGTGGCAGGGGACTGCGAAATGCCGCAAACAGCAGTTCACTGACAACCATGGCCGCTACCCAGGATCCCGCCACCCCTCTTGCCTCCGGAACTCCAGCGTCCGGACCGGCGATCATCCTGGTCGAGCCGCAGCTCGGCGAGAATATCGGCATGGTTGCGCGCGCCATGGCCAATTTCGGCCTTACCGAGCTGCGGCTCGTCAATCCGCGCGACGGCTGGCCGAGCGAGAAGGCGCGTGCCGCCGCAAGCCGCGCCGACCACGTCATCGATGCCGTCACGGTGTTCGATGACCTCGCCTCGGCAGTCGCCGATCTGAACTTCGTCTTCGCCACCACGGCGCGCGCGCGCGACAATTTCAAGCCGGTGCGCGGTCCGGTCGAGGCGGGCAGGGCGCTGCGCGCGCGGCAGCGGGCCGGCCAGCGCACCGGCATCCTGTTCGGCCGCGAGCGCTTCGGCCTCTATAATGATGAGGTCGGCCTTGCCGACGAGATCGTCACCTTCCCCGTCGATCCAGCCTTCTCCTCGCTCAACATCGCCCAGGCGGCCCTGCTGATGTCCTATGAATGGATGAAGTCCGGCCTGGAAGACGAGACCAGGACCAACTTCTCCGGCCCCGAAATGCCGCCGGCTGCCAAGGAAGAATTGCACGGCCTGTTTGCGTATCTGGAAGGTGCACTGGAGGCGCGCGGCTATTTCCGCCCGGCAGCGAAGAAGCCGAAGATGGTCGACAATTTGCGTGCAGTGCTGACCCGCGCCGGCTTTGCCGAGCCGGAGCTTAAGGTGCTGCGCGGCATAATATCATCGCTGGACAGGTTCTCGCCGGCCATGCCGCGCGGCGACGGATCGCCCGGCGACGACCCAAGGCGGCTCCCGGCGGCCGCGGCACGCGCTGCGAGGGCGAAAGACAAAGACTAGCCTCGGAACGACCCATACCTCACCAGGTAACCGAATGTTATTTGGTGTGATCCATTGTCCGGCGAACGATGGATCCTTTCGATGTTCAATTCAAATATCGGGCGTCTTCGCTTTTTCTTCTATTCCGCGGCCTTGCTGGTTGCGGAAATCGTGACCTTTGTGCTGTGCGTCGTGGAGACCATCGGCATCGAGGGTTTGGCCAATTCGAGGCCCGGACCTTCCAGGGAAGGGCTGGCCGCGGCTGTTCTCGTTACCTCGCTGGTGATCGTTCTGTTCCGCGCGAATTTCGCGTGGCGTCGAAGCCGCGACGCGCAAGGGTCGAGTTGGATCCTTTGGTCGTATATCGTGTTCTCGACCCTGTTCGCGATCCTGCAGGCCGGCACTGTTCTTGTCGTAAAATTCGACGGCGAAGATTCGCATTCCGGCCTCAACCTGCTGGGATTAGCTCTTGTCGGGCTGTGGGCCGTCATCTTGGCGGGCAAGCCGGCGGGCGGTGGCTCTGCGGATATGGCGTCATCCCTGAGTTTCGACGATTTCGACCCGCCCGGGCCGCTGCGCGGCGCCGCCGCGCTCCATTCAGCGTCAGCCGCCGGCGCGACGGCCCTGGCTCCAGCCTACGCCACGCGGGCCGCGCCGGTGCCGTCGAACCACCCTGCATCTCAACCTGCATCTCCGGCGAACGGCCGGCCGCGGCCCGGCGGCTTCGGCAAGCGGGGCCTTGTGTGATCGTCTCGCCGCATCAAGGCCATGATGGTTCCAGATAGAAGCGTCAGAGATAAAGCCATCGCCGACGCAAAGGATGGGCCCGCCTTCTCTCTTTCGAGCCCACGTGATCCCAGCCCTTAGTGAATTCAATGACGATGACCGATCCATCAAGCGCCCGTCCGATCCTGATGTTCGATTCCGGCATTGGCGGCCTCACCGTGCTGCGTGAGGCGCGCGTGCTGATGCCTGACCGCCGCTTCATCTATGTCGCCGACGACGCGGCGTTCCCCTTCGGCGCCTGGGAGGAACCGGCGCTGAGAACACATATCCTGGAGTTGTTCGCCAGGCTGCTCGACCGGTTTTCGCCGGCCATTTCGGTCATCGCCTGCAACACCGCCTCGACACTGGTCATCGATGCTTTGCGCGAGAGGTTTCCCGGCCATCCTTTCGTCGGCACCGTGCCGGCCATCAAGCCGGCGGCGGAACGCACGCGCTCAGGTCTGGTTTCGGTGCTGGCGACGCCCGGCACCGTCAAGCGCCAGTACACGCGCGATCTGATCAGCAAATGGGCGCAGAAATGCCATGTCCGCCTGGTCGGCAGCGACAGGCTGGCGGGATTGGCCGAAGCCTATATGCGCGACGGTTTTGTCGACGAGGACGCCGTGCGCGCAGAGATCGCGCCGTGCTTCGTCGAGCATGACGGGCTGCGCACCGACATCGTCGTGCTTGCCTGCACCCATTATCCGTTTTTGGCCAACCGCATGCGCAAGACAGCACCGTGGCCGGTCGACTGGCTCGACCCGGCCGAGGCGATCGCACGCCGGGCGCTGTCGCTGCTTGCCGATACCGAGGCCGCTTATCGCAGAGAGGCACTGCCGGAAGGCGCCGACCTTGCGTTCTTCACCTCGAACAGCGCCGATTTTCCGACGCGCCGGCTGATGCAGGGATTTGGCCTCACGATATCCTGACCGCAAGCAATTTTCGCTTTGGGAACATCACACCAGACAATGCGTTTTCCTCTCATCGGAAACGGGAGAAACCATCATGCCAGCCACCTCAAAAGCCCAGCAGAAAGCGGCCGGCGCGGCATTGTCAGCCAAGCGCGGCGAGACCAAGAAGGGCGCGCTCAAAGGCGCGTCAAAGGGAATGTATAAATCCATGAGCGAAAAACAGCTCGAGGAATTCGCCGAGACCAAGCGCAAGGGCCTGCCGGAAAAGAAGTCGAAACACTGATCGATTGGCCATTCTGACGGCGGATGCCGGTCAATAAAAGGCCCGCGGCTGAGCCGCGGGCCATGAAGTCTCAACGGGCGAGGACGAAAATTACCAGTTCCAGCTCCACCCGCAGCGCCGCACTTTGTAGCGGATGACCTTGCGATGACCGTGGCGCCACACCACCTTCTTCTTGACCACGATGCGGCAGACCTGGTGATGCCTGTGCCCATGCCAATGCCGGGCCTGCGCCGGCTCGGGCGCGACCGCCATCGTGCCGGCCATCACCGCGGCTCCTACCAACGTAAGGAAGAACTTCTTCATGCGAATTCCAGCTCCTCTGACTTCAGTCCCTTCCTGATGCCGCTGGCGCAACCTCCCGCCACATCCGGCACGTTCTACAACCGTAACACTATCCGGTTCGGCGATTCGCGCCAGCCAGAAGCTTGACAGCGGTTAAATCTCCGTTTAACCAGCCCACCAACACCGGGCCGCAATGCCCGGTGGTTTTCTTTATGTGTGCAAGACGTTTGGGAAGCCGGTTTTACTTTCCCTATGTCTTGTTTGAAATGACGTGTCCCGTGGGTTTTCCGTCGCGTTGCGTGGAAAACCCTGTCAGGTCTCGAAAACGGAGGCCAGAGGAGGGCGCGTTTCCTTCACCCGGACCATGAGGTTCCGGGTATGTTGTTTTGAAAGGGAATGCGATGAGCAAGCGCGAATCCGCGAAGTACAAGATCGACCGCCGTCTTGGCGAAAACATCTGGGGCCGCCCGAAGTCCCCGGTCAACAAGCGTGAATACGGCCCCGGCCAGCATGGCCAGCGCCGCAAGGGCAAGCTTTCCGATTTCGGCCTGCAGCTGCGCGCCAAGCAGAAGCTAAAGGGCCACTATGGCGACGTTTCGGAAAAGCAGTTCCGCAAGGTCTATGAAGAGGCGGACCGCCGCAAGGGCGACACCTCGGAGAACCTGATCGGCCTGCTCGAATCGCGCCTCGACGCGGTCGTCTACCGCGCCAAGTTCGTGCCGACCATCTTTGCGGCGCGCCAGTTCGTCAATCACGGCCACGTCAACGTCAACGGCAAGCGCGTCAACATCGGCTCGTACCGCTGCAAGCCGGGCGACGTCGTCGAAGTGCGCGAGAAGTCGAAGCAGCTGGTCATCGTGCTGGAATCGGTGGGCCTGGCCGAGCGCGACGTGCCCGATTACATCGAGGCCGATCACAACAAGATGACCGCGGCTTTCACGCGCATCCCCGGCCTGGCGGACGTTCCGTTTGCCGTGCAGATGGAACCGAACCTGGTCGTCGAGTTTTATTCGCGCTGATCGGCGCGTTCGTCGCGATACAATCGAAGGCCGCCCGTCGAGGCGGCCTTTTCTTTTTCGTTCCTTTTCCGCGGCGTGATTCCGAAATCGATTTCGATTTTCGGTCCGATGCGGTACTGCGGGCGGCAACAGGATCTTGGGGCCGAAGCGCCATGAATATGCTGCCAGACGCCGAAACACTCGAACCGGTCGCCGACACCGAAGGCGGCTTTCATCCTCTGTTTGCCGATGTGCCGTCCTCCGTCGAGTTCAACAAGCTGCGCAAGCGGCTGTTGCGGCTTGCCCGCCAGGCGATCGACGATTTCTCCATGGTGAGGCCCGGCGACCGGTGGCTGGTCGCTCTGTCGGGCGGCAAGGATTCCTACGGCCTGCTTGCCGTGCTGCTCGATCTCAAATGGCGCGGGCTGCTGCCGGTCGAGCTGTTAGCCTGCAATCTCGACCAGGGCCAGCCGAACTTTCCCAAGCACATATTGCCCGATTATCTCGATAGATATGCCATTCCGCATCGCATCGAATATCAGGACACCTATTCGGTGGTCACCGACAAGCTGGCCGAGGGCAGCACCTATTGCTCGCTGTGCTCGCGGCTACGGCGCGGCCATCTCTATCGCATTGCCCGCGAGGAGGGCTGCTCGGCGCTGGTGCTCGGCCACCACCGCGAGGACATACTGGAAACCTTTTTCATGAACCTGTTCCATGGCGGACGCCTCGCCGCCATGCCGCCGAAGCTGCTCAACGACGAAGGCGATGTCATGGTGCTGCGGCCGCTCGCCTATTGTGCGGAAGCCGATCTCGAGAAATTCGCCGGCGCCATGAAGTTCCCGATTATTCCGTGCGATCTGTGCGGTAGCCAGGAAGGCCTGCAGCGCAACGCCATGAAGGCGATGCTCGACGACATCGAGAAGCGCATGCCCGGCCGCAAGGACACGATGATCCGCGCCCTGACCAATGTGCGGCGTTCGCATCTGCTCGACAGGAAGTTGTTCGATTTCGTCGCCCTCAACGAAACCCTCACCACCAGGCGTCCCGATGACATTTGACGACAGCGCGATCGACTGGCTTGCTGACCTTCTGTCGGAAGCCGCCGTCGCCGAGATCATGCCGCGCTTTCGCCGGTTGAGCGAGGGCGACGTCCGTCGCAAGACCTCGGCCGCCGATCTCGTCACCGAGGCCGACGTCAATGCCGAACGGCTCATCACCGCCAGGCTGCGCCAGCGTTATCCCCACGCAATGATCGTCGGCGAGGAGGCCTGCTCCGACGACCCGACGCTGCTCGACGGTCTCGGCGATGCCGAACTCGCCTTCGTCATCGACCCGGTCGACGGCACCTTCAACTTCGCCTCCGGCGTGCCGCTGTTCGGCGTCATGCTTGGCGTCGTGATCAAGGGCGAGACGGTCGCCGGCATCATTCACGATCCCGTCGGCAAGGATTGGCTGATCGGCGTTAGTGGCGCCGGCAGCCATATCCGCCATGCCCATGGCGATCTGGAAAAGGTCCATGTCGCCAAACCGGCGCCGATGTCGGAAATGACCGGTGCGGTCTCATGGCACTATGTGCCCGAGCCGGACCGCTCACGTTTGGCGCGCAACCAGACCAAGTCGCTATCGCAGTTCAATTATCGCTGCGCCGCCCATGAATACCGCCTGCTGGCCAGCGGCCACGGCCATTTCGTCGTCTACAACAAGCTGATGCCTTGGGACCACCTGGCCGGCGTGCTGATCCATGCGGAGGCCGGCGGCCATGCCGCGCGCTTCGACGGCAGCGCCTATCTGCCGTCGCATGTCGGGGGTGGCCTGCTGGTCGCACCGGACCGGGAGACTGGCGGCAGCTGCGCCGTGAGCTCTGGGCGGAATAGCTCTTCGCTGCCAAAGTTGTCCAATCTTGTGCGAAACCGGAGATCTCGAATGAAACCTCGGTCCGCAATTGTTGCAACGGCCTTTGCCCTTGCCTTGGTTGCCGGTGTCCATGAAGCAAGAGCTGGGGAACGCGCATGTCGCAGTCCCGACTCCGTCGACACCATAGACGAGATGTTCTCCGCGATCTTCGCCTGTTGGAAGCCGCCGCGCGGAAGCGCGGGCATGACCCTGACGCTGCAGTTCTCAATTCGCCGAAACGGCACGCTTATCGGCAAGCCGCGCGCCACCTACTCACATCTAGGGGACGATGGTCCGCTCAACCGGGCCTTCGTGGCTTCCGTCCTCGAGGCGCTCGACAAGGCTCTTCCACTGCCCGTTTCGGACAGTATGGGTGGAGCAATCGCAGGACGTACGCTGTTCCCTCGCTTCACCGCGGTCAGTGAGGGTGCATCCTAGGCGCACGCGCAATGGGCATTAAACCGGCGGGTTATGCGGCTGGAACAGTCTGCCGCGCTCGGCCAGCAGGATCATCAGCAGCGCCGCCACCGACACGCTGCAGAACCCGGCGGCCAGCGGCGTCACCGTGCCGTTGAAGGCTTGGCCGATCAGCGTGCCGAGAATGCCGCCAAGAAATGTCTGCATGAACCCAAGGATCGACGACGCAGTGCCGGCCAGGTGCCCCAGCGGCTCCATAGCGAGCGCGTTGAAGTTCGCGCCGAGCGCGCCGAACGGGACCATGGCGCAGGCAAAGAAGGTAATGAAGAGCCAGAGCGGCATCTTTATTTCGATGGAAACGACCAGCCAGGCAAGGCTGATGGCCAGAAACAGCAGCAGCGCGCTTTGCGACAGACGGCGCATGCCGATGCGGCCGACGAGGCGCGAGTTGAGGTAGTTCGAAAAAGCAAGTACGCCGGCAACCCCCGCGAAGATGACGGGGAACATCTCGCCGACATTGAACACGCTGACATAGATCTGCTGGGCCGAGGCGATGAAGCCGAACATGGCGCCGAAGATGAAGGTGCTGGCGAAGGCGTAGCAGAGCGCGATGCGGTTGGTGAGAACGATGCGGAAGCCGCCGATGATGGAGGACAACGTCAGCGGCCGGCGATATTCGGGGTGTAGTGTCTCGGGCAGGCGCAGCAGCGACCAGGCGGACACGATCAGCGCGCCGGCTGCCATGGTGACGAAGATCACATGCCAGGTCGCAAACAGCATGATGAACTGGCCGATACCGGGCGCCACCACCGGAATGGCCATGAACACCATGAAGATCAAGGACATGACTTCGGCCATGCGCCTTCCGTCGAACGTATCGCGCACGATCGAGACGGCAATGACGCGCGTCGCCGCCGCACCGATGCCTTGCACGGCCCGGCATAGCAGAAGCGTGGTGAATGACGGGGCGATTGCCGCAGCGCCGGCCGCCAGGACGTAGATCACCAGCCCTGCGACAAGCGGCGCGCGGCGCCCGAAGCGGTCCGAGATCGGCCCGAAGAACAGCTGTCCGCCGCCAAAGCCAAGGATATAGGCGGTGACAACATATTGCCGGTGGTTTTCATTTTCGATGCCAAGCGAAGCGCCGATCTGCTGCAGCGCCGGCAAAATAATGTCGATGGCCAGCGAATTGAGCGCCATCAGCGCCGCGCACAGCGCAATGAATTCCCAGCGCGGAATAGGCAAGGTGCTTGCCTTTTGCTGCGCTTGTGCTTGCTGATCCACGGCCAGTCCGATCCTCAAACGAAAATGCGCCGGCTGGCCGACGCATCCATTCGTTGATTGCCCGATAATGGGCAGAACTTTTTGCCAAGGTGGGGGCTGCCCCGGCGCTTAGCGCATGACCCCCGAAAATCGCAGGCGGAAGGTCATACGCAGAAACAGAAGTCAGGCGGCGCCTTTGACGCTGACGCCCTTTTCGACGAGGAAGGTCTGCAATTCGCCCGCCTGGAACATCTCGCGGATGATGTCGCAGCCGCCGACGAACTCGCCCTTGACGTAGAGCTGCGGGATGGTCGGCCAGTTTGAATAGTCCTTGATGCCTTGCCGCAGTTCGGCCGAAGTCAGCACGTCGACGCCCTTATAGTCGGCGCCGATATAGTCGAGGATCTGCACGACCTGGCCGGAAAATCCGCATTGCGGGAAGCCGGGCGTGCCCTTCATGAAGAGAACGACGTCGTTGCCCTTCACTTCATTGTCGATGTAGTCGTTGATGCCGCTCATGGAATACCCTTTCATGCCTGTGGGAGTCAGGCTCGAACATTACCCTTCAAATAAACCCATGGGTTGCGCGAAACAAGATGTTTGCCGCCTTGCCACGCAAATGGCGCAAAGGAACGTCTGATCTTGGGCCAAGAGCGTTGGCCACCATCTTTCCCGAGGCGCGATGAAAAGACGATATCTCGCCGGGTGCCTCCTCGCCGTTCTGTTCGCCGCACTGTCATTGATCTGGTGGGCCAGGTCGCCGAGACAGCCATCTCTCGTCGTCGGCGGTGAATTACCGGCGCCGTGCCGCGATACGAGCTTCGAGGCGGTCGCCTATGTCGTCTGCGAAATCGATCTGCGCCACTATGACATCGGTGTGTTCCACGCAGGCCTTGACGGCAAGGCTTTCGGTTCACTGGACAAATTCGACAAGGCGATGGCGGATCAGGGCCGGCCGGTGCTGCTCGCCATGAACGCCGGCATGTATCACCAAGACCTGACTCCGGTCGGCCTTCTCGTCGAAGACGGCCGGGAGAAGGCGACGATCAACGTCGCCGACAGCGGAGGCAATTTCTTCCTGAAACCGAATGGCGTCTTCCTGGTCCGCAAGGACGGCAAGGCGGCGGTCATGGAGACAAGCGCCTATGCTGCGACCAGACTGGACGTCATGTTTGCCACGCAATCCGGCCCGATGCTGGTGATCGACGGCCGGCTTCATCCCCGCTTCGAGCAAAACGGCACATCGCGCTATATCCGCAATGGCGTCGGCGTGCGTGACGAAAACACCGTCATGCTGGCGATCTCGCGCTCTGAAGTCAGCCTCGGCAGCTTCGCGCGACTGTTTCGAGACGCGCTCGATTGTCCCAACGCGCTTTTCTTCGACGGGGCCGTTTCGGCGCTGTCGAACGGCGAGCGGATGATTGTTGGTGGAAAGTATCCGGCGGGGCCGATCATTGCCGTGACCGGTAAGAAGCTTGCGAGCCGGTAACTGCAAGAGAGCTCAGTCCGGCACGCTAGTCTGCAGGGCAAGCGCGTGCAGTACGCCGCCCATGTTGCCCTTCAGCGCGTCATAGACCATCTGGTGCTGCTGGACGCGGCTTTTGCCGCGAAAGCTTTCGGCCACCACCTCAGCCGCATAATGGTCGCCGTCGCCGGCCAGGTCGCGAATCGTCACCTTGGCGTCGGGAATGCCTTCCTTGATCAGCCGTTCGATGTCGTGGGCGTCCATTGCCATGTGAGGATTCCTTGTTCAGGTCGTGATCTCATAGATATGGTCGAAATGGCGGATGAACCACAGGGAAAGGGGCCCACTCGATCACATCACGGGTCCACGACCTCATTTGCCATGAAGCGAGGGAACCAGGATTCGTGGGCGGCGGTCAATTCGCTGACCGGTATCGCACGCGCCTCGCCCAGCTTCAGTTCGCTGCCGCCGGTCGAGCCGATCCACGGCGCAAAAACGCCGAGCTTGTTTTGCTGTTCGCGAATGGCGTCCCATTGCTCGCTCTGCGGGTCGATCGACAGCGTCAGCAGATAACGGCCCTGGTCCTCGCCGAACCAGACCGGGATCGGATCTGCACCGATCAGGCCGGGAATGGTCGCGCCGATGCCGGAGGCCATCGCCATCTCGGCCAGCGCCACCGCGATGCCGCCATCGGAAACGTCATGCGCCGCGGTAACAACACCGGAGGCGATCAGTGCCCGCACATGGTCGCCGACCCGCTTCTCGTGGCCGAGATCGACCGGCGGCGGCGGGCCGTCGGCGCGGCCAAAGATGTCGCGCATATAGACCGACTGGCCAAGATGCGAGCCCCATATCGTCGGGGCGCCGACCAGCACGATCATCTGGTCTTCGGCGGCAAAGCCGATGCGCACCATTTTCGACCAGTCGGCAATCAGACCGACGCCGCCGATGGTTGGTGTCGGCAGGATGCCTTGGCCGTTGGTCTCATTGTAGAGCGAGACGTTGCCGGAGACGATCGGGAAGCCGAGCGCCCTGCAGGCATCGCCAATACCTTTCACCGCGCCGACCAACTGACCCATGATCTCCGGCCGTTCCGGATTGCCGAAATTGAGGTTGTCGGTGGCCGCGAGCGGCAGAGCACCGGTGGCGGTAAGATTGCGCCAGCATTCGGCAACCGCCTGCTTGCCGCCCTCGTAAGGGTCGGCCTCGCAATAGCGCGGCGTCACGTCGGAGGAGAAGGCGAGCGCCTTGGTCGGATGACCATCGACGCGCACGACACCGGCGTCGCCGCCGGGAAGCTGCAGGGAATTACCCTGGATCAGCGTGTCGTACTGCTCCCACACCCAGCGGCGCGAGGAGAGGTCCGGTCCGCCCAGCAGCTTGAGGAGTGCGTCGGCCACATCGGTTCGCGGTGCATCGCCAGCCAATGGCGCCGGTTTCTTCGGCTCGACCCAGGGACGGTCATATTCCGGCGCCTGGTCGCCGAGATCCTTGATCGGCAGGTTGGCGACCTCGTCGCCCTGGTGCAGCACGCGGAAGCGCAGATCGTCGGTGGTCTTGCCGACGATGGCAAAATCAAGGCCCCATTTGTGGAAGATCGCCTCGGCCTGTTTTTCCTTTTCGGGGCGCAGCACCATCAGCATGCGCTCCTGGCTCTCCGAAAGCATCATCTCATAGGCGCTCATGCGCTCTTCACGCACCGGCACCTTGTCGAGGTCGAGCTCGATGCCGAGGTCGCCCTTGGCGCCCATCTCGACCGCCGAGCAGGTGAGACCAGCGGCACCCATGTCCTGGATGGCGATAACGGCGCCGGACGCCATCAGTTCGAGGCAGGCTTCGAGCAGGCACTTTTCGGTGAAGGGATCGCCAACCTGGACCGTGGGCCGCTTCTCGTCGATCTTGTCGTCGAACTCTGCCGAGGCCATGGTGGCGCCGCCGACGCCGTCGCGCCCGGTCTTGGCGCCGAGATAGACGACCGGAAGGCCGACGCCCTTGGCCTCGGACAGAAAGATTGCGTCCGTCTTCGCGAGGCCCGCGGCAAACGCATTGACCAGGATATTGCCGTTGTAGCGGGCGTCGAAATTGACCTCGCCGCCGACCGTCGGCACGCCGAAGGAATTGCCATAGCCACCGACGCCGGAAACGACGCCGGCAACGAGGTGTTTGGTCTTGGGATGGTCCGGCGCACCGAAGCGCAGCGCGTTCATCGCCGCGATCGGCCGCGCGCCCATGGTGAAGACATCGCGCAGGATGCCACCGACGCCGGTCGCAGCTCCCTGATAAGGCTCGATATAGGAGGGGTGGTTATGGCTCTCCATCTTGAAGACGACGCAGTCGCCGTCGCCGATGTCGACCACACCGGCATTCTCGCCCGGGCCCTGGATGACTTGCGGCCCGGTGGTCGGCAGCGTGCGCAGCCACTTCTTCGAGGATTTGTAGGAACAATGCTCGTTCCACATCGCCGAAAAAATACCAAGTTCGGTAAAGCTCGGTTCGCGCCCGACCAGGTCGAGGATGCGTTGGTACTCGTCGGGCTTCAGCCCGTGCGCGGCAATGAGTTCCGGAGTGATCGGCACGGAATTGGAAATGGTCATGGTCGGCAAATTGTGTCCTTGGGATCGAGTCCCGTCTTATCGCAAGCTTTGCAGCCGATACACCCCGTTAGATGACTAAAACGATGGAAAGCAACAGCTGACGGCAAGTAGCGAAAGATCGCCACTCGACCCGCCGGTTTCAAGCCGGTTCAGGAAAAGCTGTCGTAGCCGGCGCGGCCCTCGTCCAGAAGCCGCCGGATCACCGCGACGCCGTGCGCGATATCGTCCCGCTGTCGCGGCTGCGAGATGCCAAACCGCACGCCGTGAAAGGCCTGTTCAGAACGCCCTGCCTTGAACTCATCCTCGTCGTCGATGAGCACGCCATGTTCGAGGCAGGCCTGTTTGAAAGTGCCGGAAAGCCACGGGTCGGGCAAAGTGAGCCAGACGAACGGCACATTATCCAGCGCCTTGAAGTCGAAGCCGTCGAGTGTCTCGCGCACGATCGCTATGCGCGCACCGATCTCGGCAATGCTGCGCTTGCGCATCTCGGCGGCCTGACTGGACAGCACCAGCCGGCTGCCCACCTCCGCCAGCAGAAACGGCAGGCCGCCCGTCATCATCTTGTGGGCAACCCGGATGCGGTGACGATAGGCCGGCGGGCAAGCGAGCCAACCGCCGCGAACACCCGCCGCGACCGATTTCGAGAGGCCGCCGGCAACGATGGTCCGTTCGGGAGCATATTCGGCCATTAAAGGCGTTGGGTCATCGGTCAGTCCGCCATAGAGATCGTCCTCGATCAGGACGACGTTATATTGACGGGCGACATGCGCGATTGCCTCGCGGCGCGATGCCGACAGCGTTGTCAGTGTCGGGTTCTTGGCCGTCGGCATCAAAAACATCATCTTCGGGTGCTTTTGCGCACAGACGCGCTCGAAATCCTGGGGATCGATGCCCTCGTCGTCCGCCACCACCAGTGCGGTCCGGCGACCGATCAAGCCGGCGCTGCGGGAAATCTGCGAATAGGTGAGGTGCTCGAAGACGACATAGTCGCCGGGGGAGGTGAGCCCCGCAATGGTTGCCATCACCGCGGCGTGGGTGCCGAGCGTGGGAACGATGGCATCCGCCGCCGGGCGAAAGGAATTGCGCGACAGCCAGCGCCTGCCGGCTTCGAACCAGCGGTCCGGGAAATCACGCGTGTAGCTTGAAATCTCATGCGGATGGTCTTGCGCCGTGCGTGTCAACACGTCAGCGACGATGGCACCCTGGCCGACATCCGGTGCGGCGGTGCTATCGAAGCGCAGTTTGTCGCCGGGCGCATCCATATAGCGCGTGCCTTGTTCGACCGGCCCCAGGAAATCCGGCTTTGCGCTCTCCGACTGTTGAGCGATAACATAGGTTCCGCGGCCGACCTCGCCGCTGACCAATCCCCGCTCGCGCAGCAATTGATAGGCCCTGCCGACCGTGCCGACAGTCGTGCCGATGTCGTATGCCAAATCGCGCTGCGGCGGCAGCTTTGCCCCTGCACCGATCAGGCCGCGGTCGATGTCCGTCTCGATGGAATCGGCAAGCCGCTGATAGAGCGGGCCAGTGCCGGCTGTAAGGTCTGGAAGCCAAGTTGTCATGGTGACAATTTTTTACATTGCACCGAAATGAGAGTCAATACATATGAAGCGGGCTGTACAAAAGGGCACAATTGCAATCTTGGCAGAAAGAAAATGGGTACAATAGAGACAATCCGCTACGCGGCAGTTGAATTGCAGGTGCAGGTGGCGCGCCCGCCGGGCAGGCCGACCTATGTCAGTCGGCTGGTGCGTACGCTCAGATCCTTCGCGAGGTGGATCGACGGGTTAATGGATCGCCGGCGCAGCCGGCTGGTCCTGCTCGAGATGACTGACGACCAGCTCAAGGACATCGGTATCTCGCGTTGCGATGCCCATCGTGAGGGGCTGAGGGCGTTTTGGGACTGAGAGCAGCCGGATGCTCCGTCTCGAACGTCGCGTGGCATATCGGCGGTTAGACGAGAGCGTCAATATCGACATCGGAACCAACGCGATCTTCTTCATCACTGAGATACCATCCTCCTTCGTGCCCTCACAGCATTCGCTCGCGACGTCTCCAGTGAATAGGGGTATTGCTGAAAACAGCTAATTCCCTTATTTTGGGGATAACGAAGGAGATGACCGTGGCAAGTTTCACCCTCACAGATCTCGGCAACAAATCCGGCGAGGTTGTTGAGGCCGCGTTCCGCGGCCCTGTTGACATTACCAAGCGCGGCAAGCGCAAGTTCGTTCTCCTGACGGCAGAGCAGTTCGACCGCATCACCAGTCGCAGCGCGCAACGGGCACACCGCGTCGAGGATCTGTCGGCCGAGGAACGCGACAGGCTTCTAACCGGCCTCGACGCAGTCGCGCGAGATGATGTTCGGGATGACTGAACCCGGCCACGGACAGATCATTCTTATTCCTATTTGTGGGCAAGGGAATATGACCGGGGCGAGGAAAGCGGACGCAAGGCGCGGCCGACTTGCGTTATGCTGATCGTTGCCGGCAAGAATGGCCGCAAGCAGGCCCTGCTCTTTCCAATCACGAGCCAGCCGCCACGACCTGGCGCGCACTATGTTGAGATTCCTGAGACCGAGGCCCGCCGCGCCACCCTCTTTACCCCAGCCTGGGTTATCGTCGACGAATTCAACACCGATGATCTCGCGACGAGCTGGGCGCTCGAAGATGCCAAGCCGCTCGGCCAATTCACGCGCAAGTTCATGTCACGGATCGCTCGCGAAGCTGCTGCGGCGATCCGTGCAGGCGCCGCGCGAACCGTGCCAAGACGCTAAAGGCTGCCGCGGCGGGAGAGCATCATCGCGGATGAACGCCCGCCGCCCTGATCCGCGTGACACCGTGGTCCACAAGCACCGCCACGATGCACAGCATCAGAAAGAGCCCGGTGATGGCCAGAGCCGAGACGGCGACGCTGGTCGCGCCGTTCTTGGCGAGATCGAGGAACGGGTAGGGCACTTCACCGGCAATCGGCGCCCGCAGCAGCGCGTAGGCCAGATAGGCGATCGGATAGATCATCCACCAGGAGATGTCGCGCCACCGCGTCGAGCCGTCGGCGCCTGCCACAAGCCACCACAGCACGAACAACACCGGCGTCACATAGTGCAGGAGCACATCGCAGAGCAGGAACAGCCCTTGCGGCTGCCAAAGCTGCGCCAGGACCGTTGCATAAACGATGAGGACCAGCGTTATGGCGACGGCTACGCCCGCCCGCATCCGTGGCGCGGAAAAGGCCGGAAACCAGGCATAACCCGTCGACGACAGCAACGAGGCATGGACGAGCACCGCGCCGATGTTGGTCAGGATGGTGAAGAAGCTGAAATAGAAGACCAGCGAGCCGGCAAAGCCGCGGCCGGCTTCCATTGATGCCGGGACGGTGATGCAGAGCTGCAGGACGAGCCCGGCCAGGCCGACGACCAGACCGGTGATCTGCAGCACGCGACCCATTGGGCTAGGCAGCAGCGCCGCAGGCCGGATTGCCCGCCTGCCAGCGGGCAATGTCCGAGCCGATGCGGGCGCCGAGCGGTTCCGCCATCAATGGGCCGAACACGTCGACGCGGCTCGAATTGCCTTGCGCCTGCACGACCAGCAACGGCTTTCCACCATAATGTTTGGCCGGCACCAGCAGGAAGCGCGGCGTGCCGCTGAACGAATTCAGCTCGTTGGCCATCTGGTAAGATTTGAAGGCAGGGTCCTTGCTGGCGATCCAGCATTTGTGGGCAGCTATTGCCACCTGCTCCATGGCAAGCAGTGACGCACTCTTGCCCGCCGGCGCCGGCGCGCTCTTCGGGCCTGACTGGCAGGAGGCGAGTACAAGCCCGGCGGCAGTAGCGACGGCGAGGCGCGTGGTCGTCGGTCTCATGTTCAAGCGGCGCCCATCTCGAGTTCGGACAGAAAGATCTTCAGACCGTCTGTCATCTCACCCCAGACGCGCGACAGCGCCGGATGCTGCAAGGCGATTTGCTCGTAGGCATCGAATTTCGGATAGGCGTCAAGCAAATCGGGGCGGCCGATCGTTGTCCTGAAATTGTTGAAGACGAAGCGGGTCGGCGTCAACCACGCATCGGCAAAGGAGATGTCGTCGCCGAGCGCGAACGGGCCATGCGCCATGCGGGCCTCGATTGCCGCAAGCCCGTGATGCAATCGGGCGAACTGTGCCTTGATCTCCGCCTCGTTGCGCTGCGGCACGAAATGGAGCTCGAACAGCTTCATCGTCGGGGCGAGCACGTCGAGGTCGGTGATGCGGGCGAACATGCGCACCAGCGCCCGGTCCTTCGAGTCCCTCGGCAGCAGCGCCGGCTCGGGAAAGCGCTCCTCCAGATATTCGGCGATGACCACCGATTCGACGATCGTTTCGCCGGAGCCGGTGATCAGCACCGGAATCCGGTTCAACGGCGAGATGGCACGAAACGCCTCCGGGATGGGAAACCCCGGCGGCGGTGCAATGAGCTTGAGCGGCACGTTCTTGATGTAGGCCAACGCCCGCACGATCGACGAATAGGGCGACAACGGCCGCGAATAGAGTTTCATGACCGTGGCTCCAGGAGGAAAATTGAAGGCATCAAGCAGCGATGCCCAGCGCGCTTTCGAACAGCGCCCGGCCGTCGCTGCCGCCATGCGCCGCTTCGATCAGGTTCTCGGGATGCGGCATCAGGCCGAGCACGTTGCCGCGGCCGTTGACGATGCCGGCAATGTCGTTGATCGAGCCGTTGGGATTGGTGCCTTCGGCATAGCGGAACACCACCTGGCCTTCGCCTTCGAGGCGGGCCAGCGTTTCGGCATCGGCAAAATAATTGCCGTCATGGTGCGCCACCGGCGCCCGGATGATCTGGCCCGGCTGGTAGCGGCGGGTGAACATCGTGTTGGCATTGGCGATCTGCAGCTTCACCTGACGGCAGACGAATTTCAGCGAGGTATTGCGCATCAATGCGCCCGGCAGCAAGCCGGCCTCGACCAGGATTTGGAAGCCGTTGCAGACGCCGATGACCGTGACGCCCTTGGCCGCCTTTTCGGCCACAGCCCGCATTACTGGCATGCGCGCGGCAATGGCGCCGCAGCGCAGATAATCGCCGAACGAAAAGCCGCCGGGAATGGCGATCAGGTCGACATCGGGAATTTCGGTGTCGGTCTGCCAGACGGTGACCGGCGGCGTGCCGGAAATCTTGGTCAGCGCCGCGATCATGTCGCGGTCGCGATTGAGGCCTGGGAGCAGGACGACGGCTGATTTCACCTCAGGCGATCTCCACCGCGTAATTCTCAATCACTGTATTCGCCAGAAGCTTGTCGCACATGGCTTTCAGATCGGCCTCGGCCTTGGCGCTGTCGCTCTCGGCCAATTCGACGTCGAAAACCTTGCCTTGCCGCACCTGGCCGACGCCGCCGAAACCCATTCCGGACAGCGCGTGCTCGATTGCCTTGCCTTGTGGGTCTAGCACGCCGTTCTTGAGGGTTACGGTAATGCGGGCCTTGATCACGCTGGACATGCTCCTGTTCACCTGTTGAGCGGGCAAGCCGTCAGTGCGGCTTACCTTTGACACCGTCGGTCGATGCGACGAGCACCGGCCCGGCCGGACGCGGTGGCTCGTTCTCGTTCATGATGCCGAGACGGCGGGCAACTTCCTGATAAGCCTCGACCAGCCCGCCCATGTCGCGGCGGAAGCGGTCCTTGTCGAGCTTGTCCTGCGTCGCCACGTCCCACAGCCGGCAGGAATCCGGCGAGATCTCATCGGCAACGACGATGCGCATCATATCGCCTTCGAACAGGCGGCCGCATTCGATCTTGAAATCGACCAGCTGGATGCCGACGCCCATGAACAGGCCGGAAAGGAAGTCGTTGACGCGAATGGCCAGCGCCATGACATCGTCGATCTCCTGTGGGCTCGCCCAGCCGAAGGCGGTGATGTGCTCTTCCGATACCATCGGATCGTCGAGCGCATCGGCCTTGTAATAGAATTCGATGATCGAGCGCGGCAGCACGGTGCCTTCCTCGATGCCCAGGCGCTTGGCCAGCGAGCCGGCGGCGACGTTGCGCACCACCACTTCGAGCGGGATGATCTCGACTTCCTTGATCAACTGCTCGCGCATGTTGAGCCGGCGGATGAAGTGGGTCGGAATGCCCATCCGGTTGAGATGATTGAAGATGTGCTCGGAAATGCGGTTGTTGAGCACGCCTTTGCCATCGACGATTTCATGCTTCTTCTTGTTGAAAGCGGTAGCGTCGTCCTTGAAGAACTGGATCAGCGTGCCAGGCTCCGGTCCCTCATAAAGGATCTTGGCCTTGCCTTCATAAATGCGGCGGCGATTTTTCATCTGATTTTTCTCTGGATTTGCGGGCAGGCGGCAAGCGACCAGTTCCTGTCCGTCTGCCTAAAATAAGATGGCGACGGTGGGGTTCAATGCCGGTGTCTATCCCAATCGCACTGTTTGCTCAATCGGCAAATCCTTTCAATCAACCGCTTTCGGGCACCGAAATGCCGCAGCGCAGCAAGCAATGTAGCATATTGACCGGCCGGCGCCCTTTTGGTTTGTGCTCCGGCAACACATATTGGCACAACGAATCGGATTTCACGGAGGGATGCCATGAGCAGCATGAAAGACCGCGAAGAGGGCTTTGAGCGCAAATTCGCATTCGACGAGGAACTTCGGTTCAAGGCTGCGGCACGCCGCAACAGAGCGCTCGGCCTGTGGGCTGCCGAAAAGCTCGGCAAGTCCGGCGCCGATGCCGACGCTTATGCCAGGGAAGTGGTCGTCAGCGACATCGAGGAAGCCGGCGATCACGACGTTTTCCGCAAGATACGCAAGGATTTCGATGCGGCCGGCATCGACCAGTCGGACCATCAGATCCGCCGCACCATGGATGAATTGATGGCGCAGGCGATCGAGCAGATCAAGAACACCTGATCCCCATCGATACTCTTCGAATGCTGGACCAATCGACCGCCCGGCCTCACCGGGCGGTTTTTCTTTGCCTTTGCGGTCATTTCCGGCTGAATTGCTGCAAGCAAAGAGGAAATCGCCAATGTCCCTGAAGTCACGCCTTGCGGCCGACGAGACGCTGTTCACCGCATGGTCCGGCGTGCCGGATGCCTTGACGGTCGAGATACTGGCCAGGCAAGGGTTCGACGCGGTTACGCTCGATATGCAGCATGGTGGGCATCACGAGGATAGCGTGCTGCGCGGGCTTGTGCCGGTGCTGGCCGCCAACAAGCCGGCTTTGGTACGCATCCCGGTCGGCCGCTTCGACATGGCCAGCCGTGCGCTTGACTTCGGCGCCGAGGCGGTGATCGCCCCGATGGTGAATTCGGTGGCGGACGCAAAGCTGTTTGCTACCGCAATGAAATACCCGCCACTCGGCGAGCGCTCCTGGGGCCCGACCTATGCTTTTCCGCGCCATGGCAAGGGCGACTATGCCGACTGGCTGCGCGACAGCAACCAGCGCACCATGGCGTTCGCCATGGTCGAAACGCGGGCCGCGCTTGATGCACTCGACGGCATCCTCGACACGCCGGGCATCGACGGTATCTTCCTTGGCCCGTCGGATTTCTCGATCGCCTGGTCGCAGGGCACCACCGTCAGTTCGACGCTGGAGAGCATGATGGGGACCGTCGCCTCGATCGCCGAGCGCACCCGCAAAGCCGGCAAGCATGCGGCGATCTATGTGATGGAACCGGCCATCGCCGGTCGCGTGGTGTCGATGGGTTACCGGCTGCTGGCGATGGGTTCCGAGCATTCGCTGATTTCGCTTGGGGCAAAGACCCTGCTGAGCAGCGTCAGGGATTCGATCGCTTCCTAGAGCAATTCCAGAAAAGTGTGAAACGGTTTTCCGTCCGGAATTGCGTCAAAACAAAGAGATAGAGCGGTTCGCCGTTTCCGTGAAGCGGTGAACCGCTCTAGAGATCCGTCAGGAATTTTGCGAACGTCATCGAGCCTTCAGGCCAGGGGCCGAAGCCGGAATCCGCGTTGAGATGACCGGCATCCCCGGCGTCGATGAACAGCGAGCCCCACGCCCCGGCAATGTCCTCGGCGACGCCGAAGGCGCAGAACGGGTCGTTGCGGCTGGCGATCACCACCGACGGAAACGGCAGCGGGTCGCGCGGATAGGGGCCGAAGGTCATCAGGTGCCTCGGCTTTATCTCTGGATTGGCGACATCGGGCGGCGCCACGAAGAAAGCGCCGGCGACCGGCCTCTCGAACCGAGGCAATGCTTGAATGACCGCCGCGACGCCAAGCGAATGGGCGACGATGACGACCGGCCGCTCGGCCTCGTTAACCGCCTTGGCGACACCGGCCGTCCAATCCTCGCGCACCGGCTTCGACCATTCCGCCTGTTCGA
This sequence comes from Mesorhizobium sp. M0633, assembly GCF_040320645.1. Classification (NCBI taxonomy): domain Bacteria; kingdom Pseudomonadati; phylum Pseudomonadota; class Alphaproteobacteria; order Hyphomicrobiales; family Phyllobacteriaceae; genus Mesorhizobium; species Mesorhizobium sp. M0633. The sequence continues at coordinate 182,507 of NZ_JAMYQC010000010.1, forward strand.
CGCGGCGCGCTGTCGATAGTTTCGACTGCCAGCGGCTCTGCCAATGATCGGGGCCGGAATTGGTGTAGCCCGGCACGATGAGAATATCTGCTTCCCTGACTTTCATGGCGCGCATGTAGCGAGAGGCGCTGTCGGGTGCAACCGGGTATGAACTCAACAGCGACACGCAAACGGCCGCTCACGAGCCCGGTTCTGCTCGCTATTGTGAACACCCTGTTCGCTTCTTGCGCTCTTGTGTGAACGATCGCGATCAACGATCTGTCGCCAGGAAAGAATGGCTGTTCCGAGATTTTGGCACGGACATGGCGTAGAATGATTGATGGCGCCGGATTGCTCTGTTGGAAGCTTGTCGAGCGCCGCCTGAACGGAGCACTTTGATGAGCGAACTGCCTTTTGCCGCGACGACCCCGGTCAGCGTTGCCCGCGTCGGCTTGCGGGCGCGCGATGCAGACAATCTCGCTGCCTACTATCGCAAAGTCGTCGGTTTGCAGGAACTGAGCCGCGCCGGCGGCACGATTACGCTCGGCGCAGTCAATCGCCCTTTGCTCGACATCGAAGCGGATCCGGCCGCGAAACCCGATGACCCGCGCAGCGCCGGTCTTTTCCACACCGCCTTCCTGCTACCCAGCCGGGCCGATCTCGGCCGCTGGATCAATCACGCCATCGCCGGCAAGATCGGCATCGAGGGCGCATCCGATCATCTGGTCAGCGAGGCTCTTTACCTAACCGATCCGGAAGGCAACGGCATCGAGATCTATGCCGACCGCCGTCCGCAGGACTGGAAATGGAACGGTGACAAGATAGCGATGGCGACGGAGCGGCTGAACATTCCGTCGGTCGTTGCCGAGGTGCCGGCCGGCGACACCGGCTGGCAGGGCGCGCCGGAAAACAGCATTATCGGCCACGTCCATTTGCGGGTCGGCAGGCCGGAAGAAGCCGAAGCATGGTGGCATCAGGAGTTCGGTTTCGACACAGTGGCAAAGTACGGTGGCGCGGCGGTGTTCCTGTCGTCCGGCGGCTATCATCACCACATTGGCGCAAATGCGTGGCAGAGCGCGGGCGCCGGTCGCCGCGATCCCGCCCGCTCCGGCTTGGCCTGGGTCGAGATGCGCTCGGACAATGCCGCAAGCGAGACCACCCGCGAGGATCCGTGGGGCACGGTAATAAGGACGGTTCCCGGTAAGGCGTAGGTTAGAGGTTCGCTTTTTCGAGCAAGCGGCCAAGCATGAGCAGGCCCGCTGGCCATACGCCCAGGCGGGCCTCGTTTCCCATATGGCCGAGATCGCCGGCATCGGCGATATCCGCGCCCCAGGCTGCGGCAAAAGCGGTCGCCTTGTCGAAGGTGACGCGTGGGTCGCTGCGGCTCGCCACCACCAATGTCGGGAAGGGCAGGCGCTTCAGCGGCATCGGCGCGAACGGGCGCACCGCGTCGAATGAGGGATCGGCATCGTCGACATTGGTCGCGGCAACCAGGAATGCCGCCGCGACCTTGTCGAGTTGGCCTTGACTGGCCCCAGCAGCCCACTTCACCGCCGTCGCCACCGCCAGCGAATGCGCAAGCAGCACGACGCGGCGCGGAGCGGCGGCCACCGCGGCATCCACCTGGCCGATCCAGTCTTCAGGCTTTGGCCGGTCCCACTCGGCCTGCAGCACGCGGCTCGAATTGGGGAACACCCGGCACCAATGCGACATCCAATGATCCGGCCCGGAATTGCCGCGCCCGGGCAGGGCGAGGAAATCGAAATCTCCGGCCGACGAAATCATCAGGCTTCTCCAAACACTCGGCTAAAGATCGTATCGACGTGCTTGGTATGATAGCCCAAGTCGAATTTCTCGCGGATCTCGGCCTCGGGCAAGGCTGCGACAACGTCCTTGTCGGCCAAAAGTTCCTCAAGAAAATCAGCGCCTTGCTCCCATACCTTCATGGCGTTGCGCTGCACCAGCCGGTAGGCGTCCTCGCGCGAAACACCGGCTTGCGTCAGCGCCAGCAGCACGCGCTGCGAATGCACAAGGCCACGGAATTTGTTCATGTTCTTCAGCATGTTGTCGGGGTAGACCAGCAGTTTGTCGACGACGCTGGTCAGGCGTGAGAGCGCGAAATCGAGCGTCACCGTCGCGTCGGGCCCGATCATGCGCTCGACCGAGGAATGCGAGATGTCGCGCTCGTGCCACAGCGCCACATTCTCCATTGCCGGCAATGCGAAGGAGCGCACCATGCGGGCAAGGCCGGTGAGGTTCTCGGTCAGCACCGGGTTGCGCTTGTGCGGCATCGCCGACGAGCCCTTCTGTCCGGGTGAAAAGTACTCTTCTGCTTCAAGTACCTCGGTGCGCTGCAGATGGCGCACCTCGATCGCCAGCCGCTCGATCGACGAGGCGATCACGCCGAGCGTGGCGAAGAACATCGCGTGGCGGTCGCGCGGGATCACCTGCGTCGACACCGGCTCCGGCTTCAGTCCGAGTTTCTTGGCCACGTATTCTTCGACATAAGGGTCGATATTGGCGAAGGTGCCGACCGCACCAGAGATGGCGCAGGTGGCGATGTCCTCGCGTGCATGCACCAGCCGATCGCGGCAACGCGAGAATTCGGCATAGGCCTGCGCCAGCTTGACGCCGAAGGTGGTCGGCTCGGCATGGATGCCGTGGCTGCGGCCGATGGTGATGGTGTCCTTGTGCTCGAAGGCGCGGCGCTTGAGCGCCGCCAGCAGCCCGTCAATGTCGGCCAGCAGGATGTCGCTGGCGCGGGTGAGCTGCACGGCAAAACAGGTGTCGAGAACGTCGGAGGATGTCATGCCCTGGTGGATGAAGCGGGCATCCGGCCCGACGAATTCGGCAAGATGGGTGAGAAAGGCGATGACGTCATGCTTGGTGACCCGCTCGATCTCGTCGATGGCGTCGACGTCGAACTTCGCCGCTCCGCCTTTCTCCCAGATGGTCTTGGCGGCCTCCTTCGGGATGACGCCGAGCTCGGCCAATGCGTCGCAGGCGTAGGCCTCGATCTCGAACCAGATGCGGAACCGGGTTTCGGGCGACCAGATGGCCACCATTTCCGGCCGGGAGTAGCGAGGGATCATCAGTCGGTCCTGACTTGCGAGAGCATTTGCCCGCGTCCTATCAGAGGCAGGCAAAATGCTCAACGTTGCTGGCGCGCAAACCAGACACTGGCGACAGCGAGCGCAATGAAACCGAGCGGAAAATACAGCCGGATGCCAAGGACGACGAACTGATAGAGCGCCGTCAACATCGTGAACACGAACTGGAAAACCCAGGTGATGGTGAGCGCGGGTGCATGCCATTGGACGTAGTAGGAGCGGTATTGCAGCCCAAAGAGGCCGCCGGTGAAGGTAATTGTCGCGGCGAGAAGGCAGACGAAGGCGGCGGCGACGGCGATTTCCCAGTGGCGTCCGAGCGAGACGAGCCGCGCCATAAACAGCCCAACCGGGAAGGCCAGCGCGCCGCCGGCAGCATAAAGCAGCGAGACGAAGCGGATCTTTACCGGGGTCTCCCAATCGTACAACAGCAGATTGAGCAGCGCGCTGGCGCCCATCGCCATGGCCCACAACAAGGCACCGGCAAATGCGGTGCGCAGCGGCGGCAAGGAGCGGCGGAGACGATGCAGGGCGCGATAGCGCATGGCGGGGAACGTCACAGGCGACCGGTTACCGCGATCCAGCGATAGTCCGGCCCTTCGAAGCCGTATTGGCGCACCGCGATCAGCACGGCATAGGTGCTGACGCTATCCAGCGAAAATGTCTGAACCGCGCCGATCTGGTAGCCATTCGGACAGCCTCTGCTTTGCGGGATCGATTTGTCCTCGTGAATGATCCTCGTCTGGCCGCCATCCTTCGCCTCGATGCGCAGCAGGCGAAAGCCATTGATCTCGCCCTGGCTCTGGCAGCGTTCGGTGTCGTTCATGCCGATCTGGTCGAGCCGGAACTCGAGCGGATCGTCGACCGGCGAGAAGATCGGGCGCGGATTGACCACCATGCGGAAGGGATCGGCAGAAAGCTCGGTCACCGGGTTGAAGCCGGCGGTGATGCCGCGATTTGCCGTGAGTTCCGCCTGACCGACGATCGCTTCGCCCCTTTGCCGGGCCTGCAGCCGCGCTGCGGCCACCGTGGCATTCTCGTCGTCGAGCCGGACACGTATCGGCGAGCCCTTCAGGAAACTGTCGTCGGCCGTGTCGATATAATAGCGGGTCGCATAGGGAAATCCCGATCCGTCCTGGACGCCGTATTCCTCGAAGGCAAAGACCCCGCCATCACTGCTGAAGCCGAGGATCTCAAGCTCGGCGACATCGCCTGCGTGGGCGGCGGCCAAAGTTGCAAGCGGGGCAAGCAGGCAGACTGCAAACAGGGCAAGATTTCGCATGGGGCTTTCCATTCCGGCGGTCGACGCCGTTAAATTCCTATCACGATGCCGTCAAAAGATCGTGCTGACTGAAACACAAAGTCGATGCATCCAATCCGGCCGCCGTTTGTTATTGTCGGCAGCTTCACCGCATTGTGCCTTCCGAAAATCAGAATCGATTTTCGGAAGGCACGATGCATTGATTCAAAATGTTTAGAGCGTCGTTTGCGCGTCCAAAGGGACGCGCGGCGCTCTAAGGGAGACCCCCATGACAGATGCAGCCAAGATTCGCGAACGTATGGAAGTGATCGGTGCCGACGGCGTCCATGTCGGTACCGTCGACAAGGTTGACGGAGATCGCATAAAGCTGACCAAGCGCGACAGCGGCGAGGGCGCGCACAGGGGCCATCACCACTTCATTCCTCTCAGCCTTGTCGCCGAGGTCGAGGGCCAGAAGGTGCGGCTGTCGGCAAACTCGGATGTTGCGGTCACGTTCGAGGAAGAAAAATCCGAACCCACCTGATCATAATCCAGTCTGATTACGGCTCACCCGAATGAGCGTTGCGCGTTCAGCGCGACGACCAGACCGGGAACAGATCGCCCTCGGCCGGCGTCGCGGCAAAGACGCCGCGGCTGATGGCGCGCGCCATCGTGGCGCCGGCCGCGGCGTAGAGATCGATTGCATCGTCGGGCTCAAGCTCGATGCCGCTCTTGCCCGTTGCCAGCGCGAAGACCAGATCGCCGTCGGCGGGCGTATGCGTCGGCCAAATGGCGCGGACAAAGCCGTCATGCGCCGATATCGCCAGGCGTTTGGCGGCGGCCTTCGTGAGTACCGCATCGGTGGCGATCACGGCGATGGTCGTGTTGGCGCCGGTTTCCGCCTGCTCTGCCGCATGCTTGTCACGGAACTTCAGCAGGACCTTTCTGGCATCGTCAGGCATCGGGTGGGGATAGCCTAACCCGCCGAACTCGTCGCCGATCTCGAACGGTGCCGCCCAGAAATGGCGGGTCCCGGCGACCGTCACCGAGCCGGTCGGGTTGACGGCGGCAAGCGCGCCGATGGTGACGCCGCTGTCCAGCACCGTCGAGGCCGAGCCGAGCCCGCCCTTCAGGCCGGAGCTCAGCGCGCCGGCACCCGCGCCGGCGGTGCCGAGCGCAAAGTCGATCGCGGCGGCTTGCGCGGCTTCGTAGCCGAGGTCGCGGTAAGGCGGATACCGGCCCCAATCCTTGTCGCCGCCATTGCGCAGATCGAACAGGATCGCCGCCGGCACGATCGGCACGCGAAAGCCGCCGACCTCGACGCCGATGCCCCTTTCACGCAATGCCGCCTGCACCCCCGACGCGGCGTCGAGGCCAAAAGCCGACCCGCCCGAAAGCACCACGGCATGGATGGCGTGGATCGAATTGTGCGGCTCGAGCAGGTCGGTTTCGCGGGTGCCCGGCGCACCGCCCAGGATTTGCACGCCGGCCACGGCCGGTTCGTCGCAGATGACGGTGGTCACACCGGATTTCAGCTTGGCATTCGCCGCATTGCCGACACGCAGGCCGGCGACGTCCGTGATGAGATTGCGCGGACCCGTATGGAACATCCCTGTGCTGGACATCATTGGCTCTCCGCCGGCGCGAAACGGCCGCCGTCGAAACGGTAGGCTCGATAAGGATTTTGCGTCAGGTCACCTTTTTCGTCAAAGCGGATCGGTCCGATCGCCGTGGTGAAGTCATGCGCGGTCAGCACGTTGGCCAGCCTCTCGCCGGAGCTTTGCGGCAATGCTGAAGCCGCCTTGGCGATCTCGACCGCGGCATAGGCGGGAAGCGTGTAACCTTCCGGCACGATGTTTTGTGCTGCAAAGCTTTGCAGTACCTTGGGGTCGGCGACGTCGGCCCATTCGGGCGGCGCGATCATCAGCGTGCCGACGGCATAAGGCACGTCGCCGAGCGGCGCGCGCAACGCTTCGCCGCCGGCAAACACCATGCCGGTATTTAGCTGGCCGGCATCCCGGCCCATAATGGCGACATCATCGCCGTCGCCGCCGGCAAAGACATGCGTTGCGCCGGCTTTCTTCAGCCGGCCGATCAGGCCGATCTGGTTGTCGAGCTGCGGCCGGAACGTGTCGACGAACACCGGCTTCAGAGCCGCTTGCTCGGCGGCTGCCCGAAACGTCTCGGCCATTTCGCGGCCATAGATCGTGCCGTCGTCGACTATGGCGAACAGCTCGGTTTGCCATAGGCGGGTGAGGATGGCAGCGACGGCATTGCGCTCGTCGTCGCCGCGCGGCCCGAGACGATAGATCGGCCATCCGGTCTTGGCGCGCCGGTCGGTCAGGCTTTCCGTGCGCACGCCGACGGTGATCACCGGTATGCCGGCATCCTTGAGGATCGGCAGAGCCGCCTCGATTGCGTCGGTGCACAAAAACCCGATGACGACGTTGACCTTGGCCGCGGTGAACTCCCGCGCGGCGGCGGCGCCACCGTCGGCCGTGCAGGCGTCATCGATCGACTTGATTTCGGCATCGTTCGCTTCAGCCGCCATTGTCGCGCCGGCCTCGATCTGTTTGCCGAGGATCGCCGACGGCCCCGACAAAGGTGCCGCGACGCCGACCAGCAGCGTCTCGGCATTTGCACTGCAGGCGACCGAGAGCCAGGCCAGCACCGCTATCGTGGTTGTCCAAGGTCGCATGCGAGCGAAGAATTCCTCCACGCCGGTCGCGTGGTTGCCGGCGCCAATGCCGTCAAGACCTAAAGGCTGGCCAGCTTTGGCGCAACACGCGAATTCGGGATATAGGTCAAGCACTTCGCTTGTGGCCTGCAATATCCCCCCATATATAACGGTTGGTTCTGACTAGTGGAAAATCATCGGTGCTGAAGAAGAATGACATCGGGCCGCAGGCCTACCGCGACGCGATGGCCCATTTTGCTGGCCATGTGCATGTAGTCACCACCGATGGCCCTGCCGGCAGGCGCGGCGCGACGGTGATCGCGGCCTGCTCGGTGTCGGACACGCCGCCAACCATCCTGGTTTGCCTCAATCGTGAAAATCCCAAGAACGAGCCGTTCGTGGAAAACGGCAAATTTGCCCTGAACACGCTGGCTTCGGATCAGGAGCCGCTGTCGATCGCCTTTTCCGGCATTACCGGCCTGCCGGTCGAGGAGCGTTTCGCGTTGGCCGAATGGGATGTGATCTCGACCGGTGCGCCGACGCTGAAGGGCGCGCTCGCCGTCTTCGACTGCGAACTGATCGACTCCAAGGATCTGGCCACCCACCGTGTGCTTTTTGGCAAGGTTACAGGTTTGCGCATCGGCGATAATTTGCGGCCGCTGATCTATCACAACCGCGGCTACCACGCTTTGTAGAGGCTTTCAGATGGCCGCGCCCGCGAAGACAGAATGACCGAGTTGAAAACCGCGTCCGGCGCCGCGGATGATCGACGAGACGCTCGATCTGTTGACCCGTGCGGATTATGTGGCGGACCGGTCGCTGGCGACCGTGCTGTTTTTATGCGTTCGGTCGACCCGCGGCGGTGGATCCAGGCTGGCGCGAAGCGCGTCGCATAACCACATGTCTGCCAGGGAGAAAATCATGGAACACAGTATCTATCTCGATGAGGCCCGCGATCCGCTGATCATCGCGGAGGGCTGGATGAAGGACGGCAAGGATGTCGCCATTGCCACCGTGGTCGAGACCTGGGGCTCGGCGCCGCGCCCGGTCGGCAGCCACCTAGTGATCGACGCGGAAGGCAATTTCCACGGCTCCGTCTCGGGCGGCTGCGTCGAAGGCGCGGTGGTGACCGAGGCGGTCGATGTTATCGATAGCGGCACGGCCAAAATGCTCGAATTCGGCGTCGCAGACGAGACCGCCTGGCAAGTCGGCCTGTCATGCGGCGGCCGCATCAAGGTCTATGTAGAAAGATTGGGTTGATCTCGAATGGATCCCTATGCGCTGAAGACACTCAACGCCGAACGCCGCGCCCGCCGCGCGGCAATCCTGGTCACCGATCTCGGCGACGGCCGCGACCGTGTCGTGCGCGAGGGCGACCGGGTAGCCGGCGAACTCGGGGCGGCCATCGCCAAGGCATTTCGCACGGGCAATTCCGGTTCGGCCGAAGCTGAGGGACGGACCTTCTTCCTCAACGCACATCTGCCGCAGCCGCGCCTGGTGGTGATCGGCGCCGTCCACATCAGCCAGGCGCTGGCACCGATGGCCAGGATCGCCGGCTATCCTGTCGAGATCATCGATCCGCGAACGGCCTTTGCCACGCCCGATCGTTTTCCCGATATCGCGCTGCATGCCGAATGGCCAGAGGATGTGCTGACGCGTCAGCCGCTCGATAGCTATACGGCGCTGGCTGCTCTCACCCACGATCCGAAGATCGACGATTTCGCGCTGAAGGCGGCGCTCGACGCCGGCTGCTTTTATGTCGGCGCGCTCGGCAGCCGCAAGACCCACGCCAAACGTGTGGAACGCCTGCTGGCTTCGGGAGCGACCGCCGACCAGATCGCCCGCATTCATGCCCCGATCGGCCTCGACATTGGGGCTGCCAGCCCGGCCGAGATCGCCGTCGCGGTGTTGGCGCAAGCGATCCACGCCTTTCGCTCCCGTGGTCTCGAATCCAAAGGCGCGGTCGCGTGAAATTTGGTCCCGTTGCGATCGATGCGGCCGAAGGGGCAGTGCTGGCGCACGCCACCACAGCCGGAGAGCGCCGCTTCCGCAAGGCGCACAGGCTAAGCGCCGGGGATGTGTCCCTGTTGAAGGCCGCTGGCATTTCCGAGGTCGTAGCGGCGGTGTTGGCGCCCGATGATCTCAGCGAGGACGTCGCTGCCGAAAAGATCGCCGCATCCATGATCCATCGCAACATCGAGGCGAGGCCCGCCGCGACAGGTAGGGTCAACCTCCACGCGCAGGCTGCCGGCATGTTCACCGTCGACGCGGCGATGATCGACGCCATCAACGCCGTCGATCCGACGATCACCATCGCCACGCTGGCGCAGCATGCGCCGGTCGAAAAAGGTCAGATGGTAGCAACGGTGAAGATCATCCCATTTGCGGTCGCCTCCGCTTTGGTCGATGCCGTGGCAAGGATCTGCGCCGGCGGCGAGATATTTGCGGTCAACGCCTATCAGCCGGTGCGCGTCGGCGTCATCCAGACGGTGCTGCCCGGCATCAAACCCAGCGTGCTCGACAAGACGCTGCGCGTCACCGAAGCACGCTTGGCGCGTTCGGGCGGCGGGCTGACGGCGGAGCGTCGAACCCCGCATGAAATTATCCCCGTCGCCGAGGCTGCGGCCTCGCTGATCCGCGACAACGATATGGTGGTTATCTTCGGCGCCTCGGCGATGGCCGATTTCGGCGACGTCGTTCCCGCTGCCATCGAAAAGGCAGGCGGCACTGTCATCCGCGCCGGTATGCCGGTCGATCCCGGCAATCTGCTGGTGCTCGGCACACTCGGCGGCAAGCGCATTATCGGTGCGCCGGGCTGCGCCCGCAGTCCCAAGGAGAACGGCTTCGACTGGGTGCTCGACCGGCTGATCGCCGGTCTCGACGTGACCGCCAGGGATATCGCCGGCATGGGCGTCGGCGGGCTGTTGATGGAAATTCCGACGCGGCCGCAGCCGCGCGAGCCATTGCCGGCCAAAGCCGAACCAAAGGTCGAGATCGTGCTTCTGGCCGCCGGCCGCTCCAGCCGCATGGGCGGGCCGAACAAGCTCTTGGCGCTCTTCGACGGCAAGCCGCTGGTCCGTCGCACTGCCGAACGCGCGGTCGGTTCGAAAGCCGCGGCCACCATCGTCGTCACCGGCCACCAGCGCGAGCGCGTGCGCAGTGCACTGTCTGGCCTCGATGTGACCTTCGCCGACAATCCGGATTTCGCCGAGGGTCTGTCTTCGTCGCTGAAGGCCGGCATCGCCAAGATTTCCGGCGACGCCGCCGGCGCCATGATTGTCCTCGGCGATATGCCCGGCGTCGCCTCGGCCGACCTCGACAGGCTGATCGAGGCGTTCCGCAAGTCCGAAGGGCGATCGGTGGTGCGCGCCGCTCATGATGGCCGGCGCGGCAACCCGGTGCTGCTGCCGCGCTCGCTGTTCGCCGCGATCGCTCACCTCGAAGGCGATACCGGTGCCCGCCATCTGGTCGAGGCCGAAGGGCTCGACGTCATCGATGTCGAGATCGGCGAAGGGGCAGCCGTCGATGTCGACACGCGCGAGGCGCTGGAAAGCGCCGGCGGCGTGCTGCAGGATTGACAAACCGAAGCCGAAAAACGCATGGCTGCGGAATGGCCTTTCGTTCCTGCCTCCGGTTCCGCTTGCCCCCCTCCGGCCTCCCGGCCCTTCTGATCGCGATTCTTTGGTCGCTCTTTTGTGCCACTTACGCCAACGCTCTCGAACTCAAACCCTTCAAGGACGATCTGTTCGCCTATCCGGTCACACTCTCGTCCGAGAGCAACGGCGCCTATACGGTCGTCGATTATCGTGAGCTGCGCGACATCAACGCTCGTGACGAAGTGCCTGAGCGTCGTGTGCACGCGCAATACACCGACACCGGCGTGCGTAAGGTGCAGCAGGATCTATTGCTGCCGACCGATGCAGGCGATGTCCGCCACATTGCCGTCGGCAAGACCGGGGGCGCCAGCATCATCGTGCTTTATCTGCACGGGCAGGGCGGCAGCCGTAAGCAGGGTGCTGACGACTTCACTTTCGGCGGCAATTTCAACCGTATCAAGAACCTGATGGCCGGTAATGGCGGCCTCTATCTGTCGCCGGATTTTTCCGATTTCGGCGACACCGGTGCCGCCCAGATCGCCGCATTGATCGGCCACTATGCCGAACAGTCGCCGCGCGCAAAAATCTTCGTCGCCTGCGGCTCTATGGGCGGCGCGTTGTGCTGGAAGCTGGCAGGCCGCAAGGACTCCGGCGGGCGCATCGACGGGCTGCTGCTGCTCGGCTCGCTGTGGGACGAGAGTTTCTTCTCAAGCTCCGCATTCAAGCGCCGTGTGCCGGTCTTCTTCGGCCAGGGCAGCAAGGACCCGGTGTTTCCAATCGAGAAACAGGAAGCCTTCTTCCGATCGATTCTGGGCAAATCGAAAGCCTACCCGACCCGCTTTGTCCGCTTCGAGACCGGCACACATGGCACGCCGATCCGCATGACCGACTGGCGGGGCACACTCAACTGGATGTTATCGAAGGTCCCTTAGGGCGCGGTGTTGTAGTCGAGCACGGTCTGCGGGTTGATCTCGCCGTCATAAGAGGCATCGACCTCATACTGCACCAGCGAGAAATTGCCGTGGCGAAACAGGTAGGTGCCGGCCGACGAGGCGTCGCCGACGCCGCGCCACTTGTTCAAGGATGAAATCGTTTTGGTGGCCTCGTCATATTCGGAGTTGACCAACTGGTCGTCAGTCTGGAAGCCGATGATGTTGATGCCCTCGACCTTGCCTTCGCTATTGTTGTTCTCATAGCGAATATCGAGTTCCGGTGACGCGAATTGTAATTGCCGGACGCCCGATACGTCGTCGTAGATGTAATAGACTGCGCTCTCATTGTAGGCGGCCATCGAGCAGAAAAAGCGAAACAGCCGTGTCTCGCGTTCGGGCTCGTTTTCGGCCGCCCCCGCATCCTTGTAGCGGAGCGAGTAGGCGTCCGGCTCTCCTCGCGGATCGCCGCCGGGCATGTCCTTGTCGCACTGGTCGCCATAAGTCGCGGCAAACGCCTTGTTGGCCTGCTCAAGCGCTGCGTCCTTCTTCGGCGGCGGCGGTCCTTCGCCGCAGCTTGCCGGCACGGCATCTTCGAAATCGGCCTTTGAGGGTTTCAGCGCACCCTTGTCGATGAAGATTGCGCGAAATGGCGGTTCCTGGATCGAGGCGTTGATCTGGCGCAGCGTATAGCAGCCGGCAAAGACATTCTCGCTGCCGTCCTTGGCCGTCGCCCGGATGGCGACCGGAACGCTGTAGTAGATGCTGCCGGCAGCCCCGTCTTCGGATACGCCACCGGTTTTGACTTCGACCGTGTCCGTGCCGTCATAGCCTTTGACGAAGGAATTGAAATCCTTGGCCGGCTTGGTGTCGCCGAAATAGTCCCAGGCGCGCGCGAATTCGTGCCGGCTGATGGCACTATAAAGCGACCGGATGACCGCTTCGGCATTCGACCTGTCGTCTATGTAAGGCGCGTCGGCGGCGAGCACCGGTTGGCTGGTAGCGGCAAGGGAGAAAAAAGCGGTCGCTGCGAACAAGGCGCGTCTCATCGGGAACCTCCACTCGATGAAAAATCCTATCATATCGATTGCGGCGGCGTGGTGACGCTTGAACAATCGCCTGCGAAAGCGCTACCTCTCGCCGTGGGCAGTCGGGCCGCGTGGAGATTTCTTGTGACCATATCAATGTATGAAGCATCCGTGCCGGTATTTTCGGCGAGGCTGAAGGCACTAGCCAACGTGCTGAACATTGCCGAGCAAAATGCGGCTGATCGCAAGATCGATCCGCAGGTGTATCTGACGGCGAGGCTGGCGCCGGACATGTTTGCGCTGACCAGGCAGGTACAGATTGCCACCGATCACGCCAAAGGCGCGCCGTCGCGGCTTGCCGGGCGCGAGGTGCCAAAATATGAGGACAATGAGGCGAGCTTCGCTGATCTGCAGGCCCGCCTTGCCAAGACATTGGCTCATCTCGCGACATTTTCGGCGGCCGAATTCGATGGTTCAGATGACAGGATGATCGAACTGCGGCTTGCGGGACGCGAGGTTTCGATGCCGGGAATGCAGTATCTGCTGCATGCCGCCATGCCCAATTTCTATTTCCACCTGACCACCGCCTATGACATCCTGCGTCACAACGGCGTGCCATTGGGCAAGTCGATTTTCCTCGGATTGCGTTGAGATTCGCTCGGGAGATATCCCGGCCGCGCCGGGATATCTCGCGGCGCGCTGTTTAGCGTAGGGACATTTCCCGGGCGATGCGCGGGAAATCGGCCGGCTTGACGCCGATATCGGCGCGATCGGCATTGCTCATCGAATGGAGCAGCGCCAGCGCCGCGCGATAACGCAGCTGTTCCCGCGGACGCGGACGGGCGAACATTTCAGTTAAGAATCCCATGATTCAAGCCCCTTTATTGAACCTCCACGGCCTCCAATATAGGCAGATCATGACAATTGTGCAGTGCAGCATCCGCATGGCAGCCATGCTGCCCCGATCTTTTTTGACATAATTCGGCTGTTCCGGCGAAACTTCTGTGGCGCTTCGACCGTAGGAGTCAGTGCCGGCACTTGGCCGGTTTTTCCTCGCCATTCCTGGCGAAATTCCGGACTGCATGAAAATGCGGTCCGGCTTTTTATTGGCCGCGGGGATAAACCCCGTTCGCCGGCGTCCTGGGAAAGTCGCCTGGCCTGCCGGCGGTGGGCTTGGAAGCGGGCGGCGCTTTCCTGTATGCTGTTGTTTCCTCCTCGCGCAGCCGCGCAAAAATTCCCACCGGAGAAACTCCATGCACAAACGCCGTCTCGGCCAGACCGATCTTTTCGTGTCGCAAATCTGCCTCGGATCGATGACCTGGGGCCAGCAGAACACCGAGGCGGACGGTCACGCCCAGATGGATCTGGCGTTTGCTCGCGGCGTCAATTTCATCGACACCGCCGAACTCTATCCGATCCCGCCCAAGGCGGAGACACAAGGCCGTACCGAGACAATCATCGGCAATTGGATGAAGGAGAAGCGCAATCGCGACCAGGTGATCATCGCCTCGAAGGTAGTTGGTCGCACCACCAACAGTTGGTTTCGCGGCGACCGCCCGTCTAAGCTGGTGCGCGCCGATATCTTCGACGCTATCGATAAGTCACTCGCCAGGCTCAACACCGATTACATCGACCTCTATCAGATCCATTGGCCGGAACGCGACGTGCCGTGGGGCGCCAATCCGAACCGCATCGGCGCCGTACCGCGACGCTCCGATGCCGCCGGCGTGCCGGAAGGCGAGACGCCGATCGCCGAGACGCTTGCCGTATTCGATGAACTGGTGAAGGCCGGCAAGATCCGCCATTTCGGCCTGTCGAACGAGAATTCCTGGGGAGTCATGCGTTTCATCGCCGAAGCCGACAAGGGCCTCGGCCCGCGCGTCGCCTCGCTGCAGAACGCCTACAATTTCGTCAATCGCACCTTCGAGGTGAACCTTGCCGAAGTCTGCGAGCGCGAGCAGGTGTCGCTGCTTGCCTATTCGCCGCTGGCGCAAGGCTATTTGACCGGCAAATACGATCATGGCGCGCGGCCGCAGGGCTCGCGCTCGCAGTTGTTCAACCGCGGCCAGCGCTACGAGACTCCGAATGCTGCCGAGGTACAGCTCGAATACAACCGGTTGGCGCGCACCTTCGGCATGGAGCCGGCGCTGTTTGCCAATGCCTATATCTCGAACCGGCCCTTGGTCACCTCGAACATCATCGGCGCCACCACCATTTCGCAACTCGAAATGGCGCTCTCTTCCGCCGACGTGGTCTGGACCGAGGACATGCAGAAAGCCGTTGATGCGATCCACCAGCGCGTCGGCAATCCGTGCCCTTGATGCGTCGGGACGTGGTTGTCCGATCGTCATAAGGAGAGGGGAACAGCCGTGGACTTCCGGATCGACGCGGTGCGCGCGAAATTTCCGGCTTTGTCGCTGACCGACAAGAGCCGCCGGCGCATCTATCTCGACAATCCTGCCGGCTCGCAGGTCCCGCAGGGGTGGCGGACGCAGTATCGCGTTGCTTGCTGACCACCAATGCCAACCTCGGCGGCTTCTTCGAGACCACCGTTGCCGCACAAGACATCGTGGACGAGGCCCATCTGGCGATGGCGGATTTTCTCGGCGCTGCGAGCCCGCAGGAAATCATCATGGGTGCCAACATGACGACATTGACCTACCACATGTCGCGAACGCTCGGCCGCACGATGAAGCCCGGGGACGAGATCATCCTCACCCGCATGGACCATGAGGGCAACGTATCACCCTGGCTGCAACTGGCTGAAGACCTTGGCCTTGTCGTGCGCTGGCTGCCTTTCGACCAGCAGAGCTGGCAGATCGAGGAGGCGGCGCTCGCCGCGCTGCTTTCCGAGAGGACGCGGCTCGTCGCGCTCAACTACGCCAGCAATCTCACCGGGTCGATCAACCGGGTGAAGGCGTTGACCGGCATCGCCAGGCGGGCTGGTGCGTTGGTCTACGTCGATGCCGTCCAGTTCGCGCCGCATGGCCTGATCGACGTCCAAAACCTCGGCTGCGATTTCCTGATCTGCTCGGCTTACAAGTTCTTCGGCCCGCATATGGGAATTTTGTGGGGCAGGCTGGACGTTATCGATGCGCTTAAGCCGTATAAATGCCGCTGCTCGTCCAATGCCCTGCCGGAGCGCTTCGAGCTCGGCACGCCGCAAATCGAACTGATGGCCGGCCTGTCGGCGGCTGTCGATTATTTTGCCGAGTTGGGCGCGGCAGCCGGCGCGCAAGGATCGCGTCGGCTGAAAATCGCCAAGGCCTTCGAAGTTTCAATCGCTTACGAGAACCCGCTGGCGCAACAGCTGATCGACGGTCTGTCGGATATTGCCGGCCTGACCATCCACGGCATCACCGATCCGAAGCGGATCAATGAGCGTGTGCCGACGGTGTCGTTCACTGTCGAAGGCATCGTGCCGGAGACGATCGTGCGGCAGATGAATGCCGAAAACATCTTCCTGTGGTCCGGCCACAACTACGCCTGGGAGATCGTCCACCAGCTCGGCATTCCGGCCGAGCAGGGGGTGGTGCGCATCGGCATCGCTCATTACAACACTTCAGCCGAAATCGACGAGACGCTGGAGAGCGTGCACCGCGTTGTCGCCATGCTGAGGCAGGAACGATCCTGAGCGGCCCTCGCGGGCGGATCATCGCTTGTGGGCGCCGCCAAAACCGGTGAGGAAGGCGGTGAGATTGTCGCCGAGCTCGTCGCAGAGATAGCCGCCTTCCTGGACGATGACCGTTGGCAGGCCGAGCCCGGCGATCACCTCGCCAATGCGCGAAAAACCAGGCGTGCTCACCGACAGCCCGCCGAACGGATCGCCTTCGAAGGCATCTAGCCCCAGCGCCACCACAAGCGCATCGGGCGAGAAGGCGTTGATGCGCTGGAACGATGCCTCCAGCGCTTCGAGGAACGCTGCATCGCCGGATTTGCGCGGCAGCGGCAGGTTGAGATTGTAGCCGAGGCCGGCGCCTTCGCCGCGCTCGTCGCCATGGCCCCAGAAGAACGGATAGAAGCGCACCGGGTCGGCATGCAGCGACACGGTGAGCACGTCCGGCCGGGCATAGAAGATGCCTTGCGTGCCGTTGCCGTGGTGCAGGTCGACATCGAGGATCGCCACCCGCGCCGCCTGCTTGCGCAGAACCTGTGCAGCGACCGCCGAATTGTTGATGAAGCAGAAGCCGCCGGCGACATCGGCAAAGGCGTGATGGCCGGGCGGCCGGCACAGCGCATAGGCGGCCGGCGCTCCCGACATCACCGCCTCGGCGGTTTCAACCGCGCTCCAGGCGCTCCACAGCGCGCTCTGCCATGTCTCGCCGGAGATAGGACAGGCAGTGTCAGCCATGTGGTAGCCGGCCTGGCCGACCGCCGAGGCCGGATAGAAGCCGTTCCGCGCGATCGGATGGATGTTGGGGATGACCTCGGCTGAGGCACCCTCGATGCGCTGCCAGCGCGCGAAGATATGCTGGAGGAAATCGAGATATTCGGGCGTATGCATCGCCGCAATCGGGCCGAGCCCATGATCCCGCGGCCGTTCAATCGTGCAGCCGGCAGCTTTTGCGCCGGCTAGCAACCGCTCGATCCGTTCGGGCTTTTCCGGATTGGGCTGCGGCGCCCCGCTGGAGAGGAACGCCTTCGGGTCGTGGCGCTTCTGTTCTTCGGCATAGAAGGCTTTCATGTTGGCTCCTCCGGTGCATCGGCAAAGGCGAAAAAGGCGTCGCCGACGATCTTCTGCACCTGCTCGTAGCTGGACCAGGCAATGCCCAATCGTTCGTAAAAAGCCTTGGCGGTCTCGTTGTCGGTGTCGACGGACAGCCTGAGATAGACGCCGCCTGCCTTCCGGCACTGCGCCGCCACCCGGCGCAGCAGGCGCTCGCCGATCCTGCGGCCACGAAAACGGTCCTCGACATAGAGGTCCTGCACATAGACGCCGGGCCGTCCCATCCATGTCGAGAAGATCGGAAAATACAGGCAAAGCCCGGCAAATTCGCCACCGACTTCGGCGATCAAGGTCGAGAAGGCAGGCTTTTCGCCAAAGCCATAGGTGCGGAGATCCTGAGCTGTCGAGGTGATCTCCTGATGTGCGCCGACATGCGCGCCGAGCCGTAGGAGTGCGGCGTGGATGGTTTCGACGTCCTCGACGGTCCCGGGCCGGATGTTGATCTCGGGCAAAGCGACAGTCACTGGAGGTACGATGCCAAGGCACCCCCCTCTGGCCTGCCCTCTTTACGACTACTTGGCATCTCCCCCTCAAGGGGGGAGATCGGATCACCTCCGCGTTCGCCAATCTCCAACGCTGAAAAAGGGGCAGGACGGCGAAGCTGCCAATCTCCCCCCTTGAGGGGGAGATGCCAAGTAGTGGTAAAGAGGGCAGGACAGAGGGGGGTGGACCGGGAGCCAAACATTTCAGATTGCCTTCATCTCAGAACGCCACGCGGTCGCAGCCCTTGAGCGCCAGCATCTGCCGTGCCTCGGCCGGCGTTGCGACGTCCAGCGACAGCCCTTCCAGCACGCCGCGGATCCGGCGGACGTGGTCGGCATTGGACTTGGCGAGCTGGCGCCCGTCGTAGAGGCTGTCCTCCAGCCCGACGCGGACGTTGCCGCCCATTGCCGCCGCAATCGAGATCATCGGCATCTGGTGGCGTCCGGCGGCCAGCACCGAAAACCGGTAGCTCTCGCCGAACAGTTTGTCGGCGATGCGCTTCATGTGGACCAGGTTTTCTGGATCGGCGCCGATACCACCCAATATGCCGAACACGAATTGGATGAACAATGGTCCCGACACCAGCCCGCGGTCGCGGAAATGCGCAAGCGAATAGAGATGGCCGACATCGTAGCACTCGAATTCGAAACGCGTGCCACAGCCGCGCCCAAGCTTTTCCAGGACCGTCTCCATATCGGCAAAGGTGTTCTTGAAGATCGTGTCACGGGTAGCCTCGAGCAGCTTCGGCTCCCATTCGTGCTGCCATTCTCGCGGCCGCTCGAGCATCGGGAACAGCGCAAAATTCATCGAACCCATATTGAGCGAACACATTTCCGGCTCGGCCCTGAGCGGCGCGGCCAGCCGCTGGTCGAGCGTCATCAGCGACGATCCGCCGGTGGTGATGTTGATCACCGCATCGGTCGCCTGCTTGATGCGCGGCAGGAACTGCATGAACACCTCGGGGTCGGCGGTCGGCCGCCCATCCTTGGGGTCGCGGGCATGAAGATGCAGGATCGAAGCGCCGGCCTCGGCGGCGGCGATCGCATCTGCGGCGATCTGGTCCGGCGTCACGGGCAGATGCGGCGACATCGACGGGGTGTGTACCGACCCGGTGACGGCGCAAGTGATAATGACTTTTCGCGGCGCCATGGCTCGCCTTTCAGCCTTCGACCGGCAGGTCGAGCTCGCCGGCCAGCACGTCGAGCGAGTCGCCGATGATGGATATGATCTCGCCGATCTGCGCGGCGGTGACGATCATCGGCGGCGCGACCATGAAATTGTCGCCATCGACGCCGCCCTTGACCTTGCGTCCGTAGATGATCAGGCCGCGCTCATAGGCGAGGTCGAGTAGATGCTGGGTGGCCTTCTTTGCCGGCTCGATCGGCCTCAGCGTTTCTGGGTCCGCGACCATTTCGGCACCGGTGAGCAGGCCCTTGCCGCGGATGTCGGCGATGAACGGAAACCGCTTCGCCAATCCCTTCAGCTCGTCCATCAAAAGCTCGCCCATGACAGCCGCGTTGGCGATCAGGCCGAGACGGTCCATTTCGCCGAGTACGGCGAGCCCGGCGGCGCAGGCGAGCGGGTTGCCGGCGTAGGTATGGCCGTGCTGAAAGCCGCCCGATGCGAGCAAAGGCTGCACCAGCCGCATCGGTGCCGCCAGCGCGCCGAGCGGCGCGTAGCCAGAGCCCAGCCCCTTCGACAGCGCGACGATGTCGGGCTTGCAGTTCCAGTGGTCGCCGCCGAGGAATTTTCCGGTGCGGCCGGCACCGCTCATCACTTCGTCATGGATGAGCAAGATGCCGTAGCGATCGCAGATCTCGCGGATGCGCGGATAGTAGCTGTCCGGCGCCACCAGTGCTGCCGTGGCAGCGCCGCCGACTGGCTCCATGATGAAGGCGAGCACGCTCTGCGGTCCCTCGGCGAGGATCTTTTCCTCCAGCATGTCGGCGTAGCGGATGCCGCGCTGTTCCATCGAAAGATTGTCGCGGTCGCGCCAGGCGATGGGCGCCGGCACGGTCGGCATCATCTGCATCATCGGCACAAATGTTTCGGACAGCGCATCGTCGCCGGTAACGGCGAGCGCGCCGAGCGTGCCGCCATGATAGGAGGGAAAGCGCGAGATCACCTTCCAACGGCTGGGCTGGCCGGTGGCGACCGCCCATTGCCGCGCCAGCTTGACGCAGGATTCGGTCGCTTCCGAGCCGCCGGAGACAAAGAAGATGCGGTCAATGCCTTCAGGGAGTTTGGCGGCCAGCTGCCGCGCGAGCTCCTCGGCCGGTTCGTTCTCGAAATGCAGGCGGTAGGCGAAGGTGGCGCGGTCCATCTGCCTTTTCATCGCGTCGAGCACGTTGCGATTGGAGTGGCCGATATTGGCAACCATCGGACCGCTCGATCCGTCGATGAAGCGGCGGCCATCCTGCGTCCACATGTAGATGCCTTCGGCGCGGTCGATCAGCGGCCGGCGCAGGCTGGATAGATAAAACAGATGCGAGGCTTCGCGAGTTTCCGGGGCAGGAGACTTCAACATGTCATGGCTTTCCAAGATAGCGGTCGAGGACATTTCTGGTGACGCGCTCGACCATCGCATCCTGCCTTAGCAGGCCGGCAACCCATTCGCAGCTTCCGGCGTGAAACACCTCGCCTTTGCCGCGCGGGAAATTGACGATCATGCCGTTGCCGCGTTTGACCTTGTCGAGGTTGGCATCGCTTGCCTCGCCGAACAGCGTCTCGGCGGTGAAGCGTCCGTCCTCGTCGCCGAGAAACTGGTCCTCGAACGCAATGTCGGCGCTTTCCTCGACCTGGCTCGCCATGCCGACGGCCAGCACTTGCAGCCCGTCCGGTGCACCGCTGTCGGGCTTGGGGTAGGGCAGGCCGCCGCGGATCTCGAAATCGAGCCCGTCGACCTCGTAGCCATAGACATGGCTGTCGGCGCCGAGCAGATCGCCATAGTAGATGCCGGTGCCGGCAAACGCCCAATGCTCCGGCCGGTAGACCGGAAAGCCGCGTACGCCGCGCGGCGCGCAGCCGCCCCAGCCGGCATAGAGGCCTCTTGTCGCGTTGAGGCCGAAGGTCGCCGCACCCGGCCGGCCGATTTCCGGCGCTTCCCAGGAATTGGTGGCGCGCCTTATATCGTCGCCGCGATAGGCCGGGTCCTCGGCGCGGGCGCGGTATTTGTAGCAGACCTGCCGGCGGCCTTCGTCCTCCAGCCTGGTCTGCCACATGAAATTGCCGGCAAAGCGCGCCGCATGACCGCCGCGCTCGACATAGGTGTCGACCGCATCGCGCATTTCCCAGGTCCAATATTCGTCGTGGCCGACCAAGACAACGCAGTCATAGCCGTCGAGAATGTCGGGCGAAAAATGCAGATCGTGCTGGCTGGCGAGATCGACGGCGTAGCCGGCACGCTCGGCGAAGCGGAAGAAATGGCTGTCGTAGCTTGCCCAGCCGGACGAGGCGTATTTCTTCGAATGGCCGGTGGCAAAGGCCCATTCCATATGCGGATAGCGCGGCACGGTTTTCGGCGGCACGGCGACTTCGAGCGGCACGCGCGGCGCGTCCCTGGGCAGCACGACGAAGCCGCGGCACCACGGCCGTTGGGTCGACACCATTCGTGCATATTGGTCCCGGCCTGGCCCGGTGATGCCTTCGTAATGGTTGGAACCGCCCCATGTATTGTAGGCGAGCCAGGTGCCGGTGGCCGCCACCTGCAGCACACGGCCAGGCTTCTTGCCGGGCTGCGGCGCGACGATAAAAAGATGGTGGCAGCGGATCGGCTTGCCGTCCCGGCCATCTGCCGTCAGCGTCACGCGATAGGCGCCGGATGGCCAGTCGTCGCCGATGCGAAACTCGAACGACGCTTGCCAGCCGCAGCCTTCGACCGAACATTGATCCGGCGTATCTTGCCAGCGCGCCGCAATCCCGGTCCTTTCGAACATTGTCGTTTCCGCGCCGCCGTCGCGGATGATTGCGATGCCGAAACCGGCGGCCGTCGAACTGACATGCAGCGCCACCATCTCGCCGGGGCGATAGGAAAAACGGTCGCTGTAGCACCAGATTTCGCCGCGCCTGCCATCCATACCGGGCCATTCCCAGTAATGGCTGCGCACCGCCTGGCGTCGCTGCTCCGGCGTCAGTCCGAAATCGGGAAACTCGGTCGGCGGATGGTTCATGGACACCGCTAAGGTCGAAGGCCGCCATTTCGGCCATCCGCCGGCCAAGCGTCAATTGGAAACGATCGGGCCAGCCATTGCCGGGCTGCTCCCTTGGCCTTGCCTGACAAACAGACTATCTCACAAAGGGCGGCGTTGTCCGCCACGGGAGCCGATATGCTGAGAGTGCAAAAGGTCAGGGTCAACGATATCTACGTGCCGACGGCGCGCAAGAAGACGCTGCATCCCGAGACCGTCCGCCATCTGGCCGAGGACATTCTGGAAAACGGCATGAAGATGCCGATCCAAGTGCGCCATGACGGCAAGCGCCATATCCTGGTCGAAGGGTTGCATCGGCTGGAAGCGGCCAAGTGGCTCGGCGAGACCGAGATCGACGCCTATCTGGTGCAAGCCAAGCGCCACTGAAGCCACTTATTTCCGTCGTTCGAATCTCCTGTCCCGCGGATTTTTTCGCGGACCGTGTCGGCTTGCGTCTTGTCGGTTCGTCCTAGACACGGAAGCCAAAACCGACATGTGAGGAAACATCATGACCACCAAGCTCGACATCGCCCCCAACTCCGATCGCGAGCTGGTTCTCGCCCGCATCATCGATGCGCCGCACGAGAACGTCTATCGCTGCTGGACCGAGCCAAAGCTGTTGACGCAATGGTTCTCGCCGACGCCGTGGATGACGCCGCGCGCCGAAATGGATGTGCGGACCGGTGGCTCCACCCTTGTCGTCATGGCCGATCCCGACGGCAAGGAGTTCCCGAATCCAGGCATCTTCCTCGAAGTCGTACCGGGCAAAAAGCTCGTCTTCACCGATGCCTATACGAAGGCGTGGGAGCCGTCCGAAAAGCCGTTCATGACGGTCGTGCTGACCTTCGAGGACGAGGGCGAGGGCAAGACCCGCTACATTGCCCGCGTCGCGCATTGGTCGGTCGCCGACCGCGAACAGCACGAGAAAATGGGTTTTCACGAGGGCTGGGGCCAGTGCGCCGAACAGCTTGAGGAGGTCGCAAACCGACTTTGATGCAAACGAGAGAGGGAGACTGATGTCCAGATCGGTATTTTTCGCCATTTTCGCCTCGGCCGCCGCGCTATTTGCCGCGCCGGGCACCATCAACGCAGAGGAGGCCAAGCCCGCCATGACGACCGCAACCGCAACACTGCCGACGCCGGAAAAATCCGGCCTGCTGCCGATCAACGGCCTGAACTATTATTACGCCGTCTATGGCAAGGGCGAGCCGCTGCTTCTGCTGCATGGCGGTCTCGGCACGACCGACATGTTCGCGCCGATCCTGCCGAAGCTTACCGAGAACCGCACCGTCATCGGGGTCGACCTGCAGGGCCATGGCCGCACCGCGCTCGGCGACCGGCCGCTCAGCCTGGAGGCGATGGGCGACGACATGGCGGCAATCGTCAAGGCACTCGGCTACGACAAGGTCGACGTGATGGGTTATTCGCTGGGTGGCGGCGTCGCCTTCCGCATGGCCGTCCAGCAGCCTGAAGCGGTGCGCCGCCTGGTGCTGGTCTCGACCGGCTACGCCGCGGACGGCTTCTACGCCGAAATGCGTGGCCAGCAGGCACAAGTCGGCGCGGCGATGGCCGACATGATGAAGGACACGCCGATGTACAAGTCCTACGTCGCGGTTGCGCCGCATCCGGAGGATTTTCCGAAACTGCTCGACCAGCTCGGCGCCTATATGCGCAAGGACTACGACTATTCGGCCGACGTGCCGAAGCTGAAAATGCCGGTGATGCTGGTGTTCGGCGACAGCGATATGTACCGGCCCGAGCACGAGATCAAGTTCTATCAGATGCTCGGCGGCGGGTTGAAGGACGCCGGCTGGATGCGCGAGAACCTGTCGCAGAACCGCCTGGCGATCCTGCCGAACCGCACCCACTACGACGTGTTCTTCGCGCCGGAACTGACAGCTGCCGCGCTGCCGTTCCTCAATGGCCAGACCAAGGTCAAGACCTGGGACGAGGTCGTCAACGAAACGAACTGACGCCCAGTCAATTGTCTGCCGGCCGTCTTCCGCGAGATGGCCGGCATGTCGCCCATGGGGCCTTGGCCCGGCGCATCGGCCAATCGTGGATCGGCCGCATCACAGCTATAGATGGCGCCATCAAAGCTTTTCAATTGACGCTGCCACGCCTATCGATAGGTATGCCGCCTATCCTCACAGGGCAGGGACGCGGGTGATGGCAAGATATCAGGGCGGGTGTTTGTGCGGCGCGGTGCGCTACCGCGCCGAGGCGGCACCGATCAATGAGCGCGTCTGCCATTGCCGGTTGTGCCAGAAGGCGCTGGGTGCCGCCTTTAACGCGCGCGTGCTGTTCCGCATCGACGATGTGACGGTCGACGGACCGCTGGCGACGGTGAATTCCTCGCCCGATCTCAAGCGCGGCTTTTGCCCGCGCTGCGGCACGACGATGTTTTCCCGGCGCGATTCCGCCGGCATTATCGGCATCACCACCGGCTCGCTCGATGATCCCTCGTTGTTCAGGCCTGAGATGCATATCTGGACCGCCTCGAAGCAGCCCTGGGTGCAGATCGACGACGGCCTGCCGCAGTTTGAAGGCGCGCCACCTCCGGCTTGAGGTGGAATCTGGACAAAATTTAATCCGAAGCGACACGAGATAGCCGGCAAAGCGTCATTGGCGGGCCATCATTGCTGCCTATCTATTGGCATGCGGGCAGGCAGTCGAGGAGGCGACGGATGAACGACAGCATCAACACCCTGGATGAACTCTTGAGCGATCCGATGATCAAGCTGGTAATGGAGCGCGACCGCGTGCAACCGGCACAACTTCGCACGTTGCTCGAAGAAAAGGTCCGCCGGGTAGACGATGATGCGCCGGTCAACGATCGCTTTGTACCGCCGGCCCACCTCATGGCCACGACCTGTCACAAGCTGTGGTTGTGCAGCTAGGGTCTTGAAGCGGTCAGCCGGAATTTGCCGGCAAATAGCTGTAATGGCTGCGGAAATAGGCAAGCTTGAAGCCGAGGCGTGCATAGTTGCGGTAGGCTGGCCCGTCACGTTCGGCTCGCGGCGCCTCGATATCGGCCACGAACAGTTTTGCACCGGCCGCAAGTCCGTCGCGCACCATCGCTTCGCCGAGCATTGCATCGAGGTCGAAGCTCGGCGCCATGATGCCGGGCACCGGCGCGTCGATGCCGCTCCAGGCCATGCCGTCGGCGCCGATGAACATCGAGCGCACCGCCGCCACCGCGTCTTCCCGCCGCAGCATGTAATGATGCCAGCCGCGTCGGCCGGCCAGCGCCAGCAACCACGGTGAGGTCGGCAACCGATATTGGCTGTCGATGAACCCAGCCCATTCCCTTGCCGTTGCCGGCGTCACCCGCTCGACCGAGACATCCTCCGTCGGGAAAAGCGGCTCAGCGGGCAATGGCGTGGCGTCGCGAAAGATGCGTTCCCAGCCGCCCTGACGTTGCAGGCCGCGCGCCTCGAGCCAGCAGCTGAGCGTCGCGGGCTCGGTGTGTGGGTTGGTGTAGAACCAGGGCCGCAGAATGCCGGCGTCGCGATAATGCGCCAGAAGCGCGTCGAGCCGGCTCTCGGTGGCCGCGCTCTCGACGCCGAAATTTTTGACACAGTTGAAATGGATGAACGGGATCGTCGTGCAGGTGGCCCAGACGAGATCGCCATCTTCGGCGATGGCAAGGCCTTGCTTTGCGGCAAAGTCTGCCGGGGCGGCGCGATAGAGATCGAGCCACGCATTGACCTCGGCGCGTTCGATGGCGCGGCTGAGGTTGCGAGGTATCTCGTCGACCCCGATGGCGGGCGAGCATGGCTCCGGCGGGACTACGGGCTGCAATTCTGACAGGGCGGCGGGCTGCATGACGTCCTCCACGTGGTGCCTTACACCGTAAGATTAGTGGAGACTAATCTCATGCCGTGAGTTGTCAAGCCGAGGCAGCGACGTGGCCGAACATTGGAGGGACAGCGCACCTCCGCCCGGCCAACGTCCCGCCGCAAAGCCCTAACAATTCGATTCAAACTTTGTTGGTAGTTTCTTGTTAGGAATCCAGCTTGGTTTGTCCGGCGGCGTTGTCCTGCCTTCGGTCTGTTGTGTTTTGCGTACAGGTCCAGATGCGGTTATCAGGCGTCGTCATCTTTTCGATCGCAGCGCTGTGCCTTGCCGGCTGCACGTCAACCTCCGGCGTCGATGCGCTGCAAGTGCCGTCCAGCGAGACCACCAGCTCGGTTGTGCGGCCACCCGCGCCGGTGGCATCCGTGGCGAAAACTGATGCTGCGCCCGCTTTTGCCGACCAGGAGCAGGACGAACAGCCGGTCGCGATGGACGTACCCGATCAGGACGTCGAACCGCCGGCCGAGGTGATCGCGCTGATGTCGCCGCCGAAGCGGCTGACACGCGCGGCACCAGCAATGCTTGCCGAACCGGTCACACGCTATGGTTTTCGCGATGCCAAGCCGATCAATTTCGGCAAGGCATCCTCGCCGAGGCGTCTCGCCGTCCACGGCGTCGACGTTTCGCGCTGGCAGGGCAATGTGAACTGGGGAAAGCTGCGTGCCCAGGGCGCCAACTTCGCCTACATCAAGGCCACCGACGGCGGCGATCATCTCGACCCGATGTTCACCAGGAACTGGCGCAGTGCCGATGCCGCCGGCCTCAAGCGCGGCGCCTATCACTTCTTCTATTGGTGCCGCACCGCCGGCGAGCAGGCCGACTGGTTCATCCGCAACGTGCCGCGGGTCGAGGGTGCGCTGCCGCCGGTGATCGACGTCGAGTGGAACGGCGACTCCAGCTGCAAGCGCCGCCCATCGCGGCAAAAGGTGCTGGAAAAGATGCAGGTGTTCATGGACAAGCTCGAGCGCCACTACGGCCAGCGGCCGATCATCTACACCGCGCCCGACTTCTACCGTGACAATCTCAGGGGCGCCTTCCTCGATTATCCGTTCTGGCTGCGCGCCGTGGCGGCGCACCCGTCAAAGGTCTATCCCGACCGCAAATGGCTGTTCTGGCAATATTCCGGCTCCGGCCTGTCGCACGGCGTAAGAGGCCGCATAGACCTCAACGTCTTCCACGGCGATGAGAGGGCCTGGCGCGACTGGGTGGGCGGCCGGCAGATGGTGGCCGAGGCGGAGTAGCGCGGCAGCTTCTTCCTTCTCCCCTTGTGGGAGAAGGTGGATTGGCGCGCAGCGCCGAGACTGTTGAGGGGTGTTGGACGGAGCGCCGCCGGTGCCAAGCTGGAGCACCCCTCATCCGACCTCGCTTCGCGAGGCCACCTTCTCCCACAAGGGGAGAAGGGGAGGCGCCGCGCCATCCCCTTTGGTTGGTCTCGAACGTCGGCCCTTATCTGAGGATTCCTTGGAGGTCGTCCCCAGGATTGGATAACGT